>JAVBPR010000031.1:0-27853 GCA_031549485.1 Eubacteriales bacterium | reverse complement strand
CGCCGGGAATTGCGTTGTAAGTCATTCTGTCGTTTTTGCCGAGCATGTTGTTAACGGCAACTTCCGCCTCGCGATAAGCCGTGTGTGCAAGCATCGAAACTCCGTTTACATCGCCGCAGGCATAGACACCCGAAATATTTGTTTTCATCTGCTCATCGGTTTTAACAGCGCCGCGGTCACACAAAACGCCGAGTGTTTCAAGACCGAATCCGGTTGTAACCGCCCTGCGGCCTATCGAAAGCAGAACTTTATCCGCCGCAACTTCGCTTGTTTTGCCGTTTTCTTCAAAAATCACCTTGCCGTTTATAACTTCGGTGACTTTGCAGGAAAGTTTAAAATCAACGCCTTTTTTAGCGTAGTTGTTTTGAAGGATATTGCTGATTTCCCTATCGGTCGGACCTGCAATTTTATCCATCATCTCGACGACGGTCACCTTGCTTCCCACCGAATTAAAATAAGAAGCCATCTCAAGACCGATAACGCCGCCGCCAATAACTGTAAGTTTTTTCGGGATTTCGGTTAAATCAAGAATTTCGCGGTTAGTCATTACAAATCCGCTCTTTATCCCCTCCGCTACTCCCGGAATAGGAGGAACAATTGCTTCGGAACCAGTCGCTATAAGAAGTTTTTTTGCTATAAATTCCTCTTTGCCGACTTTTACTTTAAAGCCTTCCGCGCTCTTGCCGAGAATCTCGGCGGCATCACGCTTAACATCGACGTGATTTTTCTTCATCTGCATACCGACGCCGGCGACAAGGGTTTTTACGACATTATTTTTCCGCTCGATAACCGCTTTTTGATTTATCTTTGCGTTTTCGGCAGTAACACCGTATCCGTGTCCGCTGCTCGCGTAATAAAAAGCTTTTGCGGAATTCAAAAGAGCTTTCGAGGGGATACATCCCTCATTGAGGCAAACGCCGCCGAGAGCGCGTTTTTCAACTACCATAGTTTTAAGTCCCGCGTGGCCTGCCCTTTCGGCACCGAGATATCCGCCCGGTCCGCCGCCGATAACAATCAAATCATAAATTTCCATATATCCTCCTTATTTCAGAAGCAAAAGACTTATGTTTTCAAGGGTATCGCACAAATCTTTAAGGAATTTGGAAGCAGGTGCTCCGTCAAGCGCGCGGTGGTCATATGTAAGCGAAAGTCCCATCGCCTGATACGGCGTGCCGTTTGGTTTAAGCCTTGTGGTCGTGGCGCAAACGCCAAGAATTCCGACCTGCGGCGGATTTATTACAGGGGTAAACGACTCGATGCCGAAAATCCCCAAATTGCTGATTGTAAAAGTTGCTCCCCTTGTTTTGTCGGGGCTGATTGTTCCGTTTTGGCATTCTTTTGCGAGAGTTTTAGCTTCTATCGCTATTTCATTTAAGCTCTTTTTGTCCGCATCAAATAGCGTCGGAACCATAAGTCCTCTGTCGGTATCAACCGCCATGCCGAGGTTTACGCTGTCGAAAATTCTCAAGGTGCTGTCGTCAATCATATTGGAATTAAGATGGGCGTGATTTTTAAGAACGCGCGAAACAGCAAAAAGGACGATGTCATTAAGGGTAATATTCGCAAGTCCGATTTTTTCGCCGCCTTTTTTTATTGCGGCGCGAAGTTCGAGAATCGCGCTGGCATCAAAAGAGCTGTTATGCGTAAGCTGTGCCATATTTGAAAGCGAAGCCTGCATATTTTTTGCGATTGCTTTGCGTATGCCGCTGAATTTTTCATCGATATATGCGGATTTCGGTGCCGAGGTTTTCGCCGCCATTTCCGCCGCGCTTACGGGATTTGCGATAAGCGCTCTGATATCTGCTTCGCAGATTCGGCCTTCCGCGCCTGTTGCACCTGCAAATCGGGGGTCGACGCCGGCTTTTTCGGCAAGGGCTTTCGCTCTCGGCGAAATTTTAAGGCGTCCGTCTTGCGGCTCGGCGATTGTTTTTGGAGCATTGGTTGCTATCGGCGCTACGGCAACCGGCTCCGGTTTGCTCTCAGGCGCTTTTTCCGCGGGTGCGGGAGTTTCCTCTTCTTTAGGAGGTAAAAACGCGCTTATATCTTCGCCCGGCTTTCCGATAACGCAAACATTTGCCATACACGGAACATCGTCGCCGTCTCCATAGAAAATATCTAATACGGTTCCCGCGACGGTGGCTTCTTCGTCAAGGGTGCTTTTATCGGTTTCAAAGGTGAAAAGGACCTCTCCAACTGCAACGCTATCTCCTTTTTTCTTGTTCCATTTGGTGATAACGCAGCTTTCAACCGAAATTCCGACTTTCGGCATCATTACAGGTGTTGCCATATTTTCCTCCTATATTAATAAATTAGTTTTATTTGATGTTTTTTAAGAATTTTGCAAATTTTATCGTCCGGCTTTTTGTCGGTTATAAAAACATCGATATCTTCAAGCTGTGCAAAGGTAAACGGAAGATTCTTTTCAAACTTGCTGCTGTCGAGAATCAAATAGGTTTCTCTGCTCTTTTTCACAATTGAGTGCTTTATGTCGCACTCGCTGTTGTTGCCGCAGCTGAATCCGCTTTCAAGTGAAAATGCGCTCGGCACGATAAAAGCGATATCGATATTGAAATTTTTTATGTAATTTATCGCCTGAAGGCCTGAAACAGAATGGTTTCCGTAGCTCAAAACGCCGCCCATAAGATTTACCGTCGGATTATAACGCTTAACAATTTCCAGGGCGATAAGCGGATCGGTTGTCAGAAGCGACAAATTTAAATCGGGCATTATTTTTGCGATTTCCATGATAGTCGAGCCGGAATCCAAAAAAACCGACCTGCCGGGCTCGATGAACTTGACCGCAAGCTCCGCAAGATGTCTTTTAGCTTCGATATTTTCACCGGCGCGCTGAAAATATCCTGCCTCGTCGGCTGCATTTTTCTTGTACGCACGCGCTCCGCCGCGAACCAATATGATTTCGCCCATGCTTTCAAGATAAGCTAAATCCCGCCTGATTGTCATACTTGTAACATTCGGAAATTCGACCATAAGGTCTTTAATTTTCACAACTTCATTTTTCTGAAGAAGCTGCCGGATACGTTCTCTCCTGTCGTAACTCATCATAACCCCCGTGTCATAAAATGTTATTTTTTAACATCCTCTTGTTGTATTATAACACTTAGGTTTAACATGTCAACAATAATAATAGAAAAAGTTCCGGCATTTTTGCCGGAACTTTTATTTGAAAAAATATTAGTCTTTCGGAACGGTTTCCCAGTCTTTCATGAACTTTTCAAGGCCGTTTGTTGTAAGCGGATGATTGATAAGCTGCATAATGACGCCGTAAGGAATTGTAGCGATATCCGCGCCAGCTTTCGCGATTTCAATAATGTGAACAGGATTTCTTGTCGAAGCGACAACAAGCTGTGTGTCGATATCCTGCATGGCAAACATTTCTGATATTTCAGCTATAAGCGCACAGCCGTTCCAGCCGATATCGTCAACCCTGCCGACAAACGGAGCGACATAAGTAGCGCCTGCCATAGCCGCAAGGAGAGCCTGTCCTGCCGAGAAAATAAGAGTTACACAAGTGTTAATCCCCTCTTTTGATAAAATCGAAACCGCTTTTATTCCCTCTTTGCACATCGGGATTTTGACAACGACTTTGCTGTGAAGTTTAACAAGCTCTCTGCCCTCGGCAACCATGCCATCCGCCTCAAGCGAAATAACCTCGGCAAAAATATAGTTTTCCTTGCCTATAATATCAGTTATTTCTTTTACAGCGGTTTTGAATGATTTGCCTTCTTTTGCGATGATGGACGGGTTGGTCGTAACGCCCGAGATAACGCCCATATCGTATGCGTCTTTGATTTCGTTTACATTGGCGGTGTCGATGAAAAATCTCATTTTAATCTCCCTATATTTTAAAATTTTATTATTATAATTTTCACATCAGTTTAATTTTTTGTCAAGAGCGATGCTTAAAGCTTGTCCGATATTTTTGACCGGAAAAACCTTTGCCCCCTTCGGATTTATGCTGATTTTATTATGATAAGGAATAATTATTTTGTCAAAACCGAGCCTGACCGCCTCGGCAATTTGCAGCTCAATTCCGCGTACCGAGCGAAGCTCTCCCGCAAGGCCGACCTCGCCTATTGCAATTAATTTATCATCCACAGGAATATCCCGATAGCTCGAAGCAAGCGCGATAGCCGTCGCCGCATCACAGGAAGGCTCGCTTATTCTAAGGCCGCCGATAACGTTAACAAAAACGTCAAAACCGGCAAAATTCATCATCAGCCTTTTTTCAAGCACAGCTATGAGCATAGAAAGACGGTTGAATTCTATTCCGGTCACCGTGCGTTTGGCAACCGGATAAATCGTTTTCGCCGCAAGCGCCTGAACTTCGGCTAAAATCGGGCGCGTTCCTTCGATAACGCAAATCGCGCAACTCCCCGGCACTCCCTGAGGTTTTCCAGAAAGAAGCGTTTCGGAAGGGTTTTCAACCTCGATAAGGCCGGTGCTTTGCATCTCGAACATACCTATTTCGTTTGTTGAGCCGTATCGGTTTTTTGTAGCTCGCAAAAGCCTGTAATTTAAACTTTTGTCGCCCTCAAAATAAAGCACTGTATCGACCATATGCTCAAGTACTTTCGGCCCGGCTATCGTTCCCTCTTTGTTGACGTGCCCGACCATAAAAGTTGTTATATCGCCCGATTTTGACATTTCTATTATTGCGCGCGCACACTCCTTGACTTGTGTTATGCTTCCCGGAATCGAGCTTACTTCGCTGCTCTGCATCGTTTGAATTGAATCTATTATAACAATCTGAGGCGCGGTTTTTTCGATTGCTGACAGTACTGCGTCAATCGATGTCTCGCTCATTACAAATAAGTTTTCAGCGTTTACCGAAAGGCGTTTGCTTCGAAGTTTTATCTGGCTTGCGGATTCTTCCCCCGAAACATATAAAATCTTTAAATTTTTGCCGAGATATTCACAAATTTGCAATAAAATCGTGCTTTTGCCTATACCCGGATCACCGCTGATTAAGACGACAGAACCCTTTACAACGCCGCCGCCGAAAACCCGGTCAAGCTCGCCGATACCTGTTTTATAGCGCATTTCGTCCGAAAGCTCGATAGCGCCGATTTTTTCCGGTTCGGCGGAAACGGCATAGCTCGTCCTTTTATTTTGAGGAGTTTTGACAACCGTTTCCTCGCTAAAAGTGTCCCACTCCCCACACGCGGGGCATTTTCCAAGCCATTTTGCCGAATTATGCCCGCATTCGGAGCAAACATAAATATTTTTAGCCGCCATTTTCTTCCCTCATTTTTGATAATATAAATCTATTCCGCTTGCAATCGCTTTAGCGCATTTTGACTGGTAATCTGGATTACAGAGGCTTGCCAGTTCCTCAGCATTCGATAAAAATCCGCACTCGACTATAACAGCCGGGTTAGTAATTGTTTTCATCAGATAAATTCCGTCGCCAGCCAATTTCGGCAGGCGATGATTTTCAGGTTGTAAATCAGCTTTTATCGCCGATGTTAAAAATTCGGCGAGCTCACGGCTTTTCTCGTTTTTCTTGCCATAGAACACCTGTGCGCCTTTGCAGCTTCGATCTGCCAAAAAATTATTCATATGTATGCTTACAAAAATCGCGCCGGGGTTTTTATCGGCAAGCGCGCGCCTTGCCCGCATATCATTTGTTTTAGTCGTTTTTATCCCTGTTCCTATCGCGTCATCTTCGGTACGCGTCATAATTACATTATAGCCTCTTCCCAGCAGTTCGACCTCAAGTTCGGTAGCTATAAGAAGATTAAGCGACTTTTCATACACGTCTTCCGCCGAGGCTCCGCCGTCAAACCCGCCATGGCCTGCATCAACAATAACCGTATTTTTTGCGCCTGTTGCCGTTTTTTTTGCCTGCAAATCACTTTTTGCAATTCCAAAAATCGAAACGCCCATGGCAAGCACCAATATGACCATTAAAGCGGCTACAACTCTTTTATCCAATATTTTCAGCATATAATCACCCTTAAATCTTTTAGGTAATTATATGCCCGCGCAAGGTTTTTTATTTTGATTTTTTATAGATGATTTTTTCGGTGAGCGAAATTTCTTTATACCCGAGTATGTATCCGAGACCGGCGCCTAATATCGGAGGAATCAGATAACAATACAGCAAAGCGGGTGTTTTGAAAAACATATCAAAGGAAATCGCAAAAGCAAAAAACCAAATCCTTACAACCGCTTCGTATATGACTTTATACATTTCTTCCCCCGAACCGATAACGAGAAACGCCGTAATCAGCGCGGCGGAAGGAACAGCGGCAATAAGCCCTGCAAACAGCCCCTTGAAACTCGATTTTTTTATATGACCGACTTTTACGAGGTTTTCATCCCGTCTGCCCTGCCGCCATGCGGCAAGATACGGCAGCGAAACAACAGAAAAAATGGCGATAACAGAAAATAAAATCATGAAGAACTTGCGCTCGAACATCGCGCTAAGCGCAAGCGAAAATAAGAAAACACAAAATATCGCGATAAAAGTATATGAAAAAACTTTTACTGCAAGTTTAAAAACATCTTTCATTATTATTACTTTGTAGCGGCAGTTTAGCGGGACGGCGCAAATCCCCGGCTGCGCAATACATCCTTTAATTTAAAATCATTTTTTATTCAAACAGTATTATATCAAAAAAAAGAGACACATACCAGTAAAGGATGTGTCTCTTTTTTTGGAGGCGCCACCCAGATTTGAACCGGGGAATGAGGGTTTTGCAGACCCTTGCCTTACCACTTGGCTATGGCGCCATATTTAGATTATATTACAAAACTTGAAAAAAGTTTACTTTTTTATAGTAATAAACAGGAGAAAAAATCTCCTGTTTATTATATGGAGCGGATGACGAGGCTCGAACTCGCTACCTCCACCTTGGCAAGGTGGCGCTCTACCAGATGAGCTACATCCGCGCGCATGGTGCCTCCGGTCGGAATCGAACCAACGACACGGGGATTTTCAGTCCCCTGCTCTACCAACTGAGCTACAGAGGCTAATAGATAAAGCTGAAGAAACTTCAGCTTTATTTATCACCGGACGCACTATTGCGCATCCTATTGGCGACCCAGAACGGGCTCGAACCGTCGACCTCTAGCGTGACAGGCTAGCGTTCTAACCAACTGAACTACTGGGCCAAAATGGTGGGAGTTAACGGGCTCGAACCGCTGACCCTCTGCTTGTAAGGCAGATGCTCTCCCAGCTGAGCTAAACTCCCGACAAGTCGTCCTTGAACGACGAAATTAAGTTTACTATAAGCACCGATACTTTGTCAATAGAAAATTGAAACTAATTTAATTTTCTGCCGGTTATTTTATCATTTTAAGAAGATGCTCTCCCGGGAAGCTATATTTTTTATCGCAAAATTGACAGCAAACCTCGATATTTTCCTCTTCTTTGGCGAGCTTTTCCAGCTCTTCCTTGCCGAGCGAAACAAGCGCTCCGGTCACTCTTTTTTCGCTGCAGTTACAGCGGTATTCGCATTTTCCGCGCTCTGTTATCTCGATATCGAAAGACGGCATAACTTCTTTTAATATCTCCTCGGGCGTCATTTTTTTCGCTATCATCGCAGAAATGCTTTCCGCAGTAAAAATGCCGCCCTCAAGGCTATCTATAACTTCGCTCGGAGCGCCCGGCATTAGCTGAACAATATACCCGCCGGCGGCGAGAACGCTGTGGTCTCTGTCAACGAGCACGCCAAAAGCGCAAGCGGTCGGGACCTGTTCGCTCGAGGCAAAATAATGCGCGATATCCTCCGCAATTTCGCCCGAAACGATCTCGGTTCGCCCGATATACGGCTCTCTCATATTTAAGTCGCGTATTACAACTATGCTTCCTTCGGTTCCGACCGCGCCCGAAACATCGAGCTTCCCCTGCATATTAAGCGGAAGCGAAACAGCCGGGTTCACAATATATCCTCTTACATTTCCGCTGTTATCCGAAACGCAGATGATATCGCCCGCAGGGCCGTTTCCTTTTATCTGCAAGGTCAGCGAATGCTGGTCTTCCTTTTGCATCAAGCCCATTAGCGACGTCGCAGTCAGCGTGCGCCCGAGAGCCGCCGTTGCGGTCGGCGCTGTATTATGATAGTTTCTCGCCTGCTCCACTATTTCGGTGCTGTCAAGAGCAAACGCCCTCACATACCCGTCCTTCGAAATCGCTTTTATAAAGTTTCTCATTTTTAATAATATCCTTGTGTTTTTTTGCGGTGAAAAAGAGACGCTGCTCATCCTCGCGCGGCTTTTTCCCTTTTATATCGGTCACCGAAAGAAGTTTGAACCCGCTTTTTTCAAGAATATTTTCCACTTCGCTTCGCGAAAAGCAATATTCTCTGATTATTTCATCCCCGCGGGTATACTTGTCAAGGTCGTCTTTTTCAAAAAAAGTCAGTTCGAAATCACAGTATTTTTTCGCTTTATTATATCGGTTCTGCCAAATGAGGCTGACATTTTCGGCATCATAATAATAAACATTATTTGCAAAAATATTTTCAAATTTATATTTTGAATTCAGATCAAAAATAAAAAGCCCGCCCGCGCTCATAAATAAATTTACCCTTGCAAAACACGCAAAAAGTGCATTTGCCCCGGGTAGTGAATTAAGTGCGTCAAGACTGCTGTATGCCGCATCTATCGTGCCATATAAATCAAGGCTTTGGAAGTCCTGGTTTAGCAAAAGCACGTTTTTATTTCCGGCAATATTTTTATAGGCTTTATCAAGCATCTCCGCAGAGCCGTCCACCCCAATCATGTCGTAGCCTTTTTCAGCCATCAAAAGGGTGAGTTTTGCCGTGCCGCAACCCAAATCAAGAATGATTTTAGGATCGCTGCCGTTTTTTTCAAATTGCTTGATATAAAATTCCGCAAACTCAGCATAATTTATTTCGCCGTTAAAAAAATCGTAAAAATCCGCAAGAATGTTATAATCGCTCATTTTAATCTTTTAAAAACAAGCTGGTAGCCGTCGCTTCCGTACGCAAGCGCGCGGTTTACCCTGCTGATTGTCGCTGTTGACGCTCCTGTTGATTTTACAATGTCGGAATAAACTTTTTTCTCTGACAGCATTTTTGCAACGTGAAGCCTCTGCGACAGGTCTTTCAGCTCCGAAACGGTACAAATATCCTCAAAAAAAGCATAGCATTCCTCTTCGTTTTCAAGCGATAAGACAGCCTTGAAAAAAAAGTCCAAGTGTTCATCTTTTAATTTGCTGTTCAAACTATTCACCTCAAAATTACTTTAGCACTTTAAATGGCAAAAGTAAAGTTAAATCCTGTTCCCTATCAAATTTTTCTTTTCAATATAAAATTCTTCGAAAATTCCGCCGTCCAAAGAATTTCTGATTTCCAAAAGAAAATTATTATAAAAATGAAGATTGTGAATTACCGCAAGGCGCATGGCGAGCATTTCTTTCGCTTTGAAAAGATGCCTTATATACGCGCGGCTGTAATTTTTACATGTATCGCAGCCGCAGGCCTCGTCAATCGGACGCTCGTCAAGTTTATATTTCTCATTCATGAGGTTAATAATACCCACGCTTGTAAATAAGTGTCCGTGGCGCGCATTTCGGCTCGGCATAACGCAGTCAAAAAAATCAATTCCTCTGCGCACTGCCTCCAAAATATTAAGCGGCGTTCCAACGCCCATGAGGTAGCGCGGTTTTTCTTCCGGCATGAACGGCTCGACAGCTTCAATAATTTCATACATCTCCTCTGCGGTTTCGCCGACCGCGAGCCCGCCTATTGCATATCCATTAAGGTTCAGCTTTGCAATTTCCTGCATATGCCAAATGCGGATATCTTTATACACCCCACCTTGATTAATTCCGAAAAGCATCTGATTTTTGTTAATTGTGCTTTCAAGAGAGTTTAGCCTCTGCATTTCATTTTTGCATCTTTGAAGCCAGCGAAGCGTTCGCTCCGCCGATTTTTTGACATAGTCATATTCGGCGGGAATTTCAATACATTCATCAAACGCCATAGCAACGGTCGAAGCAATATTCGACTGTATTTGCATACTCTCTTCCGGTCCCATAAAAATCGGTCTGCCGTCGATATGCGAAGCAAAGGTAACCCCTTCTTCGCGAATCTCACGGAGTCCGGCAAGCGAAAAAACCTGGAAGCCGCCGCTGTCGGTCAAAACCGGCCTGTCCCAGTTAAAAAATTTATGTATTCCGCCGAGCTTTGCGATAACGTCATCGCCCGGCCGCAGATGAAGATGATAGGTATTCGAAAGCTCGATTTGACAGCCGCATTCTTTTAAATCCATCGTGCTGACGCCGCCCTTGATTGCCGCCGCCGTTCCTACATTCATGAAAACCGGCGTCTCTACAACGCCGTGAACGGTCGAAAATCTTCCCCGCCTTGCTTTATTTTCTTTCTTAAGAAGTTCAAACATTTATTCTACCCTTCACTCGATAAACATCGCATCGCCGAAGCTGAAAAACCTATATTTTTCCTTTATCGCCTCGGCGTATGCCGCCATGATTTTTTCCTTGCTTGAAAACGCCGAGACAAGCATTAATAAAGTGCTTTCCGGCAGATGAAAATTTGTTATCAGCGCGTCAATAACCTTGAATTTATACCCCGGATAAATAAATATCCCTGTTTCACCGCTTCCCGCTGCAATCATCCCGGTTTCATCTGCCGCCGATTCAAGGGTGCGGCAGCTTGTCGTGCCCACCGAAATTATCCGTTTCCCTTTTTGCTTTGCAGAATTTATCGCGGTTGCCGCACTTTCCGAAATATGATAGCTTTCTTTGTGCATTATATGCTCCGTGACATTTTCGACCTTAACCGGCCTAAATGTTCCAAGCCCTACATGCAAGGTAAGATAAACGATTGAAACCCCTTTTTCTTCAAGCCTTGCAAGCATTTCTTTTGTGAAATGCAAGCCTGCCGTCGGCGCGGCCGCAGAGCCGAGATTTTTTGCATATACCGTCTGATATCTCGCCTGGTCGGAGAGCGATTTCGTGATATAAGGAGGCAGCGGCATCTTTCCGATTTCATCAAGGACAGCATAGATATTTGTGCTTTCGCTGAATTTTATTATCCTTATGCCTTCGTCGATAATTTCGGTAATCTCGCCGGTCATAAGCCCGCTGAAATCAAAAACGGTTCCTATTTTCGCTTTTTTCCCCGGTCCTGCAAGCGTTTCCCATGCATAATCCGAAACCCTTTTCAAAAGCAAAAATTCAACAACCGCGCCGGTATCGGTTCTCGTGCCGTAAATTCGCGCAGGTATAACCTTTGAATCGTTAAGCACCAAAACATCGTTTTCGCCGAGGATATCAAGCAAATCCGAAAATCTGCGATGACTTATATCGCCCGTTTCTTTATTCAAAACCAAAAGCCTCGATGCGCTTCTGTCTTCAATAGGCGTTTGGGCTATGAGGTCCTCCGGCAAATCATAGTAAAAATCTGTTGTTTTCATCAAGAAATTATGTATCCCTTCCCAAGCTCCGGAAAAGTTGCGAGTTCGCATCCCGGAAAATAAAATCGTAAAATTTCGTCGAACAAAACGCCTCTTTTTGCCATTGCGCTTGCTCCGTATTGGCTCATGCCCACGTTATGGCCCCAGCCTGTCCCGTTTATGTAATAAACCCCGTTATTTTCTCCGCCGGGAACAGGCGCTATATTTCCGCTGCCGTCAATAATCTTAACCTCATCAACCGGAATATTTTCGACCATGCCGCTTGCCGATATTACCGCAACGCTTTGTCCGCCTTTTATCGGCTCGTTTACTCCGCTAATATATAACTGTTTTTCGCCGCCCGGCGTAATCGTAAACCGCGGGCTTTTTACGTATTTATTAAGGGCTATTCTGACATTATCGCATTTTTTTATCTCAAGTTTATTCCCGGTATCGTCTACAATCGTTATCGCATAAACGTTATGCGCGGGAACGGTATATTGCGAAACATAAAAATCAACAACATTGCCGATTTTATATCCCTTGCCCTGAAAATACTCGGTAAGCTCCTTGTTTGTCACCGTCGCGCTATATTCAAAAGGCTTTGTTTCGGGATCAGGTTGCGCGATAAGATACGGCAGCGCCTTCCCTCCCCAAACATTTTCAACGCTCTCGGTATATCCGCCGCTTGACGCCATGAAGAGTGTTTCAACAGGCTTGCCCTCATATGTAACAAGCAGGTTTTTTGTGCCCTCAACCGCTTCTAAAATTCGCGCTTTTTGGTCATATGTTCCGCGGTAGACCTGGCAATCGGTCGTGGTGCAAACGCCGAAGCCGTATTTGCTATGCTTTGTAGTATGCATAATATAATATCCGCGAGAGCAAAGCGCCTGCGCTTTCAGCGCTTCAAGCGGCCAGTCATAGCTCATTTCATTTGGAAGAACCCCGCAAATATACTGGTCGATAGTTACAACATTTACAAGGTTTATATCTCCGCCGTCGAATCTCTTAAATTCAAACGCTCCCTCATAATAATAGTTTCCGTTTTTCATTGTCGCGCTTTCGGTTTTCGGCATTGCTGCCGGAAACGCCGCGGAAAGGTCTATTTCACATACGATATATTTATCGTTCATATCTATCATCGTTATCGCTGTTTTACTCGCCCCGACGGCAGAAAGTTCGCCAGATGTTTCTTTATTAACCCGTCCGATATCCGCGGTCGCCGCCGCCTTGGTGGGGTACGAACCGATTCTGATTTTATAAACTCCGCCGATATATGCAGGAAAAACATTATAAGAAGGATTTTCGGCTTTTATTGCCGCCGCCGCTCTTTTCGCTTCGGCTTCGCTGCTGAAACCCGCCGTGCTCTCCAAATGATATGCACCGATTTCGTCGCCCGCAGTGACGCTGTTCCCCGAAATGCTTACGCCTGTATCTTTTACAAAGGTTACAAAACGGTTTTCAAAGCTAAAAACGGTATTGAAGATTTCCCCTTCGAAATATCCAACCCTGTATCCCGCTTCGCAAAGCGCATTGGCGTTGATTTTCGCACCGCTTCCATAAAAAAGGCCGACGCGAACAACGCCGGAACCCTCGGTCACAGGCGCGCCGTCAGCCGAAAAAGCAAATATAACAAATAACAAAGAACAACAAATAAAAATCAAAAAAATCCTTTTCATAATACTTCCTTTGCAAATCACAGCGATCAAATAATCGGAAAATCTAATAATTGACACATTTTTCGGGATATGATAATATAATTTTAATAAAATATTTCGTAAGATAGAGGCGCGTTTTTAATAATTATTCCGTTTTGGGCTGCCAAAGCTGTTATCAAATCGGGAAAAAGGTAAAAACGCCGAAGGGGCGGTTTTTGGTAACCCGTGCCCTGGTGTCGTGTCAAACAGGCTCGCCACTGTCATCTTTTGATGGAGAACTATCTGCGTTTTGTAATATACTTATAATATAGATAATTATATTACATATGCAGCCGGTTATTCAACCGGTTTTTTTATTTTGCGAAGTAGGATTTAAAGGAGAAAAACATGAAAAATTACAACATCGGAATTGTAGGAGCTACCGGGATGGTCGGCCAGCGCTTTATAACTTTGCTTGCCGAGCATCCTTGGTATAAAATCAAGGTTCTTGCCGCTTCGGAGCGTTCTGCAGGAAAAAAATACGCGGACGCGGTCGGTGCAAAATGGGCAATGGATGTCGAAATCCCCTCGGCGGTTGCGGAAATGATTGTTCTGGACGCGACTAAAGACGCCGAAAAAATCGCCGCGGAAGTTGATTTTATCTTCTGTGCGGTAGATATGAAAAAAGACGAAATCAAAGCTCTTGAAGAAAAATACGCTAAGCTCGAATGCCCTGTTATCAGCAACAATTCTGCGCACAGAAACACTCCCGATGTTCCGATGATCATTCCGGAAGTTAATCCGGAGCACGCGGATATTATCACTGCGCAGAGAAAACGTCTCGGCACAACACGCGGATTTATCGCTGTTAAATCAAACTGCTCTCTCCAGAGCTACCTTCCGGCACTTCATCCGCTCTTCGACCTCGGAATCAAAAATGTTCTCGCTTGTACCTATCAGGCAATTTCAGGCGCCGGCAAAACTTTTGAAACTTTCCCCGAAATAGTCGACAACATCATTCCGTTTATCGGCGGCGAGGAAGAAAAAAGCGAGCAGGAGCCGCTTAAAATCTGGGGCAAAATAGAAGGCGACGCAATAGTCCCCGCTACTTCCCCGTCCTTTACAACCCAGTGCATCCGCGTTCCCGTTTCGGACGGACATTTGGCGGCGGTTTTCGCAAGTTTTGACAAAAAGATTTCAAAAGAAGAGATTTTAAAACGTTGGAGCGAATTTAAAGGCGCACCGCAGGAACTTGATCTCCCCTCTGCGCCGAAGCAATTTTTGCATTATTTTGCTGAGGACAATATGCCGCAGACCAAATTGGTTCGCAACATCGAAAACGGCATGGCCGTTTCGGTCGGCAGACTTCGTGAGGACAGCCAGTTTGATTACAAATTCATCTGCGTTTCGCACAACACGCTTCGCGGTGCTGCGGGCGGCGCGGTCTTGATGGCAGAGCTCCTTTGCGCCAAAGGCTTTATTTAATTATTATAGGAGGATTTTATGAACCCGTTATTTAAAGGTGCCGGTGTTGCAATCGTCACCCCGTTTAACCCTGACGGAAGTATAAATTTTGAAAAATTCGGTCAGCTTATCGATTTTCAAATCGATAACGGAACCGACGCTATTATCGTTGCGGGCACAACCGGCGAAAGCCCGACGCTCAGCCCGTCCGAGCATTCCGAGCTTATCCGCTATGCTGTTGTAATTGCAAAAAGCCGTGTTCCTGTTATCGCCGGCACCGGAAGCAACGACACTTATTTTGCCATAGAGCATTCGGTCCAGGCGCAAAAAGACGGCGCCGACGGTCTGCTTATGGTTACCCCGTATTACAACAAAACTTCTCAAAAAGGTCTTGTAAAGCACTATGAGGCTATAGCCGCAAAGGTCGATTTGCCTATTATTCTTTATAATGTCCCCTCGAGAACCGGGCTTAACATTTTACCGAAAACATATCTTGAGCTTACAAAAATCCCAAATATTATCGCGACAAAAGAAGCAAGCGGAAACATTTCGCAAATCGCGGAAACAAGAGCCCTTTGCGGCGACTCGCTTCCGATTTATTCCGGCAATGATGATCAAATCGTTCCTATTATGGCTCTCGGCGGGCGCGGCGTTATCTCGGTTATTTCAAATATTATTCCGAAAGAAACTCGCGAAATTTGCGCCCTTTGCTTTGACGGCAAATATGAGGAAGCCGCGAATCTCCAAATTTCGCTTATTCCGTTTATCAGCGCGATGTTTATGGATGTAAATCCTATCCCGGTAAAACAGGCTATGAATATTCTCGGCTACGGCGTCGGCGACCTTCGCCTTCCGCTTTACGGCATGGACGCTTCGGGAATAGAGAAACTTACCGCTGTTTTGAAAGAATTCAAATTATTAAAGTAAGGATAGTGAATTAAGGATGTTAAAGATACTGCTCTCCGGCGCGTGCGGCAAAATGGGCCGCACGATAACAAAGCTTATCTCGGAAAACAAAAATGCGGAGATTATAGCCGGAATAGATATTTGCGCCGAAAATTACGCCGGCTTCCCTATCTATAAAACTCCGGAGGAGTTTTCAGGCAAAGCGGATGTCATAATTGATTTTTCGCATCCTTCCGCCTTAAGTGCAATAATTCAGTACGCATTAAACAGCAAAACGCCTATCGTTGTCGCCACAACCGGCCTATCCTCCGATCAGGTGGAGCAGGTTGTCGAGGCCGCGCTTAAAATCCCGGTATTTTACAGCGCGAATATGTCAATCGGAATAAATCTTTTAATAAGCCTTGCCGAAAAGGCGGCGGCAATTTTAGAGGATGGTTTTGATATCGAAATTGTCGAAAAGCACCACAACCAAAAAATCGACGCGCCGAGCGGAACCGCTCTTATGCTTGCCGACGCGGTAAGCGGCGTAATGACAGTCCGTCCGCAATATGTTTATGACCGAAGCTGCACAAGACAAAAACGCACCAAAAACGAGATCGGAATCCACTCGGTCCGCGGCGGAAATATAGTCGGCGACCATGATGTTATATTCGCCGGAACCGATGAGATTATCGAGCTTAGCCATAAAGCATCGTCAAAAGAAGTTTTTGCGGTCGGCGCCGTTAAGGCTGCCGAATATATCGCGGGCAAAGGCCCCGGCTTCTACAACATGAAAAACCTTGTAAACGACAGATAAAATTCTTTTTTGGCTTCCCCCTTTTTAAAAGAATACTCAGCAATTAAAAATAAAAGGAGATTAAAAATGGGTTTCTTGACAAACGTTATCAAAGGCTTTAAAGAGGCCGCAAAAGCAGGCAAGGATTTCAACCCCGAGCTGGAAAAGGTCATCGCAAAAATCGAATCTCTCCACGCGGAAGGCAAACTTGACGATACCCTTTATGCCGCGGAACAGGCATACGTAAAAGAGCATGCAGATTATGCGGCAAAAGGCTTGCACACCAACGCCGCAGACAGTGCGGCAGAAGTTTCGGCAATAAATCATTTTATTACCGCACTTAAAAATTCCATCGACACACTTGATCCTTCGCTAAAAGACGAAGCCGCTCATCTTGTTGATCTGAAAGAACAGATGATGAATATCCTCGGCGGATTCAATATCAAAGTATAGTTTTAAACATAAAAAGAGCCGCGCTTAGTAGCGCGGCTCTTTTTTATTTCTTTTAAATATCAGCCGTTTTTACAAATTCGAATTCGTCCTGAATTTCTTTAGACGGTTCTTTTGTAAGCAGGCTCACAACAACGATAACTATGCAAGCGAAGATAAACGCCGGCAAAAGCTCATAGATGTTTAAGTAGCTCGCGAGTTTACTGATAACATTTTTCCAGAGTATTACCATACCGCCGCCGGCAATCACGCCCGAAACCGCCCCGGCAAGCGTCATCCTCTTCCAGAAAAGCGAGAACAGGATTACCGGGCCGAACGCCGCGCCGAATCCCGCCCAAGCATACGAAACAAGGCGGAAAATCGAGCTGTTTTCGTTAAGCGCTAAAATCGCCGCAATAACAGTAACGATAATAATTGTGATTCTTGAAACCCACATGACGTTTTTGTCGGATGCTTTTTTGTTCAAAAATCCTTTGTAAATATTCTGCGAAACCGCGGAAGCGGTAATCAAAAGCTGAGAATCCGAGGTGCTCATAGTCGCCGCCATAATTCCGCTCATCATGATTCCCGCAATAACAGCAGGCAAAAGTTTTATCGACATTTGAATAAATATCGTCTCATGATTGCCGCTAATTAGTCCGTTTGCTCCGGCGTGCGGGAAAACCGCCGCGCCGACAAGACCTAAACATACAGCGGAAAAAAGCGAAATTATAACCCAAGTCGTCGCGACAATTCGGGATTTTTTCAGCTCTTTAGATGATCTGATCGCCATAAATCTCAGCAGCACATGCGGCATTCCGAAATATCCGAGCCCCCACGCAAGCGTTGATATTATAGCCAAAAATCCGAACGGCGCCGCCGTTTGGTCTTTAAAACTGAATATCTGATTAATATTTAAAAATCCTGGCATTTGCTTGATATTGGCAATAACATCTTTAACTCCGCCCGCCGCGACAACTCCGACAATAAGAACGATAGCAAGCGAAATGCACATAAGGATTCCCTGGATAAAATCGGTCGTGCTCTCTGCCAAAAATCCGCCGATAATTGTATAGATAACGATAACCGCGGCCGAAACAAGCATCATAAGTGTGTAATCAATTCCGAAAATGCTGTTAAAAAGTTTTCCGCATGCGACAAATCCGGTGGCAACGTAAATGGTAAAGAACAACAGGATTATTATTGCAGAAATGTTCATAAGTATCTTTTTGTTGTCTTTGAACCTATTGCTTAAAAAGTCCGGAAGCGTTATGGAGTTATTAGCGACTTGACTATATTTTCTAAGCCTTACCGCAACAATTTTCCAGTTAAGGTATGTACCGATTCCAAGCCCGAGCGCGGTCCAAAATGCTTCGCTGAATCCCGAGATGTAAGCGACACCCGGAAGTCCCATCAAAAGCCATCCGCTCATATCCGAGGCTTCCGCGCTCATCGCGGTTACCCAAGGTCCGAGGCTTCTTCCCCCAAGGAAGAATTGCTCAGTGTTTTGATTTCTTTTTGCGTATATGAGGCCGATAACGATTACCAGCGCCATATAGCCAAGCATAGCAACAAGAATTATCCATTTGTCCAGTGTCATTTTGCTCCCCCTTTATTTTTCGATTTTATAAATTTGTTTTTTTCCTTTTTTCAAAATCAAATATCCGTTTTCAAAATCTGTGTTCGTAAACTTCTTATCTGTCGCGGTGATTTTTGTATCCGAAACGGTGCACCCGCCCTGCTCTACAAGCCTTCTCGCTTCGCTTTTTGACGGGCAAATTCCGCTTAATGTAAGTATGTCAAGAATTCCTATTTCACCATCAAACTCAACCTTTACGGTAGGCATATTCTCGTCCGCCTCGCCTGCGCCGAAAACATTTCGGGCAGCGTCCATAACTTTATTTGCCTCATTTTCGCCGTGGACTTGCTTCGTGACTTCATAGGCAAGGCGTTCTTTTGCAATATTGAGGTCTTTCCCCTCTAAATGCCCGAATTCTTTCTCGATATAATCAAGCGGCAGGAATGTTAGCATTTTCAAAAGCCTTACAGCGTCATCATCCTCGACATTGCGGAAATACTGAAAGAAGTCGTAAACAGAGCATTTTTCGGCGTCAAGCCAAATAGCGCCCTTTTCTGTTTTTCCCATTTTTTTGCCTTGACTTGTCGTAAGAAGCGTAAAGGTCATGCCGTATGCCTGCGCCCCCTCGCTTCTGCGAATCAAATCGGCACCGGCGATAATATTCGCCCATTGGTCATCTCCGCCGAGCTCAAGACGGCAGCCGTATTTTTTAAACAAATAGAGAAAATCGTAGCTTTGCATAAGCATATAATTAAACTCGATAAAGCTGAGACCGCGCTCGAATCTTGACTTAAAGCATTCATAACTAAGCATCTTGTTAACCGAAAAATGCACGCCGATTTCCCGAAGAAAATCTATATAATTCAGTTTTAAAAGCCAATCCCCGTTATCGAGAATGAGCGCTTTCCCTTCCGAAAAATCGACCAGCCGCGACATCTGCCCCTGGAAGCACGAAAGATTATGCGCTATAGTTTCTCGTGTCATCATTTTGCGCATATCGGTCCTGCCGGAAGGATCACCGACCATCGCGGTTCCCCCGCCGAGAATTGCAATCGGCCTATGCCCGGCGCGCTGAAGATGCGCCATAATAACAAGCTGTAAATAATGCCCGATGTGCAGACTGTCTGCCGTCGGATCAAAGCCGATATAAAAAGTTGTAGGTTTGGAAAGGAGCTCCTTTATTTCTTCTTCATGCGTCGTCTGCGCAATAAGTCCTCTCGCCTTTAAATCGTCAAATACGTTCACTGCTGCCTCCATTATATGTTTTTGTTATTCTTTATCATTTCTTTTGCGTTTTCAAACGCCACATCCGAAACGGTCTCGCCGCTTATCATTCGCGCCAGCTCTTTTATCCTGCCGTCTCTGTCAAGAAGCGAGAGCGTTGTTTTTGTTCTTTCGTTTGCCGTGCTCTTTTTTATAAGATAATGACTCTCGGCAAGCGCTGCAATCTGCGAAAGATGAGTAACGCAAAACACCTGTTTGTTATTTGAAATTTCGGCCATCTTTTTGCCGATTTTCTCGGCGGCGCTGCCCGATACGCCGGTATCTATCTCATCGAAAATCATTGTTTTCGGTGTTTTTTCATTTGTAAAAACGCTTTTGAACGCAAGCATAATTCTTGAAAGCTCACCGCCCGATGCGATTTTCGAGAGCGGCTTTAGCTCTTCGCCCGCATTTGCGCTCAGTAAAAATTCTACCTTATCGCACCCATCCTGTCCATAAAGGATTTTTTCGCCGCTACCTGCTTTTGTTATGCTGACTTCAAACGCGCATTTTGTCATTTCAAGCCCTGAAAGCTCGTCTATAATTCGCTTATTGAGGCTTTGCGCCGCTTGTTTTCTGCGCTTTGTCAGTTTTTCGGCTTCTTCTTTTAAAACCGCGACAGCGCTATATAAATCACTTCTTATTTCCTCTGTCTGAGCGCTTTTCTCAAGAATATCTTCTTTTTCTTTTTCAATTTCATCAAGATAAACGGATAAATCCGGTCCGTATTTTTTCTGCAATCGATTTATCAGCGCAAGCCTGTCTTCAAAAAGCTCAAGTTCGCCTTTTTCAAAATCATGAGGTCTTGCGCGAAGCGCCAAATCGGTGCAATCCTCCGCCATGAAAATTATCTCTTTTAATTTATCATTTAGCTTCGAAAGCGGCTCCGAAACGTCCGAAATCTGTGCAATAGATTTTTCGGATTTCGCTAAAAGTTCCTTTACTCCCGCTCCTTCGTCACCGCCGTCAAAAAGCGAAAAAACCTTATCGACCGCTTCGGTGATTTTTTCGGAGCTTCGCAGTATTTTAAGTTTTTCCGAAAGTTCTTCAGCCTCGCCCGCTGTAATACTCGCTTCTTTTAATTCTTTGATTTGTAAATCGAGAAGCGCTATACGGCGGGATTTCTCATCTTCGCTCATCTGCGAGGCGCGAAGTTTTTGTTTTAAAACTTTGACGTGCAAATATGCTTTTGCATATTCTTCTTTTTCGTTTTGAATATTTGCAAAATTATCAAGAAAAATAATATGTTTATCAGCATCCAAAAGCGCGCCGCTTTCATGTTGCCCGTAGATATCGGCTAAAATCGGCGCCGCGGCTTTTAAAATCGATGCGGTAACAGGCTTTCCGCCCGCTTTGCAACTTGATTTCCCTTCCGCCGTAATTTCCCTTGAAATAAGCAGTTCCCCGTTTTCATCGGGCGCCGACCCAATCTCCGAAAGTTCCGCCGCGACGTCGAGAAGCCCGGAAAAAACCGCGCTTACCTCAGCCTTTTGCTCTCCGCTTCTTATTAAATCTTTCGTTCCCCTTCCGCCAAGCAAAAGACCGATAGCGTCGATTATAATCGATTTTCCCGCGCCCGTTTCGCCGGTAAACACAGAAAAACCGCTCTCGAAATCGATCGAGAGTTCTTCTATAATCGCTATGTTTTTTACATGGAGGCTTGAAAGCATATAAATACCCGCTTAAAGAAGTTTATTTATCCCGCCAGCAAAATCCGCCGCGTCTTTTTCGCCGCGAAGAACCACTATCACTGTATCATCGCCGGCAACAGCGCCGACAATCTCGGAAGAATTCATAGCGTCAATCGCTGTGGCGGCGGCCATAGCCATGCCTGTATGGCATTTGATAACCGCAATATTACCGGCAAAATCCGTTTTAATCACCGAATCGGAAAGGATTTTATTGAATTTCGGTTGCGGTGTAAAATGCGTCAGCTGGCTTGACGCCGCATATTTTGACCTGCCGCTCTCATATTGAACTTTAATAAGGCGAAGCTCTTTTATATCTCTGCTGACCGTCGCCTGGGTAACATTAAAACCGTTTTTCTGAAGCAGCGCCACAAGCTCTTCCTGTGTCTCTATATTCATTTTTGAAATAAATTCCAAAATTTTGCTTTGTCTTATATTTTTCATTTGCCGCTCCCCACGCTTCCGAACTTTTTATTTAGCGTTTCGTTAAAGTTCACATTTTTAAGCCTTACAACTTTTGTAACAATCTTTGATTTTTTTATTAAAACCTTGTCGTTTTCAAAAAGCTCGGCGCTTTCCCTGCCGTCTATTGTCAAAAAAGCGTCTTTTTCGGTTAAATTCGAAACCTCGGCACAAAGCAGTGATTTGTCCGAAAAAAGAATCGGTCGCGAATTTATCGAATGCGGGCAAATCGCAATGATAAGCAAGCAGCTCATCACAGGATCGATAACCGGTCCGCCCGCCGAAAGCGAATACGCCGTCGAGCCTGTCGGTGTGCTGGCAAGTATGCCGTCGGCGCGGTATTCCGAAATCTTTTCGCCGTTGCAGGAAAGTGTTATATCAAGCATTCGCGCGACATGGCCATTCTTTATGGCGGCGTCGTTAAGCGCGCGGAAAGCGGAAATCTGTACCCCATCTCTTATTATCTCGGCGTCAAGCATCATCCGCTCTTCTATTTGAAAATCCCCGGTGGAAATCCGCGAGAGTTCGTCGATTTCGCTGTTTTCAAGCTCTGTCAAATATCCTACCTTGCCCATATTGATTCCTAAAATGGGAATTTGCCTGTCGCCCGATACAAACGCGCTTTGCAAAAAAGTTCCGTCTCCGCCGACCGAAATAATCAAATCAGTGTTTTCGGTTTCTAAATTAGAGGTAATCGGAGTAATAGAGAGCGATTTTAACTTTTTTATAACAGACGCGGCAGTTTTTTCAGCTTCCGCGCTGTTTTTTGTTATAATACCAACTTTCATACTTACTCCTTTATTAGCTCCGCATGAGCGCGCTTCACAGTTTCTTCCGCGGATATTTTAAGACTTTGCGCGCTTTCCGATTTTTTCAAATACAGCAAAAATTCTATATTCCCCTCAGGGCCTTTAATAGGCGAATATTCTATCGCGACAACGCAAAACCCTATCTTTTCCGCCTCGCTGGCGCATTTTTCGATAACTTCAATATGCGTTATTTCTTCCCTTACTACGCCTTTTTTTCCGACCTTTTCGCGACCGGCCTCAAATTGGGGCTTTATAAGGCAAACCGCTTCTCCGTCTTCGCGCAGCAGCTCAAACATTGTCGGAAAAATATGCGAAAGCGAAATAAAAGAAACATCAACGCTAGCAAAATCAAGCGGCTCAATCTTTTCTTTTTCAATATATCGGAAATTCGTTCTCTCTAAATTCACAACCCTATCGTCGGTTCGAAGCGACCAGGCAAGCTGACCGTAACCTACATCGACGGCATAAACTTTTGCAGCACCGTTTTGAAGCATAAAATCGGTAAAACCGCCCGTTGATGCGCCGATATCCATACAGATTTTCCCGCTGAAATCAAGATTCCAGGCCTCGGCCGCTTTCTCAAGTTTTAATCCGCCGCGGCTGACGTATTTAAGTTTTTTGCCGATTATCTCGATTTTGTTATTCTCGGTAACAAAAAGCCCTGCTTTATCGGCTTTTTGATTGTCGACATAGACGATTCCGCTCATTATAAGGGCTTTTGCCCTTTCTCTGCTCGCTTCAAGCCCCCGCTCAACTAAAGCGGCGTCAAGGCGTATTTTATTTGTCAAAATTTTTCACCGCCTCAACAAGCGACGCTTTGTCAAGTCCGCATAGCGCAAGCTGCTCGTTTACCGTGCCGTGGGGCACAAAATCATCGGGAATTGCTTTGATTTTGTATTTTACATTTATACCGCGCTCTTTTAGCATTGCGCCGAAATATTCGCCGGCTCCGCCGGTTTTAATCGTTTCCTCAACGAAAACTATCTTTTCCGCCTTGCGCGCAAAGGACAAAATTTTGCTTAAATCTATAGGTTTTATCTTTGTTAGCCCGATTACCCCCGCGGATTTCAGTTCATCCGCCGCAGCCTCGCAAATGCCTATCATTCTGCCGTATGTAACAAATAATACTCTTGCTCTTTTATAATTGTACCCGTATATAAAATCATCGAGTTTTTCGGATTTAGATATTATTTCTCCGCCGCGCGGGTACCTTACAGCCGCGAGCAAGCCGTATGAAAAAGCATCATCAAATGAATTTTTCAGGCTTTCGTAATTATGCGGCGAATAAATCGAAAGATTAGGAATCGGATAAAACATCGGAACATCAAAAATCCCCTGATGAGTGTCTCCGTCCTCGCCGACAAGACCCGCTCGGTCAACCGCAAATATTACAGGCAGTTTTTGTAGCGAAACATCGTGAATAATATTATCATAAGCTCTTTGGAAAAACGTTGAATAAACGGCTACAACCGGTTTTTGTCCGCCCTTTGCAAGCCCTGCCGCAAAGGTAACCGCATGCCCCTCCGCAATACCGACATCAAAGCAGCGCCCATTATATTTTTGCGAAAAATCTTTTAAGCCGACACCGTCTTTCATCGCGGCAGTGACGGCACAAATTTTACTGTCGTTTTTCGCTTTTTCGCAAATATAATCGCCGAATGCGGCGGAAAATGTTTTCCCCGCCGTAATATTCGGCTCGCCGCTTTCGATATTAAAATCAGCGATTCCGTGAAATTTTTCCGGACGGGCTTCCGCAAAGGAATAACCCTTCCCCTTTTGTGTTTTGATATGTATAAAAACGGGCTCAGAAAGCTGTTTTGCTCTTTTCAGCACCGTCTCAAGCTGATGTAAATCATGACCGTCTATCGGTCCGAAATATGTAAATCCGAACTGCTCGAAAATTGAGCCTGTCGAAACAATATCTTTTGCCGCCGCTTTTGTGAAATGAATGGCTTTGTAAAGTTTATCGCCGACAAGCGGGATGTTTTTGACAATTCGCTTCGTTTCGTCTTTTACTTTGAAATAGTTTTCGGTTGTCGTAAGTTGTGAAAGATATCTCGAAACAGCGCCGACATTTTTATCGATTGCCTGCTCGTTATCATTGAGAATTACTATAAGATTTTTTCCATAACGGCCGGCGTTGTTAAGCCCCTCAAAGGCAAGCCCGCCTGTCAGCGCGCCGTCACCGATAACCGCAATCGCCGAATGCATATCTCCCGAAAGCCGCATGGCGACCGAAAGTCCGAGCGCCGCAGAAATAGAAGTGCTTGCGTGACCGGTTGCAAAAGAATCGAATTTGCTTTCATCCGGCCGCGGAAATCCACAAATCCCATCTTTTTGACGCAAGGTCTTAAATACGTCTTTCCTGTCGGTCAAAATTTTATATACGTAGCTTTGATGCCCGACATCAAAAACAATTTTATCAAGAGGAAAATCAAAGGTTCTAAGAAGCGCGACAGTAAGCTCTACCACCCCTAAATTCGCGGCCAAATGACCGCCGGTAACAGAAATATTGGATATTAAAAAAGAGCGAAGCTCGGCGCACAGAGCCAACAGTTCGGTTGTACTAAGTTTTGAAAGCGATTCCGGGCCGCTGATTTTATCAAGAACAGGCATTCTTTAATCCTCTCTTTTTCTCTTGAAAAGACTTTTAAAGAAAGTAATAATCTTCGCAACTAAATATACTATCTTTTCGCTGTGCGACACGGCAAGCGATTTGCCGAAAGCCTTGCCCCCGACAATAAGTGAAGCTGTAATTGCCGTAACGATAATTCCGGCAAGTACAGCATTAAATCCGGTTTTTGAAATGAAAGTAACGATAACCGCGCCGGTTGTTCCGCTTATGATTCCGCAAATATCGCCGATAACGTCGTTGCAAAAATTTGAGACGACATCCGCCCTGCGTATAAGCGAAATTGCTTCGGTTGCGGCATCCACCTTTTTAGCCGCCATCGAGTGAAACTGTGTTTCGGTAGCAGCGGTGACCGATGTTCCTACAATATCAAAAATAATATTGACAATGATAAAAAGCAATAAAAAGATAACGGCGATGCCAATGTTAACATTCTCAAGCACGCTTGAAGATAGAACAGACAGCATAACCGAAATGATAAATGTGATAATTACTATTTTAACTATCCATGTTTTTCCGCTATTTTTTCCGTTTTTTGCTTTTTTCTTTTCAGAACTCGGCATATTTCTCCTAAAATAATCAAATAAGTTAGTGGACAAAAAACAAAAGTAAATCTTGCGGCTTAGGTCGAGTTGGATTTCCCCATAAGCTACTCTTTGTTGCCATAAGAGCGGTTTCCCTTTAAAGCTTAAGCGTATACGTCACCGTAATACGTACTCGATAGCCACTTAGTCCGCACTGCAATCCCTTTGTTTTAACAGTCTAGGAGTTTTCCTCTACAGGCTTTTTCAGTCCTTATCCTCTTTTGCAGCTTTCGTTTCAAAGGGCGATAGCCGTGTTCTGCATGGCCATGCAAAACCGGCGTGATCCCTTATCCGCAGAAAACCACTCAAGGCTGGCTACTCTGCACACAGCTCACAAAGAACCGCAATGCAGGTTAACCCTAATCTGTACGCCGCGCCGGGCATTGCCGCGCCGACCGTCGCACATTTTAGGCCTCCATGGTAAGCGGGTCGTTCCATCATGCCATTGACAGTAGCCCGCAAACCTACCTTTCAGCACCCACCCCAAACTGGGCGTTTGAAGCAAGCACAAAAAGTTTCATCGATATGCCATTTAACGGATTTTTAGCCCCGTCTTACGGACCGACAGCTCTGACTAGAATACAGCTGCCACCAACTTAATAGATATATTAGCATATTTATAATATTATTTCAAATAAGCTATTTAAAAAAGAGCGGCTACTATTATGCCCAAAATAAACCCGCCCAATACTTCTATCGGCGTATGCCCGATAATTTCTTTCAGCGTTTGATCGGTGATTTCTCCGTGTTTTTTCTCCCAATCCTCAACAAGGATGTTTAAAAGGCTTGCGTGTTTGCCCGCTTCGCGCCTAACACCTGCCGCGTCATACATGACGACAAGGAGAATGCAGATAGCAACCGCAAAAACAGGGGTTCCCGCGCCGCCTGTTTCACCGATAGAATAAGTGAGCGCGGTCAGAAGCGCGGTATGCGAGCTCGGCATCCCTCCGGCGGAGAAAACAAGGCGAATATCAAACTTTTTTGTTATTGCCCATGAGGTGAAAATCTTTAAAAGCTGGGCAATAGCCCACGCGAGAAAAGCCGATTGCAGAAGGTGATTATTTATAAGCTCGATAAAAAATTCCAAACAAATTCTCCTTAGTGGTCACGAGTCAAAAGCTCTGACGCAAGATTTTGAAGATAATCGGGCTGCTCGAAAACCGAAAGCCCTGCTGCCGCTTCCATTGTGAGTTCCTTCGCTATATTTTTTGCCGAGATAATCCCGAGATTACTGACAAAGGTGCTTTTACCGCTTTCGCTGTCTTTTCCGAGGGTTTTGCCGAGTTTTTCGGCATCGCCTTCGACATCAAGAATGTCGTCCACAATTTGGAAAGCGAGTCCGATATTTTCGGCATATTTAACAGCCGCCGCCGTTTTTTCGGCATCTGCGCCGCCGGCTATACATCCCAAAAGCGCGGCCGCCCTAATAAGCGCGCCTGTCTTCATGCTGTGAAGCAGCTCAAGAGTCTCGTTGTCAATTATTTTCCCTTCGCTTATAAGGTCGATAACCTGACCGCCTATCATCCCTTTATATCCCGTGGCGTCGGCAAGAACCCGAACTCCCTCAATTAGAACTTTCTCCGGCAGTTCATGTCCGGCTACAGAGGTTGCAGCAAGCCTGAATGCAAGCGTTATAAGCGCGTCGCCCGCGCACACGGCGACAGCCTCGCCGAAAATCTTATGATTTGTCGGCTTTCCCCTGCGGAAATCGTCATTGTCCATACATGGCAAATCGTCGTGAATAAGCGAGGCTGTATGAATGCATTCAAGCGCAACAGCGAAATTTAAAGCCTTTTCCGGCTCATCGCAACAAAGGCGACAGAATTCGAGCACAAGCGTGGGACGAATCCTCTTCCCTCCTGCTGACATACTGTATTTCATGCTTTTTTGGAGCAACTCGGCTTCGGGAACCGAATCGTTTACCAAGGCATCGATGCGCTCATTGATTATTTTTAAATAATCCTGCATCAATTATTCCCCCTTAAGCGAAGTTTCTCCGCTGAAAAAATCCTTTTCGGCAAGCGCGCCGTTTTCATCTTTTGAAAGCATCGTAACTTTTTGCTCCGCGCTGTCAAGAAGTTCGTTGCATCTACGGGAAAGCGCAACCCCCTCTTCAAAAAGCGCAACAGATTCGTCAAGCGGCGCATCACCTTTTTCGAGAGATTTCAAAATTTCATCAAGCCTTTTTAATGCCTCTTCGAATTTCATCTCTTTAATTT
>JAVBPR010000017.1:0-85836 GCA_031549485.1 Eubacteriales bacterium | reverse complement strand
TGCGGGGGTAACGATATCGTCGTCATCGGGAAAAATCCCGTTTGCCGCGAGCGCTTCGCCCACAGTGCCCCTGGCGAATTTGCTGTTATAAACAACTCCGTCCGCCGTAATGTTTATATCAAAAGCGCGAAGAATGTTGATGTCGGTAGCTTTTGCATTCTCCGAAGTTTCGATAAGGTCGCCGCTGTCAAGAGTAATACCGAGGTCCTCTATCATATCTCGATAATCGCCGCCCATCATCCGGGCGGTTTTGACAATTTCACCATCGGTTACCGTAACGTTTTTGATGTTGAAATTCGCTGAAATTAATACTGAAACAAGTATCGCAAAAAGTATTATGATAGCAATAGCTTTCTGCGAAATCTTTTTGACGTTTTTAAAAACGCCGCCATCTTTTCTCATCAGGAAAGATCGCCTCCTTTTCCCTATGCATGAACGCCTTTTTGTTTTCCTTTAGGCATTTCACGCTTTGGTAAGTCGCATACGGCAAATTAAGATTTTTTGCCGCACTAAAACATTAGCGCTACCGGACTTGAAGTCAACGCGACTGACTTTACCAAGTAAGTATATGCAAGCTCCACCGCAAAATTGCTCATTTTTTGTAAATGCGGGAAGTTATTGCCTTTCTTATCCGCCCCAGCCGAACCGTCATCGGTTTAGCGGAACCTGCCCGAAAAGGCAGGCATGGTGCATATTTCGGGCATTTTATGCAAAAATCTGCCCGAAAAAACTAAGCTGTTTGAAGTTTTGCAAAAAGCGCGCGGCAGTATCCGAAATAAATCCCGAAAATCTGCCTGCGCCGCTTTAAAAAAACTATCTCTTTGAGAACTGCGGAGCGCGGCGAGCCGCTTTGAGACCGTATTTCTTTCTCTCTTTCATTCTCGGATCGCGGGTTAGGAAGCCCGCTTTTTTGAGGATCGGACGGTATTCGTCATTAGACGCCTGAAGAAGCGCTCTTGCAAGGCCGTGGCGAATTGCGCCCGCCTGACCGGAAACGCCGCCGCCGACAACTTTGCAGATAAGGTCAAATTTGCCGACGTTGCCGGTGGCAACAAGCGGCTGGTTGACGATGAGCTTGAGCGTATCAAGGCCGAAATAATCGTCGATGTCTCTGTCGTTGATTGTGACTTTTCCGGTACCGGGGAGGATTCTTACCCTGGCGACCGATGATTTTCTTCTGCCGGTTCCGTAGAAATAAGCTTTGTTGTTATACATTCAATCTTCCTCCCTTTCTTAATTACCGAAAACTTCGGGTTTCTGAGCGTCATGGCCGTGATTTTCATCGCGGTAAACGCGCAGCCTGCTCTGCGCTTTATTGCCGAGCGTGTTTTTCGGCATCATGCCTTTAACAGCGAGCTCGACGATAAGCTCCGGACGGGTTTCGCGAAGTTTCGAATACTTCGTTTCTTTTAGCCCGCCGGCGTAGCCGGAATGTGTGTAGTGAATTTTATCGTCCCATTTGCTGCCGGTCAAAACGACCTTTGCGGCGTTGATGACAATAACGAAATCTCCGCAATCGACATGCGGGGTGTAGTCCGTCTTATGTTTTCCCATAAGAAGAACCGAAATATCGGCAGCGAGTCTGCCGAGCGGCTTGCCTGCGGCGTCTACTATATGCCATTTGCGCTCTACAGTAGATGCGTTTGCCATGAAAGTTGACATTTTGAATCCTCCATTTATTTGAATGTTAATTACAAACATTTTGAGACCTTCATGATTATATAAAAATGTTAATTTGAAAGTCAAGCGTTTTGCGAAAACTTTTTAATTTGCATTCTCCAATCTTTTATTTTCGCCTGTTTTCTTCGTTTTGCTTCGTTTTTCTCTGATGTTATTTTCACTTTCTTGAAAAACTCAAAAGCGCAGTATATAATAGTAATATATGCAAAATTAAGACAAAATGGCGGTTATATGCAAAAACTACTCAGCTTAATGCGTCGCGCTATAGACGATTATAATATGATAGAAGACGGAGACCGGCTTGCTGTCGGCGTTTCGGGCGGAAAAGATTCGGTAACGCTGCTTTACGCTCTGTCGCTTCTGCGAGAGTTTTACCCCAAAAAATTCGATCTTGTCGGCATCAGTCTTGATATGCAGGTGCCGGGATTTGATTTTTCCGAGGTTTCGGGCTTTTTCGCCTCAAAGAACATTCCGCTCGAAGTGGTCGGTACCGATATTTATCCGGTAATATTTGAAATAAGAAAAGAAAAAAATCCGTGCTCGCTTTGCGCGAATATGCGGCGCGGCGCGCTTTACGGAAAAGCTCACGAGCTCGGCTGCAACAAGGTTGCGCTCGGTCACCACAGAGACGATGCGGTCGAAACCTTTATGCTCTCGCTGCTTTACGAGGGCCGGATTTCCTGCTTTTCACCCGTCACTTACCTTTCGCGGCAGGATATTACGGTTATACGCCCCCTTGTTTTCACCCCGGAATATGATATAAAACGGGTGGTGAAAAACGACGGTTTGCCGGTGGCGCACAATCCATGCCCGGCAAACGGCAACACAAAGCGCGAATATGCAAAAACTTTGCTAAAGCAACTTTCAGGCGAACATAAAGACCTCAAACAAAAAATTATCGGCGCCATGCAGCGCGCCGAAATAAGCGGGTGGGAGATAAAATGAAAAAAACATATATTTCGGTAATTCTCGCCGCAGTTATCCTCCTTGGCGGCTGTTCAAAGCTCGGAGGCAAGAGCGCAACTTTAGTCGAGCGGACTTACGAAGGACAGCTTGACACCATCTCGGTTATTAGCATTTACGGCAACGAAAAATTGCTTGATACCGCCGAGACGATTTTAAACGACATCGATACCCGCTTCTCGGTTTTTGACGAGAGCAGCGAGATTTCAAAATATAATGCCGCAGGCGGCAAAGGCGAATATTCGGCAGACCTGTCGGCGCTTATAGAAGAAGCGGACGAAATCCGCGATGATACCGAGGGCGCTTTTAATCCTCACATTCTCCGAATCGCCAACCTTTGGAAAATCGGAAGCGGCAGCGAAAAAGTCCCTTCTGCGGCGGCAATTGCGCTTCACCTGCCCCTGCCGAGCGGCGCAAATATCGACCTCGGCGGAATTGCCAAAGGATACGCCTGCAAAAAAATTGCCGAGAGCCTTACAGAAGGCGGCGTTACCTCCGGAATTATCAATCTCGGCGGCGACGTTTTCGCTATCGGCAAAAAAGCGGACGGCAGTCTTTGGACGGTCGGAATCAAGGTTCCGCTTCCCGATGACGCGGGGCATTTCGCAACGGTTGGCGCGCAGGACTGCGCGGTCGTGACCTCCGGTATTTACGAGCGGTATTTCGAGAAAAACGGAAAACTTTATCACCACATTTTTGATCCGAAAACCGGCTTCCCTGTCGAAAATGATCTTCTCTCGGTTACAGTTATCGGAAAAGATCCCGTTTTGTGCGACGCTTATTCCACCGCCTGTTTTGTGATGGGCGCGGAAAAAGGCGCGGAGTTTATCAAGGGAAAAGACGGCTACGAAGCTGTTTTCGTCTCGGGTGATTTCAGCGCCGACGCCGGCTTTAAAGTCAGCGCCACAAAAGACAATTTGATAACAATTACCGACGAAAGATTTTCATTCTAAGATGAAAAAAACCGATTTTATAATTATCGCCGTCGCGCTTGCCGCCGCGCTCGCAGTTTTTTTGTTTTTTCGCGGGGGCAAAGAAGCGGCTCCCGCCGAGGTTCAGGTTTACCTAAACGGCGCGCTTTATAAATCCTTTCCGCTTTCTGAAAACACTATAAAAATTGAATCGGAAAACGGATACAACATAATAAAAACAGACGGCGGCGGCGCGCGGATAATCGAGGCGGACTGCGAAAACGGCGACTGCGTGAAAAGCGGGAAGATAACTTCTTCGGCACAGATTATCGCGTGCCTCCCGCACCGCTTGGTCGTACGGCTTTCGGGCGCCGGGGAAACGGGGGCGGACGTTATTGCAAGCTAAAACAAAGCGCCTTGCCCTTTGCGGAATTTTTGCCGCGCTCGCCATAGTCGCCGGATATATCGAAACGCTTATCCCGTTTGATTTCGCCGTTCCGGGAATAAAGCTCGGCATCGCAAATATCGTTATCCTCTGCGCGGTTTATATTCTTTCTCCGGCGGAGGCACTTTTAATCGCTTTTTTCAAATGCGGCGCCGCCGCTCTTTTATTCGGCACTCCGGTAACATTTTTTTACAGCGTTTGCGGCACAATGCTTAGCCTTGCCGTTATGCTGTTACTTAAAAAATCCGCCTCTCCTGTCGGGGTTAGCGTCGCGGGTGCCGTCTTCCATAATTTCGGACAGCTTATCGCCGCTTCTTTTATGCTGAAATCAGCCGGCGTTTTCTATTACTTCCCGGTTCTTATCATTGCAGGTATAGCCGCCGGGCTTATAACCGGTTTTGCGGCAAAGCTCTTGCTAAAATACCTGAAAAATATTTTGCCGGACCGGTAACGCGGCAAAATTTTTGCCTATAACTTTTGGGGGATTTATTTTAAAAAAATAATTTTTTATAGAGGAAATTGTAAAAATGAAAAAACTCATCTGCCTTATTCTTGCTCTTGTAATTATCATCAGCGTTCCGGTTTCGGTTACGGCGGCGACATCCTCGCTTCCGTCCACGGCGGACTATGGGCTGAATTTCCGCCTTTACCTAACCGAAGCCCAGGATTTCACCCTTCTTGCCGAGGCGCTCAGCTATTTAGGGCTTTTCAAGGGCACCGAGCTCGGCTTCGAGCTTGAACGCGCGCCAAACAGACTCGAAGCGCTTGTCACCGTCATCCGCCTTATGGGCGACGAGCAGGCGGCGCTTTCGTCAAACCTTACTTCAACTTTCAGCGATGTGCCGCAATGGGCGCAGCCCTATGCCGGTTATGCCGAGAAAAATAAAATTGTCGGCGGTATGGGCGACGGCAGTTTCGGAAGCACACAGCTTGTCACGGCGCAGCAGTACGCCACCATGCTTTTGCGCGTTTTAAAATACTCCGACAATGTTGATTTTACCTATGACAAATCAGTTTCCTTCTGCGCTCAAATCGGTCTTCTCGGCCTGCATGACTACTATTATTACGTTAATTCTACCAACGCATTTACCCGGAATAACGTTGCTCACCTTATGTTTCTCGCCCAAAAAACAGAGCAAAAAGGCAGCAGCGAGCCGCTTTCACTCGCCCTTGTCCAAAAAGGCGCGATAACCAAAGATACCCTTTGCGGCGAGCTTACAAAAAAAGGCGAGAGCGATAAGGAAATCACCCGCGCCCTCAAAAACGGATACTGCAATTATTTTGTCGTGACCGTTTTAAATAATATCGACACAAACATTAATATTCCCAAAGATTATGCGGATATATTCCGCGAAAGCGCATATGAGCACGTCAAAGAAGGCGGCACTCTAAACACGATTAAAAGGACTCTTTACTGTTATAAAAACATCGTTGTAAATGTTGTCCATTCAAGCGATATTTTTGACGCAAGCCTGAATACCGTCGCTTATTTCATGTATCCAAACAAAATATTTCTACGTGACAACACCTCCCGCGGCTACGTAAAAAGCGCGCTAAAACATGAGATCCGTCACAGCGTCACCGTTTCGATAGGCTCGGTCGCGCTCGAGGAAGGACTTACCGAAGTTTACAACCATGACGTCGGAACCGGTCTTGAGGGCTATGGCCACAACATCGTAAACAACGCCCGCGTTCTCGCCTTTCTTGCGGGAAGCGATAATGCAAACGAAGCCGCGCTTAACGGATACAGCTCTCTTCTCTTTTACGGCGCCGAGGCAAATAGCGGCGTGACCCTTGACAAAACCGCAATTACCGAAGGGCTTGCCGTGCTTGATAAGGATTATGAAAATCATCAGGCGAAAATGAAGATAAATAACGCGCTTATTCCCGCGGTTATCGGCTATTTTAATCAAAATCCCGACGCCTCGTATCAAAAGCATATCGACCGCCTTATCGCAATCGGGCAGGTAATGTATTACCCTTCTCTGGTCGCAAATTTTGTAGATCTCAATAATCTCAGCGATGCTCCGTCGAGCTATTACACGCAAAACTTTACAAGCGCGGTCGACAGCATTCTGAAAAAATACAGCGAAAAAAGCGGCGTATCTTATCAGACGCTTAAAGACTATTATGAGGCAAATAAGGACACCCGTTATTTTGTAAGAGTTTTCGGCAAAAACAGCGGTAAGGTTTATGTTAAAAACGCGACCGCCTACCGGGTTGAATATACCGAATATTTCGGCAAAGCCGCCTTGCATTTTCCAAACGAAGCAGAGGCCAAAGCCTTTATGGCAACAAGCGGAGGCACTATTATTCCGCTTGAGGGCAAAGCATTTACCGAGAAAAGCTACTGAGTTTTTTACAGACAAAACCCCCGCACCGTGTGGTGCGGGGGTTTATTTTTTAGATTTATTCTTCTGACAGGATGTAATCGTCAAACGACGGGAATTTTAAATCTTTTTTGCCGAAATTGCTGAATTTTTCTTCGGTTGCCGAGGTGATTCTGAAAATCATCTCTTCCGAAACCGGGGTGAAATAAAAATCGATATAATCGGTATCGCTTAATATTAATCCATCTTTGTTAATAACCAGCTTTTCTGTGCAGCTTTGGAACATCGCAAGATTGCGAACCTCGAAATTTCTGTAGCCGTCCTTGCCGAAATAATATTCGATTTCATCGCGCATATCAAGCAGCGCTCCGTCGGCTGTATAGACAAGTTCGATTACTGTATCTTCCCCTTGCTTTGTCACCGAGATTTTTTCATATTTATCGAAATCCAAAAGTTTTTCGTAATATATGTCATCTTTGGTCGGTGCATCGTCTTCTTCGGGGAGTTTTTCCTTTATCTTTTCGCCGTCTTTGAAGTCAAGATAACGATATCCGTCGCCCGGAAGATATACGGTATATTCCATTCCTCCCTGCGGCAAGCTGTAAATCGCCGACGCAATAATCCCTGCAGGATCGATATTATAGCTCATATTTATTTTGCAATTAATATTTACCGGCGCATATTCTCCGTCCGCCGAAACTTTATAGCTGTTTTCATAGACCGAATCAAATCCGCCGTGCGCAAAAATGGCAAAATCGTTTTCCATCCCGATTTCATCCATAATCGAAGCGTAGTAAAAGGTTTCGCCGAGGGTTTTATCGACAGCGCCCTCCGCAAGAAGCCTTTCGATAAGTTTTTTATCAAAAGCCTTTACCGGCATCAAAAGCGCGTCATACGAAATTCCGACCATGTCATCGCGCAGGAATTCGCGTCCTTTAAGCTCAAGCGCGTATATTCCGCTGAGCAGCGAAATTCCCTTTGCAAAATCAAGCGAATCGGTGTAGGTGAAATCCCCGGCGGCGTCGCTGTAATCAAGCGCGCGCAAAACAAAGGTGACAAACATCTTCGCCTCACAGGGGTTGTCGGTTCCGAAAAGGGTATAATCGACGCCGTTTGCTATCTTATTTTCATAGAGGAAGGCGACATATCTGTCAGCCCACTGCGGAACATCGGTAAAAGGGTGAGTCGCGGTGCAGCTTAGCGCCGCCGCTTCTTTTCCGAGAAGGCGGATAAGCATAACGCCCGCCTGAATCCTCGTCGGCACCGCGCCGAGTTCAAATCCGTTGTCGGTCCCTTTGAAAAGTCCGAGCCGGAAAAGTCCTTCCGCTTCCGCTTCAAACTGATATGTGGGCGGATCTTCCCAGCCGCTGTCATCGTCCGCAGACGCAAACACCGGCATCGAGATAACCATTATCAGAGCGAGAAGCGCCGCGATAATTTTTTTGTTAAACATTTTTTCTCCTTTTCCAAGCCTCAAAGCGATTTTACGCTTCGGCAGGCTCGCTTACCGATGACGCAGCAGAAGCCTGCGCTTCGGCAATTTCTTCTTTTTCTTCGGCTACCGCCTCGGCCGCCGTTTCGGTTATATCCGCTTTTTCTTCGGGTGCTTCGGCGGATATTTCCTCGCTATCCGGCGTTTTATTCTTTTCGCCGATGCTGAGGATAAGGTTAAGGATTATGCCGAAAACAGAAGCGCCTGCAATCGCCGGAATATTTGCGCCAAACATCGGGATTCCGCCCGGGAACGCATATGTTCCGCCGACGCCCATAACCATGATAAGCGCGATAACGGCAATGTTTTTAGCCGAGAATAGGTCGACCTTCTTTTCAACCATGATGGCGATTCCCTGTGCCGCAATCGCTCCGAAAAGGAACACCTCAAGCCCGCCGATAACCGTTTGCGGTATGGCGTAGATAAGGTTGATAAGCGGAGTAAAGCAGGAGATAATCATGGCGATAATGGTAGCCAAAACAAGAACCGGGATCGAGAAAACTCTCGTTATCGCCATGGCGCTGATATTTTCGCCGTAGTTTGTTCCGGCAGGGCCGCCGACAACGCCCGAAACCATATCGCCGATACCGTCGCCGATGAGGTTAAGCCAAAGTTTTTCGGCGATGTTATATTTTTTGCCGCCCTTTTTCTTTGAAAGGTCGTTTACATAGATATCAAGCTGATAAATATGCGCGGTCGATTCCGGAATGGTCGCTATTGCAATCGGCATGATTGCAAGCACCGCCGCCCACGAAACTGTCGGGAGGGTGAAGTGCGGAAGCGCGAAAACGCCTGTTTGCATAGCTCCCTCGGGGAGCGCTTTAAATAGGTCAACTCCGGTTACTTTCAAAATAACAAAAGCGGCGACGCATCCGAGAAGCGGACCGAGAAGAAGCGGAAGTTGTCCGAAAAATCCTTTGAGATAAACCGAAAATAAAATTGTGGAAATAAGGGTAATGACCGCGACGAGTAGCCCCCAGTTATTTGCCGCGCCGGCGCCTTCGGCGCTCGGGAAAGCATCGCCCATAGCAACGCCTGCAAGCGATAGTCCGATGATAATCGCTACCGGGCCGGTAACCGATGCGGGCAATAATTTTTCAACCGCTTTGCTTCCGAAGAATTTGACCAAAAGGCCGGCGGCAATCGAAATAAGGCCGGACATGATGATACCGAACTGCGCCGCCGAAATAAGCGCGTCCGGAGCAGGGCCGACCAAATCAGCCGACATTCCCTGAGCCGCCATAAGTCCGCCGATTGCAGCGACATACGAGAAGCTCGAGCCGTAATAAAGCGGAATCTTTCTGCCGGTGATTAAAATGAAAAATAGTGTTGCAAGACCGCTTGCAAAGATTGTTGTGGAGATATGAAAATGCGTAATAAGCGCGACGGCAACGGTTGCCGGGAACATGACGATTACCTGTTGCAGGGCATAAAAAAACAACTGCCAAATCGGCGGCCGTTCGTCCGGCAAGTAACCTGTCTGTACGTTTTTCGTAGTCATCATTACTCTCCTTATTTATATATTATTTTTGCATAGATTTCCCTTGCTAAAATTCTACCACGGAAGAATTTCTTTTTCAATAAAAAAAAGATGCGTTTTCACGCATCTTTTTTAAGTTTATTTATTATTTCTTTTGCGGCTGTTTTTCCCGCGCCCATAGCGAGAATTACGGTCGCCGCGCCGGTCACGGCGTCGCCGCCGGCATATATCATTTCGGCTGATGTCGCGCCGCTTTCATCGGTTATAAGACAGCCTTTGGCGTTATACTCCAAATTTTTCGAGCTCTCTCTGATAATCTTTCCCGGTGTTTGCCCTATCGCCGAAATAACGGTGTCTACTTCGAGGGCAAACTCGCTGTTTTCAATTTTTCGCGGACGCCTGCGTCCGCTTTCATCCGGTTCGCCGAGCTGCATTTTTTCGCAAACGAGGCTTGCTACATTGCCGTTTTCGTCCCCCTCTATGCGGACAGGCGCGGTCAGCAAATCAAAAATAACGCCCTCTTCTTTCGCGTGTTCCCGCTCCTCCGCCCTGGCCGGCATTTCCGCCTCGGTTCTGCGGTAAACAATATGCACCTCTTTTGCGCCGAGCCTCAGCGCGCACCTTGCCGCGTCCATCGCGACGTTCCCGCCGCCGATAACCGCAACCCGACCGCCTTTTTTGACCGGAGTGTCGGTTTTCGGAAACTCATATGCCCGCATGAGGTTTATTCTTGTCAAAAATTCGTTGGCGCTGTAAACGCCGTTTTTATTCTCGCCCGGAATACCCATAAACACGGGAAGCCCGGCGCCGCTTCCGATAAAAACCGCGTCGAATCCTTCGGCTTTCAGGTCGTCAATATCCGCGCTTTTCCCGACGATAAAATTTAAAACAAACTCGACGCCAAGGCTTTCAAGGCGCCCGATTTCTTCTTTTACCACCGTTTTCGGCAGGCGGAATTCGGGAATGCCGTACATCAGCACGCCGCCCGGAGTGTGAAGAGCTTCATAAACGGTGACCTTTATTCCCGCGGCGGCAAGCTCGCCCGCGCAGCTTAGTCCCGCCGGGCCGCTTCCGATAACTGCGACGCGCTTGGAAGAAAGCGGATTTTCCGCGGCCTCTTTTGCCGCCCCAGCCGACGCTTCCGCGGCAAATCTTTCAAGCCGACCGATGGCGACCGACTCGCCTTTAATTGCGCGGACGCAAAATTTTTCGCACTGGTTTTCCTGCGGGCAAACTCTTCCGCAAACGGCGGGAAGCATATTGTTTCCCCGTATTATTTCGCCCGCTTTTTTAAATTCGCCTTTTTTTATTTCTCCGATAAATTCGGGAATGTCAACAGAAACAGGGCACCCGCCGACGCACGGACGGTTTTTGCAGTTTAGGCATCTCTCCGCCTCGTTTTTTGCCTCTTGCTCGGTATAGGTATATGTGACCTCGCAAAAGTTTGCGGCGCGCTCTATTGCTTCTTGCTCGCGCGGTCTTGTCTTTTCGTTTTGCATATTAGCCATTGCGCGCCTCCCCCGTGAGGTTGCAGAGGTGCAGGCTCTCCCGCTCTTCCTCGGCATAATGGCGGCCTCTCGCCGCGGCCTCGTCAAAATCAACGAGATGCGCGTCAAAATCCGGGCCGTCGACACAGGCGAATTTGACCCGCCCGCCGACCGTAAGGCGGCAGCAGCCGCACATTCCGGTTCCGTCAATCATTATCGAATTCATCGAGCAAATCGTTTTTATCCCTTTTGTAATCTGCGCGACCGCTTTCATCATCATGATCGGACCGATAACGACAATCAGGTCGTATTTTTTTTCTTCAAGCCGTTTTTTCAGCACGTCGGTGACAAACCCTTTTTCCATATAGCTTCCGTCGTCGGTCGCGATAAAAAGATTTGCAACGCTGCGAAATTCCTCTTCCAAAATCACGAGGTCTTTTGTTCTAAATCCTGCGATAACATCTACTTCCGCGCCCGCTGCCGCAAAGGCTTTCGCCTGTGGGTAGGCTATCGCGCTGCCAAGGCCGCCGCCGATAACGCAAACGCTTTTTTCGCCGCAAAACTCGGTTGCTTTTCCAAGCGGACCGGCGAAATCAAGTATACTGTCCCCCGCGCTAAGCGCGCCGAGCAGTTTTGTGGTTTTCCCGACCTCCTGAAAAATTACGGTGATTATGCCGTTTTCCCTGTCATAGTCGGCTATTGTAAGCGGAATCCTCTCGCCGCCCTCGTTTACCCTGAGCATGACAAATTGTCCGGGCTTTGCTTTTTTTGCCACATGCGGCGCAAAAACCCGAACAAGTTTAACATTTTCCGAGAGCCTTTTCGATTCTGCTATTTTATACATTATTTCCTCTGCTCCGCGCTTTTCGGCAAACCGCGCCGCCTACGCGAGAGAATTATTCGATTACCGAAATATTTTCCGGCCTCATATCGTGCGCTTCTTTTGTCATGTTCCCCTCGCCGATTGCGATGGCGATAACAAATTCGTGCGTATTTGGAATCTGAAGCATTTTGCGGATTTCCGGACCTTTTGGCATTTTGAAAACAAGCCGGAGCATTCCGATAATTACGCTTGAAAGTCCAATGCCCTCCGCCGCAAGCGCGAGCGTTTGGACCGCGATTCCCGCGTCGACAACGCCGAACTCTGCCGCCCGATTTGACGAAATAACGATGAAAAGCGGCGCTTCATAAGCGAGATATGTTTCGTCAACCGAGGTGCGAAGCTGCATATTCGGCAGAGCGCGGAGCGCGTCCCTGTACGTCGCATCGATCGCTCCCATTATCTCTTTGTTTGTGAGAAATGAAAAATGAAGCGGCTGCAGATTCCTTGCCGTCGGCGATTCCATAGCGGCTTTTTTCAAAATCTCGATTTGCTCCTGCGTGACCGGTTTTTCGGTGTATCCTCTGACACTTCTGCGTTTTTCAATTGCCTCTACAACGTTCATTCCAAAGTTCCTCCAAAAAAATTTTTAAAACTCAAAATGATACAAAAAAAAGAAGAAACGCTTCTTCTTTTTGTAAGTTATCTGCCGATATTCTCTCGTGTGTGCTGTCATGCTCCGCTTGTTCGCTGTTCCATAAAAATTTCGCTGCGTCCCGCTGTCCGGCTTGCGCCGGCCATGCCGTGTCCTCACGAGCATTTTTATGGGCGAACTGCGCTAAAAGCACACTTGTGTTGGTGGACAATAACGGGTTCGAACCGCTGACCACTCGCACGTCAAGCGAGTGCTCTACCAGCTGAGCTAATTGTCCCTATTGCTAATATATTATAAATAATAATAAGCGTTATTGCAAGCCTTTTTCAAAAAATCGCGCGCCAAAGGGCAAAAAGCAAAATACTATTCCTCCGAAGAGCGCAATCCGAAATTCCGGAGCCCTTTCGGATATTTGTTTTTGAGCACACCTCCGCCGCCTTTTCCGAACCCGACAATGAACCCGTCCGCCGCGACAGCCGTATATCCCGAAAAATCGCAGGGAATTACTTCGCCTCTCATGAACGCTTTTAATTCCTTGCTTTCGGACGAAAGATTTATCACGTTTTTTATCTCTTTTGCGTCCGCCGCCATAAAAAGATTGTGACAGGGCTCAAGCCTGCCTTTTTCAATCGAAAACGCGCGGACGCCCGCCGAAACGATGCGGATTCCCGAAAGCTCCGGCATTTTTCGAGGCGCTATGAAAACATGGCCCGCCGCCGAGATAATTTTGCCGTACGGCGCGCCGCAAACAATATTGTGATATGTTTTGACCGCTTCTTGTTCTTCGCCGCCGGCAATAGCAAACGGCGAATTTCGCCGCGCTGCAGAGTTAAACCTGCTTGCTTGATAGACGGTTGCGGATGCGCCGTTTTCTTGTTCGCCTGTACTCCGATTTGAGCGCAAATCTCCGCCGTTTAAATTGCCGTTTCCGCGCGGCTCTCCTGTGGCAGGCTCGCCCTTTTTTATCAGTTTTGCGGCAAAATGTCCCTCTCCGATGCCGTCCTGCGGGTAAATTCTTTTATATTCTACCAGCGAAAAATCCCTGTTTTCGCTTAAAAACGCTTCTATTACGCCCTCGTTTTCCTCGCGCGAAAAGGTGCAGGTCGAATACACCAAAATCCCGCCGGGCGCAAGCGCTTCCTTCGCGCTTTCCAAAATTTCGCGCTGGCGCAAAGCACAGCTTTTCGAATGCTCCGGGCTCCAATATTTTGCCGCTTCTTTATCTTTCCTGAACATCCCCTCGCCAGAACACGGCGCGTCCACAAGGATTTTATCGAAAAACTCTCGAAGTTTCGGGCCCAGCTTGTCCGGCGCAGCGTTTGTTACAACCGCGTTTCTTATCCCCAGCCGCTCGATATTGGAAGAAAGCGCGAAAACTCGGGAACTTACAATTTCGTTTGAAATAAGCAGTCCGTCTTCACCGATTTTTGCCGCAATTTGGGTGCTTTTTCCTCCCGGCGCGGCGCAGAGGTCAAGAACCTTGTCGCCGGGGCAAAGTTCCATCATCGGGACGGCCGACATAGCCGACGGCTCTTGCATGTAATATAGTCCCGACGCGTGATAAACATGCCTTGCCGGCTCGCCGTCCGCCACTATAAATCCCTCGCCGCAAAGCGGGTTCGGGAAAAGCGAAAACGGCGAAATTTTTAAAAAATCCGCAACGCAGATTTTGCCTGTATTCACGCGCAGCCCCTTTGAGGGAGGCTGCTTTATCGCTTTCAAATAGGCGATAATATCAAAATCAGGAAAACTTTTCGCTTTTTCCAAAAATTCTTCAGGAAGAATCATATTTTTCTCCGTTTTTTAAAATTTTCCTCGCATTTTACCCCCGAAAAGGGCAGACAATAAGAGCGGACCACAAAAACAAACGAGGTGAAACAAAGGAATGTCACAAGCATCTAATAATTCGAGTAATTCGAGGAGCCAGAGCTCCAACAGAGCAAGTAACAAGGCAAATAATAAAGCAAGTAACAGAGCAAGCAACAGAGCTAGTAACAAATCTTCAAGCAAATCTTGCAGTAACAAGGCGCAAAACAACTCATCAAAATAATGGTTGATTTTAGAGCAGATTTATAAAAACGAAATAAAAGTTTACAACGATTATCTTTAATGTAAAGTGATTTTAAGTTTTTGTAGTCCAAAAAAGTTAATTTCGCTTTCGGTAATCAATCTGTAATTCTTTTGTTTTGTAACCGCAAAAAGAGGGGCTTTTACAGCCCCTCTTTTGCCATATCATAAAGCTGATAAAGCCTGTCCTTTTCGCCGGTAAGGTAAAGAAAGCCGAACAGCGCTTCAAGCCCTGTCGCATGCGAATGAGTAACCGGCGATTTCTTTTTTGCCGCCGTTACATCGGCATTCCGGCCGCGCATAAAAACGGTTTTTTCCTCTTCTGAAAGCATATCGCCTATCCGCTTATACGCTTCGAACTGCCCCTCGGCGGAAACTATCCCTGTCGCCGCCCTATGTAACTTTGACGGTGCTATGCCCTTCCTAATAAGAAATTCTCTTGTCATTATCTCGAAAACCGCGTCGCCGATATAGGCGAGCGTGATTATCGGCAGCTGTGCCGCCTCGCTTTTCCCGTAATTTACTTTCTTATCCATTTAACCCCGCTCGGCGTGTCGAGAAGCTCTATATTCATCGCTTTTAACTTGTCTCTTATCATATCGCTTGTCGCGTAGTCCTTGTTTTCCCTCGCCTGCGTCCGCTGTTTTATAAGCTCCTCTATTTCGCTGTCAAGGCTGTCTTCCGACCGCTTTACGACGATTCCGAGGACATCGCAAAGCTCGAGATACATATCGGTCGCCTCCGAAATCATATCGGAAGAATGCACGCTCTCGGCGCAGAAAACGGTGTTTAGCTCACGCGCAAAATCAAAAATAACCGAAATAGCGTCGGCGGTGTTAAGGTCGTCGTCCATAGCGTCGATAAATTTTTCGCGGAACTCGCCGAAGGTGTCAAGAATTTCCTTTTCGCCCTCCAAAAATCCGACTTCCGCAGTTTCGGAGAGAAATTTAAGGTTATTATAGCAATTATAAAGCCTCGCGAGACCGGCCTCGGCCTGTTTCAATATTTCGGCGCTGAAATTTATCGGGCTACGGTAGTGGCAGGAAAGCATGAAAAATCTGATGACTTCATAGTCAAACTGCTTTGAAATATCCCTTACGGTAAAGAAATTTCCCGCCGATTTGCTCATCTTCTGGTTGTCGATATTTATATAGGCGTTGTGCATCCAATAATTTGCGAATTTTACCCCGTTTGCCGCTTCGCTCTGCGCGATTTCGTTTTCGTGGTGCGGGAAGGCAAGGTCCTGCCCGCCGCAGTGTATATCAATGGTTTTGCCAAGATATTTATTGGCCATTGCGGAGCATTCGATATGCCAGCCCGGCCGCCCTTTGCCCCACGGCGAATCCCAAAACGGCTCGCCTTCTTTCGCCGCTTTCCAAAGCGCGAAGTCAAGCGGGCTTTCTTTTATATCGTTCACGCTTATGCGCGCACCGGCGGCAAGATCTTCGATAGGCATATGCGAAAGCCTGCCGTAGCCCTCGAACTTTTGCGCGCGGTAATAAACATCGCCCGAAGCCTCATAGGCAAAACCTTTTTCGATAAGCGTTTTAATGATTTCAATTATCGCGTCTATATTTTCGGTCGCTCTCGGATGAACGGTCGCCGCTTTCACGCCGAGCGCGGAAGCATCGGTAAAATACTCCGCGATAAATCTCTTCGCAAGCTCGGCTACCGTTATTCCCTCTTCGTTTGCCTTGTTTATCATCTTGTCGTCGATATCGGTGAAATTCTGAACGAATTTTACGTTATATCCCCGAAACTCGAGATAGCGCCGAAGCGTATCAAAAATGATAAACGGGCGCGCGTTGCCGAGGTGAAAATAATTATAAACGGTCGGGCCGCAAGCGTATATGCGGACCTCGTTTTTATCTATCGGCACAAAAAGCTCTTTTTCCCTTGTTTCCGCGTTAAAAATCTTCATTCTTTTTCCTTTAACTCTTTTTCCAATTTTTCTATCCTCGCCGTCAGCCTGCAAAGCTCCTGCGCGACCGGATCGGGAATATGGATATGGTCGAGATTGCTTGTGACCTTGACTCCGCCGATACGCACAACCCTTGCCGGAACGCCGACCGCCGTAGAATCGGGCGGAACTTCCTCAAGCACGACCGCGCCGGCCGCGATTCTCGCGTTGTCGCCGACCTTGAACGGCCCGAGAATTTTTGCCCCCGCGCCGACAATTACGTTGTTGCCGAGAGTCGGATGCCTTTTTCCGGTATCTTTTCCGGTTCCGCCGAGGGTGACGCCCTGATAAAGCGTACAATTATCGCCGACGACGGCGGTTTCGCCGATTACGACGCCCGAGCCGTGGTCGATAAAAAGCCCGCTTCCGATGGTCGCGCCCGGATGGATTTCAATCCCGGTCCAAAATCTTCCGCTCTGCGATAAAAACCGCGCGATGAATTTCATTTTATGCCGGTAGAAAAAGCTCGCCAGCCTATGCCATATCAGCGCGTGAACGCCCGAATACAGCAGGAAAATCTCGAGCCCGTTCCGGGCCGCGGGATCCCTTTCCCTAATTGTTTTTATGTCTTTTATAATGCCCATAATGTTACCTCAGAACCGCTTTGTTTTTTAATATATAGTTTATGCCGGACACCACCGTGATGACCGTTGCGGCGGCAATGAAAATTTCGTTTAGATAAAATTTTCCGCCGCTCCACATCACCACAATAACAGCGGCAATTTGGATTATCGTTTTGATTTTTCCGAGATTGTCGGCGGCGAGCTCTATTCCCTCGCCCATCGCGACGGTGCGAAACGCCGTGATAATAAGCTCCCTTGCGATTATCAGAATCGCGGCAACCACCGAAAAAGTTCCCTTGTCTACCATACAGATTATCGCGGTTATTATTAAAAGTTTGTCGGCAAGGGGATCAAGGAATTTCCCGAGCCTTGTGACCGTTCCCGTTTTCCTTGCAATATATCCGTCAAGCCCGTCGGTCGCGGCGGCGACAAGAAAAACAATGCCGGCGGCGAGATTTTGCGAAAGCATATAAAGCACAGCAAAAACCGGCACCAAAAATATTCGTATTGTCGTTATTTTGTTTGCCATTTTTGCTCCTTTTTTCTTAAAATAATTAGTGTCTGCATGTTTTGCTTCATTTTTCGCCGGGCTAAAACCGCCGCTTGTTTTCAAATATGCTATGGTTTTGCCGAAGGACTAAAACTATCGTATATTTGCATACGGTATGCGCCTTTACCCCGCAAAACACTGCCGCGGTCGGTGCGAGGTTTCCGCCGGTTTCGCCGCTATTCCGCCGTGCCGACAAGGTCGCAGTCGCACACCTCGGTAATGAGCACTTCGCGGTACTGCCCCGAATATGCGCCGTTTTTGCAAAATAAAAACACTTTGCCGTCAACTTCGGGCGCGTCATCGGCGCTTCGCCCGAAATAGCACTCGGCGGCTTTGTCAAAGCCTTCGACAAGCACCGTTTTGCTTTTTCCTACCTGCTTTGCGTTTTTTTCTTCCATCCTGCGCGCCGCCGCTTCCATAACTATTTCGGCGCGGCGGTTTTTTTCTTCCTGCGAAAGGTTATCCTCTATCTTTTCGGCGGGAGTTCCCTCCTCGCTCGAAAAAGCGAAAACGCCGAGGCGGTCGAAACTAAGCTCCTCGAGCCGCTCGCAGAGAAGCGCAAAATCCTCCTCGGTCTCACCGGGGAAGCCGACCATAACGGTTGTGCGAAGAATTATCCCGGGGACTTCGCGGCGAAGGTTTTTAACCTGCACCGATATTTTATCATATGTATCGCGACGATTCATCCTCTTTAAAACTGCGTCCGAAAGATGCTGAATCGGAATATCGAGATATTTTACGATTTTCGGCTCGTTTTTTATTACCGAAACTAAATTTTCGGTGATACGGTCGGCGTAGCTGTAAAGCACCCGAATCCACTTAAAATCGACTTCACAGAGCTTTGTCAAAAGCTCCGCCAGCATCGGCTTCCCGTAAATATCCTCGCCGTATCTTGTCGTGTCCTGCGCTACAAGTGTAATTTCGGAAACTCCGCTCTCGCAAAGTTTTTGCGCCTCCGCGACGAGTTCCTCGATAGGGCGGCTTATGAAGTTTCCGCGAATCGACGGTATCGCACAAAAAGCGCATCGGTTGTCACATCCGTCCGCGATTTTGAGATAAGCGGTATAAGGCGGCGTTTGCAAAATCCGCTCTCCGCCTCTGGCACAGCCCTCTTTCGGAAGAAAACTCTTAAAATCATCGCCGCAAAGCGCCGCTTTGCACGCTTTTGAAATTTCTTCTATGCTTCCGATGCCCAAAATCGCGTCGACTTCGGGCATTTCGCGCTTTATTTCGTCGCGGTACCGCTCGGCCATACAACCCGAAACGATAACCGCCTTCAGCTTTCCTTCTTTTTTTAGCTCGGCGACCTCAAGTATATTTTCAATCGCCTCCGCCCGCGCGCTTTCGATAAAGCCGCAGGTATTTACAATCACCGCGTCCGCCTCGGACAGGTCGGCCGTAAGCGCAAACCCGTCTTTTGCGAGAACCGCGAGCATCCGCTCGGCGTCGACCTGGTTTTTCGAACAGCCGAGCGAGATTAAACTGATTTTATTCATCTCTTTCAAAAATCCCTCTGATATCTTCGTAAGAATAGCCTGCGCGTATAAGCGCGGCAATATTTTTATCCGTCTTTTCGCAAAGCCTTTTGCTTTTTGCAAAAAGCCGCGCGTTTTCGCCGTCGGGCAGGGCGTGTTCCTCGATAAGCGCGTCCGAAAGTTCTTTTTCGATTCCGCGCTTAAAAAGCTCTTCCGCAACCCTGCGGCGCCCGAAATGCTTCTCGCCGGAATAGGCGCCGATAAGCCGCAGGGCAACCCGCTCATCCGAAATGATTCCCGCTTCGGAAACGGTTTTCACCGCTTCCCCGGCAGCCTCTTCGTCTATGCCTTTTTGGCGCAGGCGGCGAAAAAGCGCTTTTTTCGAAAAATCTGCGGCGGTAAGGCTTCGCATCGCGCTCTCGAGCGCCGCAGTTTTCTTCCCGAGCGAGATTATTTCCTCGGCCGTTTCCGGGCTTACCGTCTCCCCTTTTGTCACCGAAAGCAGCGACAGGTCGATAACCGCCGCTGCTTCTCCGTCGATATATATTTCACAGCGGTTACCTTTTTTGTGAATTATATCTGTAATTTTCATCAGTCTTCAACTTCGATGTCGATATCCGCCGCCGCGCTTTCCCCTCTCGGCGTTATGCTGACCTTGACAGGCGCGTCATCCTCGGGAAGACCGTCGTTTTTGTTTTTCTGGCTGATTTTTTGTTCTATCTCGGCTGCCAAGTCGGGATTTTCTAGCAAATACTCTTTGCTGTTTTCCTTGCCCTGGCCTATGCGGGTGTCACCGTATGAAAACCATGTTCCGCTTTTCTGAATTATGTCAAATTTGACGCCAAGGTCGATAAGCTCGCCGGTTTTCGAAATTCCGGTGCCGTACATTATGTCGAATTCGGCGACCTTAAACGGTGGCGCGACCTTGTTTTTGACGACCTTTGCTTTGGTGCGGCTTCCGACAACGTCGGTTCCGCTTTTTATCTGCTCGCTTTTGCGAACGTCGATTCGGACAGAGGAATAAAACTTCAAAGCCCGTCCGCCAGGCGTTACCTCGGGATTACCGTAAACAATGCCGACCTTTTCGCGGAGCTGATTTATAAAAATACACGCGCAGTTGCTTTTCGCGACGACGCCGGCGAGCTTGCGGAGCGCCTGGGACATAAGCCTTGCCTGAAGCCCGACGTGGGTGTCGCCCATAAGCCCTTCGATTTCGGCGCGGGGAACGAGAGCCGCGACCGAGTCGATAACAACGACTTCGAGCGCGCCGCTTCGGATAAGCGCTTCCGCGATTTCAAGCGCCTGCTCGCCGGTATCCGGCTGGGAGACGAGAAGGCTGTCGATATCTACGCCGAGCGCGCGGGCATAAACAGGATCAAGCGCATGCTCAACGTCGATAAACGCGACGTCGCCGCCGCCCTTTTGAGCTTCCGCGATAATATGTAGTGCAAGGGTTGTTTTACCCGAGGACTCCGGCCCGAAAATCTCGATAATCCTGCCTTTCGGAACGCCGCCGATTCCGAGAGCGAAATCGAGCGAAATAGAACCGGTCGGAACGCAACTGACATTCATCGCCGCATTTTCGCCGAGTTTCATAATCGTGCCTTTGCCGAATTGCTTTTCAAGCTGGAGCAGCGCGGTGTCGAGCGCATTTTTCTTGTCCGCCATAAAATTTCCCCTTATGTATATTCATTAATTATTTGCATTATATCATTTATAAATAGCCGTTACAACACGGAAAATGCCGCTGTAGTCTTTCACCTTCCGAATGTCCGATAAACCGGACTTTGCAAACATATTGCAAACCGCGTCAGCTTGATCATATCCCACTTCAACCGCCAAAAGCGCGCCGCAGTTCATGTTATCGGGCGCGATTTCCGCAATCCGGCGATAGAAATCAAGCCCGTCCTCGCCGCCGAAAAGCGCCGTGTGCGGCTCATACTTCGCTACATTTTCGGGAAGCTGCGCCATATCTTTTTCGTTTATGTAGGGCGGATTTGAGAGTATAATATCAAATTTTCCGTAGCTGTCGGCTTCAAAAATATCCGCTTTTAAAAACTCGGCTTTTTCCGCTATGCCGAGCATTTTTGCGTTTTCCCCGCAGAGTTTCAGCGCGTCGTCATTAATATCGCTGAAAACCGCGCGTTTTGCTTTTAATTTGATTGCGGCGTTAATTCCCGCCGCGCCGCTTCCGGCGCATAGCTCCAAAATACTTTCGCCGCCGTGGAACACGGCTACATCCACCAAAAACTCGGTTTCGGGCCGCGGTATAAGCACCCCTTCTTTGCAGAGGATTTTGTTGCCGTAAAACTCCCACTGCCCAAGGATATATTGCAGCGGTTTGCCCGCCGCCCTTTCCTCGACCGCTTTTTTCAGTTCGGATGTAAATTCGGCCTCCGCGCCTCTTAAAATATCCTCTTTTTTCAGCCCCAAAAAGTGTATAATAAATTGCTCCGCCTCGAATGAGGCGGAGTTTTGCGCCTCTTTTGCGAGGCGGTTCCTGATAATATATTTAAGCTCTTTTGCGTTCATTTTCGCGCCGCTTTCCGAGTTTATTTTGTTTTATATGCGCCTGATTATGACTCGGGAAATCCGTGCATCAAACCTTCGGTCGTCTCGGGATAGCTGCCCGGTTTTTCGTGTTCGATGACCGTTTTAAGCGAGGTTATGGCAACTTCAAGCATATCTTTGTCCGGCTCTTTTACGGTAAGTTTCTGCATAAGTTTGCCGGGATAACCGATAATTCTTGTAAACCAGTTATCGTATCTGCCGTTTATCCGCAAAATTTCATAAGAAACGCCCATAACGACCGGCAAAAGGAGCAGTTTCATCAGCACGCGAATCCAAAGAACATCCCACTCGACAAAGGAGTAAACAATAATCGAAACGACCAGCACCAGCGTTATAAACGAGGTTCCGCAGCGCGGATGATAGGTCGGGAATTTGTCGGCATTATCGGGAGTCAGCTCCTGCCCGTGTTCAAAGCAGTGTATCGTCTTATGCTCCGCGCCGTGATAGCGGAAAACGCGGTCGATTTCCTTCATCTTTGATACCGCAAGAATATAAATGACAAAAACTATTATTTTAATAATTCCCTCAAAAATCGTGAGGACAAAAGCCGGAAGATTCGGGAAAAGATTCGAGCCGAATTTCACCGCCTGAGCCGGCAAAAACATGAAAAGGAAAAGCGCGATAACAACGCCAAGCAGCGAAGCTACGCCGACAATCGCATTCATCGCAGATTTTCCGAGTTTTTCATTTAGCCATTTATCGAGCTTAGAAGGTTCACCCTCCACTTCCTCGGTTCCGGCGATGTTCGCCGAAAAGGTGAGTGTCTTCATCCCGAGCGTCATCATGCCGAAAAAATTCGCTATTCCCCTGATAATCGGCCAGCCGAGCGGCGCAAATTTATCTTTTGGCGACGGGACCGGCGCAAGCACCTTGACAATTTCGCCCTCGGGCGAGCGCACAGCGCAAGCACAGCTGTCAAGCCCCTTCATCATAACCCCTTCGATGAGAGCCTGCCCGCCGTAATAAGTTGGTTTTATATTAGACATAAAATGCCTCCTATTCAGTATTAGTATATCTATTTACATGCAAAAAAACAACCTGCCCGAAGGCAGGTTTATTTTGTGTTCATAATTGTTTCAAACCGCAACATCGGCAAGTTGCCGCGCGGTGTTAAATACCGAACAGCCCGACGCTGTTTATTACGCGGTTTTCGCTTGTAACAGCTTTGTTTGTCCCGTCCACGTCGAGGACAAAACTTCCGCCGCCATCAAGCATAATAACGTCCGAATATCCGAAGTTTTTAAGCTTTTTATAGATTTCGGTGGTCGCGGCCGCCGCCGTTTTGGAGGCTGTTTTAAATGCGTGATAAATGATTTTTCCCTCAAAAACGGTCAAAAACCCGTGCCACGTGGGCGAAAGTTCGCCCCCGAACCAGCTCTCCGGCTTCACATCTTTAGAAAGCGAGACCTCGCGGCCGCCGATGAGCACCGGAACGCCCGAGACGGCGCACCGTAACCCTTCGATATTATCCAGCCTGTCGGTTTTTTCGATCTTTGCGCCGGTTTTCGTAACGATAAGTGTGGACACTTTTTTCCGTGAAAGGTTAATCCACGCGGCGTTTCGATAGCACTCCGAAACGATATTCCCGCCGCAGGCGAGATTGCCGACCGGAATGGTTTTCCCGTTTGCCAGCGCGCTGAAAAATCCGGCATTAAAATAATTCTTTATCTTTGTTGTTTTCTTTTTTGCGTCGAGTATCATAAGGTCAAAATTTTCGATGTCGGTTTTTACCGTATGAAACCCGTCTTTTTCGCTGTATATGTAAATCTCTTTCCCTCCTGTCGCCAAATCAAGGAATTCCTGCCAGCGCCCTTTGGCTCTGATTGTTTTCGGGCAGTTCTTTTTGTTCCAATAATAGTGCTGCACGATGTCGGTTTTGCCAAGGCCGTGCTTTTTCAGAAGACCTTTTACAAGCTCGGCGGCATTTCGAAAAGTCTTTTCGAAATCGCCGTCTTTATTTACGCAAAGCTCTATTCCGATGCTTTTGTTCCCCTGCGCGGTGCCCGAATGCCATGCGGTTTCGCCATCCGGAATATGCCTTATTGCCCCGTCTTCATCCACCGTATAATGCCATGAAACCTTGTCCGCCACCGCCCCGTCTTTCAGATATTTTGCGTGAGCGGCGGCGTTTGCTCCTTTTGCCGTATTATCGGTTTCATGAATGGTGATTTTCTTTACCGCGGCGGTCTTTCCCGCCGTCGGGCGGTTTTTGCACGTCTTCGGAATCAAATCCTCGGTTATATGCATCTTATTCCTCCTTGTGAAGCTGGGCTAAAATATTTTTCAGCTTTTCCGGAACCGGCATTCCGAGCCTCGAAGCGTTTTCGAGAAGCGAAATCCCCTCGTTTGCTATGTAAAAAAGGATTGTCGCGTTTTTCAAAATTTCCGCTTGCCCTAAGATATACACGTCGAGAATATTCGCCGTTCCGACAAGGACAAATATCATGATTTTTTTGAAAATTCCGTGCCAGCCGACCTCGGAACTCAGCTTTCTTTCGTTTATGGCGCAGATAACGCCCGAGATATAATCGGCCGCCACAAAAGCGACAAGCGCATAAAAAAGCCCGTTTAATTCGCCGAAAAATGCGCCCAAAATCGCGCCTATAGACGCCGCCACCGTTTTAATATAAATTACTGTGTTTTCCATTTTTCTCCTACCTTTTTCTTGCCGCGATCGACGCCGCGTGATAATACGCGCTATCGGTGGTCGCTCCTACCGGAACGCCGAGAACCTCCGCAACCCACGGGTTTGCGGTGCCGTCTACCTGCCAAAGTTTCATCGCGCGGTCCCAGTCGGCGGCGGATTTTTCATCCTGATACCTCGCCTCCGCTTTTGCGTTTAGCGTGTCTATCTGCTCTTGCGTCATGCCGAGCTCCGCGTATCCGCTGTAGTCGCCGTATTCGGCCATTATCCCGGCTATTTTGTAATCGCTTTCCCTGTCTTCTTCGGCCGCTCTTGCCGCCGCTGCCGCCGCGCTTTTCTCGTCGTCCCGCGCAAGTCCGGCGACGCGCAGCAAATATTCGCTTTCAAGATTTGCCATCGCCTGCGCGGAGGAATTTCTTATCCTCGCCGCTTCGCTTTCTAACGCCGCAAGCTGCTCCATCTCGGCCATATTTGCCGAATTAATGTTGTTTCGCATTGCGATATCCTGCGCGATTCGCGAGGTTTCGCCGAAGCCGGAGCGCGGCCCGGCGTACATATTTCCGTCCAGCCCCATATTCGCCAAAAGTTCCGCGTTGCCAACCGCCGAAAGACGACCGGTGTTATACGCTCTTGCCCTTACTTCTGTCGCGTTGGCGTTGATTTTCCCGCGCGCGGCGGCCAGCGCCGCAATCTGGTATCGCTCGCCCGCTTTAACGGCGCTTTGCGAATTTTTAAGCGCCTCCGCATAGTACGCGCCGCCCACAATATCGGGGTTGTCAAAATATCCTGAGGGGCGGTTCGGGTTTTCGTTTACCGGCGAAGTGCGCGGCATCCCTTTCATCGAATCGGGAATCGGCACCATGACATCGTTTATGTCATACGGCCTGAATTTACTGCCGCCTTTACCGAGCCCCGAACTTCCCCCCGGCGCCGGGTTATTATAAATTACTTTCGTCATTTTTCCTCCTTATGCCGGTATGAAATAGTAGCCGTATATTTTTCGAACACCGGTAGCTTCGCTTGAAATTCTCAGGCGCATTTTGTCAAAATGGACCGGCGCTTTGAGATCGTAACTAAGCTCGCTTATCGCAACGCCGTAAAGGGTTAGGTTTCTGCTCTCCGCAAAGGTCATCTCGACCGGCTCGCAATCCGCTATCTCGGCAAAGGCGCGAACGCCGCTGTCCCCCGCCGAGGCGTGAATAACAAATTTGCCGCCGCTGCAATTTCTGCCGAGGTCGTAGCTTTTTGTTGTGACCTTTGCGCTGCCCAAATCCTCAAAATACATAACGACTTTTACAGCGACATCGGTCAAAGCAAAATCTCCCTCGTCGTTTGTTTTGTAGAGCGGCCAAAGCGGCGCGACGTCAGCAGAAAACGACCTGGCTTCCTGAAACTCTTTTTCGAACTCGATTGTCGTGCAGGTGCTTGTGCTGTTATACGGCAAAAGTTTTCCGACAGGCCCGACAAGCTGATAACTGCCGTTTTTATATGTTTGCACCGAAACGGTGCCGTAATCCGCTTTGCCGGAAATCGACGGATAAAAATAAAGCTCCATTTTCTGAAGTTTTTTTGATCCGGCAACGCTGAAATGAAAATCAAGACCCGGTCCGCCGGTAAATGTTCCCATTCCGCTGTCGGGCGGAGCATAGAGAGTATTTGTGGTCGTTGGATTTTTTTGTAGCCAGATATTTTTTTCGCTCGAAGAATATCCCCAATCTGCCGAAAGCGCCGTATCAATATTTGCGGAACTCATAAAACCCTCGACAATCCCCTCGACATACGAAAGAGTGCCGCCGCTTTTGAGGATATTAAGTTGAAGCGATTTCATCTCGTCTATAACCTTGTCCGCCGTCGCTATTGCGGAGGCAATCTTTTCATCGAGCTTTATCTCGGTTATGCTTCGGTCGGGCAGATATTTCGGATCGACCGCGATATTCCGAAGCTGGTCGTAAACATATGTAACAGCGTCCTGAACGGTTGTTTTGTCGATTCCCTCGGTCGAGGCAAATCCGATGTTTTTCGCCGCATAAGCGGATTCAAGCGCGTCCATAAGGCTGTTCCACTGCCCCATCGCAATTACATTTTTCCCGATATTGTCAAACCGCCGTTTTAAAATCGCGGCGTTGCCGACAACCCTGTCCGGAAGCGAAGAAATATCCTGCCCCGCAAAATCACCGCTTTTAAACTTCAAATCTTTAAATTTCATTTTCCTCCTCCAGTCTTCCATATTTTTCTTCGAGATAACTTGCAAGCTCTTTGCTCTGCGGGATGTCGCTGACCTCCAAAAGCGCGATAATAAACTTGTAATTATCTTCGGTTATCGCTGTCCTTGACATTGTTTCGAGAAGCGAAACCGAATATGATTTTGATTTTCTCGCGCCGTCTCCCGCGCGGACCGTCGCGTCAATCCGCGGATAGTAAAACTCACCATTTTGCTCTGCGAGATATTCGGCCGGACGGTATTTATAAACTATAGGTCCGAGCTTCGGATCAAGATTTGAGATAAACATTCCGGGATTTGCAATCATGTTCATCTCGTATTGAAGCAGCGCTTTTTTATCCGCCGCGCCGATAAAAATCAGCTTTTCGTCCTCAAAAAATTCAAGCGCAAGCCAGTCAAGAAGCTCGAAAAGCCGCTCGAATCCGTTGAGCCTGTCCGCTTTTTTGATGTTTTTTCTCGCCTCGGCGCGCTCGTTTAGCTGAGCTATGCCGCTTGCGGTCGTCACCCTCGCCGGCTCTACGCCGTTTGCGCTGTCGAAATTGCCAAGCCCTTTTTCAATTTGCTCCTGAAATACGTTCGCGTTCGCGAGATACCTGAGGGTGCTCGAAAGCCCGCCCATTCTGCGGACCGAGTTAAGCTTGCCCGGCTTTGTTACAATAACGCCGCCTGGCTCGTTTGTTATCTCCTGCCCCTCGGCAAGCGAATTTTCCTCCATAATGAAAATATCATTGCTTGTGAGCGCGTTGTTAAGCTGCCCGAAAGCTATTTCCCTGTCCGCCGCGTCGGCGAGCGGGATAACGACCTCCATCTCGGAAAATGCCCAAAACTGATTCTCGCTGGCGATTTTGTAATAATGCACAAACGGGTATCTTTTATTTTGCGCGGCGGTTTTTATCCAGTATTTCGGGATATATTTCAGCTCGTGTCCCGCCGCCATTACGATGCAGGCGATATCCCCCGCCGAATATTTGATTTTTTCTTTATAGGTCTTTCCGTTTTTCACAGTTTCAACGGTTGCCTCCCCGTCACACGGCTGGCGGAACCAATGCTCTACAATCTGAATGTTATCGTCGCCCGGATTATGCAGGTCGCTTCTGTAAATCTCGGTGTCAAAATATCCGCCCGACGAAAGGTCGGCAAGCCGCAGCTTCTTCCCGGCAAGCTCTTTTCCGAAAACCCTCGCCGCCTTGTTTTTATGCATCATATAGGCGTAGTCGATATATTCGCAGGAGTCGAGGTCGCAGGCGGACGGATCTGGAAAAATATTCGCCGGATCGATGTCTTTTAGCGCGATATCGCCCCCCGCAAGCCCGCTGTCCCAGTACGCTTTCCAAAACGCGTTGCCGTATTTATTCAGGCGGCGCTCGTTTTTCGCGATAACGTCCTTTATCCGGTTGTTTTCAAGGATATACCGCACCGCGAACTCACGCTGCCTCGCCTTGTCGCTGTCATAATCGCTGTCCCTGCCGCAGAATTCAAAATCGGGAAGCTCGGGGTCTATCTGGCTTTCCACGTGAATATACGGATCGGGAACGACCGGCGGAACAAAGGAGAACCCCGCGTTTGCAAACGCTGTGGCAAGCTCGTTTTGCGCCTTATGCTCGCCCTTATAGTAGCTGTCGTATTCCGCGAATTTGTCGGCGTAACTCTGCTTTTCGGTTTTCGCGTATTCAAAAAGATACTGCGCTGTTTTTTCGCGGCTTTCGACGGTGGAATAATCATAAAGCTCTGCCGCGAGTATTTCTTTTTTATTTTTCATCTTTCCTCCTTAATGTTTAACCCTTCCGCTGAAAGAATAATTTATCCGCAGGCTGTCGAATCCGAAGCCCTCTTCGTAATCGTCGCGGCCGTTTGAGATTTTCACCTGCAAGTGCTGAAACCGCTTTTGGCGGCATTTTATCCGAAAGGCTACAGGCGTTGCGGTCGCGGCAAAATTCACGCGTGAAAAGTCAAAATCGTTAAAATCGAAAAAGTCGAGCTTTCTGCCGTCTATATATTTCGCCTCCTGCTCCTCGGTTAAAAGATAAAGGTCAAACGAGCTTTTCCTGTAAGGCAGCGCGGTGACAAAAACCGAACGGACGGTTTTAAGCCTGTCCCACCTGCCGAAATTCAAAATAGGCGTCGTGTAGTGGCAGGAAAAGCAAGAGCCATCATCGAGATATTTATTTTCTTCCTCTTCGGTGCAGTATTTATATACTTTTCCGTTTCTTCCGAACCACAGCCCGTCAAAATCGGCGTATGCCGCGGTCGCCGGGAAGTTGTCAAAGAAATAAAACTCATAAGAGCGGGCGCTTGACCTAACTCTCGGATCGGCGATATATACATTACCGTTTACAAACAAAAAATATTTATTTTGATAAACAGCGCAGACAGCGTCCGAAAGATCGGACTCTTTGAGCAGCTTTGCGTCGATATATTCGCTGCGCTGCGCGAGAATGCGGGCGTCGTCAACGTCGGTGCCGACAACCGCGCGAAGCCCGTCTTTGCTCAGAAAAACCGGCTCTCCGTCTAAGTTCGTCATGCTTTTTTCGGCAAGGCATCCGACGCCGGCCGCACCTTGCGACACGGTGAAAAATACCGTTCCGTCCGAGGTGATGTTGAACTTCCGCAGAAAAAGCGTGCTTTCGTTCGCGCTTCCCTCTTTTATAATTATTTGAGTGTCATAATGATTAACATATCCCTTTATTTTGCTGTTTCCCCCTATTTTCGTATATCCGGTGTCCGGGAAATAGGTCGGATCATACAGACCGCTCGCAAAATCGGTGTTTTTCATGCTGTAATTTCCGGCAAGGAAAACGCGGGTGTCATTTTCGCCGCCGTAAAGCCCCGCTATGGTGCAACCGGTTATCTTCGCTCTGTTTACCGGAAGATTTTTGGTGAAATATATAAAGACATTGGTGACTCCCTCGCCCGACGGCGAGACCGCAGGGATGTTATGGAAGGTTATTGCGCCGAGCCCGAGATGAGCGTTAAAAGCCACCGAAACCCCGTTTACATAGCACGCTTCGACGCTGTCGATATTTTTTGTGTCCAAATTATATGTATCGGAATAGCCGTCTGCGATAAACCCGTTGCACCTTTTCCCGGTGAGGAGATTTACCGGCTCAAACGCCGTGCCGCCGCCAGCCGCGCTTCTTCCTATAACGGTGGTCGGGACAAACGCCTTATTATAAACATGGTCGACCGCCGTGCCGTCATAGCATAGATAATTGACGCTATCCAAAATGTAAAGGGTTTCGTTCATCTCAAAAAAGGTGCTTTTGTTTTCGTACATGCCTGAAAACAGCGTTTTATTTTTTGTCACGCTGAAAAGTTCTTTTCCGCAATGAACCAAAAGTTCTTTATTAAAGCGGTAAATTCCGCAAATCATTCCGCTGCCCGAAAAAACGCTTTTATACCCGTATCTTTTTTCGGGTTTATAAAGCTCGTTGCAGATTATGTTGCAGGCGTCGGGCGAATGCGCCGCGTCCACCTCGGTCACCTTTGAGCTGAAATCGACGCCGAGAAACTTGTCAATTACAAGCGAGGAAATCTTCGAAGCCGCGGCGCCGCCGTTTAATTTCCTATACAAATCTCTTTCTCCTATTCCCGAAAAGTTTGTTTTTGATTCTTCCCTGCAACACGGGCGCGCGCAGGTCAAGGTTTATAAGCGCCGTCTGATACTCGTTCATAAGGCGCGAATATGCCGCGTCATCCTCACCCATAAGAAGCTGCGCCGCGACAAAAAAAGGCATAGCAGCCGCAGCGTCCTCCGACACCTCGAACTCATAGTCGTCCGGGGTTTCGTAGTCTAAATTTTCCGGCATTTTCGCATACTCGATTTCAAACGGCGCACTGATTTTCGCCGAAAATCTCAGCTCCCCGCCGGCCGCCGAAATTTCGTAAGGACAGCAGATAAGCTGGTAAAATCTTTCGGGCAGCGGCACGCTTTGGATTTTCTCTCTTTTTTCCGCGCTTGCCGGATCGATAACGGCGCAGACTATAATCTTTTTCAGCGCCGCGACCTGTTTTTGTGCGATGTCGAAAAAATCATTTATGCGATAGCTGGTATCAAGCGCGGTTTTGTCGTCCTCGAAAATCGCAGAGCCGTTGCAGGAGTAGTCGTCCATAAGCATTATCGCTCTTTTTTTCGCTTCGGATAATTTCATTTTTACCTCCTTTATAGGGCGGCAAAGGGGCGCAGGAAACGCCCCTTTTGCCCTTTTTGAAAATTATGCCGGATTGCTGAATATAATCTGTCTTGCGTCGCCCCATCCGAGTCCGAAATCTACATATGCCGTAAATCTCGAGATAAGCGGATTATCGAGCGCATTTTTGAGAACGGTCGGTTTTTCGTTATAAATGAGTTTTACCGCCTCTTTCATCAGGGTGCGGTCACAGACCGCCCACTGCTTCGCGCCGAAGCCCTTAACAACGATATAGCCCATGCCGTAAATCGGGTTTGCGCTATTGAGATTGCTTTCCGGAAGCCTTTCGGGAATAAGCGACTTGTCCGCGCCGCAGATTTCTTTTGCCTTTGCTTCAAGCTCGGGCGACACCAAAAGGGTGTCGAAATCGCAGAGGAACGGAAGCCCGTCCGGTGTCAAAAATCCGTTTGCCTTGCACTGCGCCGCGGTAATCGCGGGCACCGAAAGCTCGGTATTGATAAGGTTGCTGTATGTTCCGGCATCTGTGTCGATAACCGAAACGCCGTCGACGTCGCCTTTGGAGGCAACCGGGTGGGCGTTGCTCGCCCATCTCTGTCCGTCGCCGCCGGCAGGGCCGGTGTAAGCGTCTTTAAACATACGAAGAAGATGCATGTAAACGGTCATCGAAGCGCTTCTTGCAAGCCTTGTGCCGACCTTGTGCGCCTCGCCGCTTTTGTCGATTTTCGCATTTTTAAAATGAACATCAACCATGCCCGCATACTCCGCCGGCTGGATTGTCGTGATGAATCCGCGCTTCTGATTAAGCGGGGTTGCGCTGTCGCCGCTATAGAGGGACAGCTCGCCGTAGCCGCCGATATTTTCGATTTTATAGGTGTAACCGTCGTACTTAACCTCTTCGATGATTTGTTTTAGCGGGATGATTCCCTTGTCATATTCGCTTTCAAATGTTTTGTTAATGAGCGGATATAGGTCGCTCGACCATTTCATATCTACCATTTTTCCTCCATTTTACTTTCTTAATTTTTTAGCTGCTGAAATATTGTTTAAATTCTTTTGCGCTCATCGCTTCATTCGGATAGCGCCTGTTCCAGTCCTCGAGCACCTCTTTTTGCGAATCGGAAAGCCCGCTGTATGAGCCTCCGCCTCCCGACGATGACGTGGAGCGCGCTTCCTTTTTTATTTCGATAAGCGCCGCATTATCTGCTGCGCCGGAAGTTATTTCGCAGAAGTCCTGATATATTTCCCACAGCGGAAAACGGCTCAGTTTTCCTTTGCAAAATTTTAAAAAAGCCTTGTTTTCAAAAAGCGCGACAGGCGCGACATTCGGAAATCTCGCCGTAAGCTCGCTAAGATCCTCCGCAATTTTTTCATCGGCAAGCTTGCCGGTATCGGTCGCCGCTATTTGACTTTGCGCCTCTTCGTAAACTGCGGTTTCTTCAAAATCATCTTCTTTTTCCGCGGTTTCTTCAAAGACAGCTTTTCCCGCGCCTTTTGGCGCGATTTCTGCATCTATCCTGTCCGCGTAATTTTCTTTTGCAAACTTTTTCCGCTCTCTTTTCAGCCGCGTCTCAACAACGCGGTCGACTTCCTCCTGCGTAAATAATTTCGGCTGCGCCGGGTTTTCACCGTCAAAATTTTGCGTCTGTCCGCTTTGATCTGCCGCAATATTTTGGATATTTTTTTCTTCCATACTTTCCTCCGTTTAAGGACCGTCGTCCAAAAAATCCTGCTTTTTATCGCAGTGCTATATATTAAAACGGCAGGCTGTTAAAAATATTCAAAGCCTTATACCGCCGTTTTTCAAAATTTTGTCGATAAGTTTTTGCTTTTTGACCGGCGGTGTTCCGCTGCTCGGCGCGGGACGTCCCGCAATAAAATACCTCACCGCGTCTGGCGCGTGGGTAAGCTCATGCGGATTTGTCGCCGTATCATTAGGATTACGCGCGTCATATTGTATCTGCGGAAGCGTTCTTATCAAATTTTTGCAGTTTTTAAAAATCTTTAGGTCGGCCGAAAGCTCGCCCTTCTCATCCTCGTAAACCTTCAGCCATTCTTTAAGGTTGTACCACCCCTGAACCCTGTCGTTCGCGGCTTTGCAGAGGGTTATTCCATAGTCCTCAAATATTTCGGCAGTGCTTTTTCCGCTGTCGCTGTGCCGGTTCCAAAGGTCAGGCGGCGCAAAAAACTGATAAATGTTTTCCTCGCCCATATTCTCCAAAATTTCTTTCGCCGCAGCCGAGACGATAAGCCCGGAACGGTATATTTCGCGGTAGACTACCGCCCGTCCCCCGCTGTCGACCGCAAAAAAATAGCAGGCGAGCATATCGAGCCCGTAGTCGAGCGCGGCGTATTTGCGCCAGCTCTCGGGCAAGGAAAACGGCTCGATAATATGTACTTCGCTATTCCACTCGCTGAAATACTGCCCCGAAAAAATATTCCACTCTCCGTATAGCCAGGCTTTTTTCATTTCTTCCGGGAGCGCATTCAGGCTTTTAAGATAATTCGGATCTTTTTTTAAAAGAGCAACGTTATCAAAGATTTTTGCGGGGATGAATTTGTAATCCTTGGCGCTCTCGCTTTCTTTAAAATCGCGGTCGATAAAAAGCCGCTTTACCCAAGAGTGCCCGACTCCGCCGGGGTTGCAGGTGATATAAATGCGTTTTGGGAGATCGTTTACTCCGCGAAGGCAGGCGGTAACCGCCGCATACTGGTACTCCGAAATTTGGGTTGCCTCGTCGATAAAAATTACGTCGAATTCCTGTCCCTGATACTGCAAAACATCCCCGTCGTCCGACAAATATCCGAATTTGATTTTGCTTTTATTTTTAAAAATCAAGGTTTTTTCGCCGGATTTGTATTCCGCCGCCCCAAGCGTTGCTGAAGAGAGTGGCAGAATATGATTTTCGCGAAGTTCCGGGTAGCTGCGGCGTATCAAAAGGATTTTTATTCCCGGATATTTCAGGCAAAGCAAGATTGCTTTGGTTCGAACCGCCCAGCTTTTTCCGCCGCCCCTCGCCCCGCCGTAAGCAATATAACGCTCTTTCGCGAGGAAAAATTCCTTTTGCCGTTTGTTTGGTTTTTCGATTTTCAGCTTTATGTTTTTTCTCCCCTTTCCCCGCGGTCTGTTTCGCGCCGCCCTTGCCGTTTTATCTTTCACCGGCGGTTGTCACAAGCCGCCGGCCTTTCGCATTTACAAAATTTTGAGCCCAAGTTATTTCGCATAGCTTTCGAATTCGCCAAAAAAAACTTCTATCGGTTTGGCGGCTTCCTCATCGGTTTCGCCCCTTAAATTGCAAAACACCGTTATAAGCTCTTTCGACGAAATAAGGAGTTTTTGAACTTCCAAAAGTTTTTTTATTTCCTCTCCCTCCGCTCCGGAGGCAAGCCATTCCGAAATTTTGTTTTGAACGGTTTCCTCTATTTGCAATCTTTTTGAAATCAGTTCCATGGCTTTTTTCGCCGCAGCCACCGATAATTCCTTATAATCGTCGTTCACCCGCTATTCCCCGACTTCCCTGCTTGCTATATTAAAATGGATGCAAAGTTCGACCGGCGTCAGGTCGCCGATATAATCGGCAAAGCAGTCGCCGCATATAAATTGCATATCATCCGGTGCGAAAACCCTTTCGCCGACGGCAATTTCTTCTCCGCAATACGGGCAGATATATGGCTCGGTTTTTTCGTTATTTATTTTCATCATTTTCTCCTTTCGCCACTATTTGTAACGGTGTGTTAATTATATACTAACGCATCGTTAGTTGTCAAGCAATTCGCTAAAATGTTCTAACTTTTTGTTAGCTTTTCTTTACTTAACGCTTCGTTAATATATAATATTAGTAATAGGAAGTTTTTAAGGAGAGCAGCATGATAAGTGAGCGTTTAAAATCCCTCAGGCTTGAGAATGGATACCGCCAAAAAGATATTATCGAGGCGCTGGAGCTTTCGTCGGCGCGGTACAGCCAATACGAGTCCGGAAAGCGCATGCCGGATATCGCGCTTCTTATCAAAATGGCGGATTTTTTTGACGTCACCGTCGACTATCTTGTCGGCAGAACCGATTATAAAAATCTGCATTCGGTCAAAGACGCTGCCGAGGGCGTTACATACGAAATTGTCGGCGATAAGCTCAGCCGCGAAGAGCTCGCCGAAATCCGCAAGATAATAAACGAAAACAAAAAATAATAAGAAAACCCGCGGTATAGCGGATTTCTCTATAATGAAGTATTTAAATTTGCATTGCCCCGGCAAATATCGCAATTGTATGGCAAACAAAAATCCAGAAAAGTCCTTCTATAATCCCAAAAAAAGCTATCAGCCGAAAACAATTGAATTTTTTTGTTTTCGGCTGATGTTTATATACTCATATGGAAGAATGAGATTACAGGCAGTATTAATATTTTGCAATGCAGAGGAGATGATGTCATTGATTCATTACAGGCAGGCAACAAAAGATGATGCACAAAGCTTAAAGGACATTGCAAAGCGTGTTATCAGCACGAATTATGTGTCGTTTTTAGGCATAGATGCCACTGCCGCTTTTATAGAAAACGGTATGTCGGATAAAGAGATTGATGATGGTCTTAATAATTGCACTCTCATGATTTGTAATGGCAAAACAATCGGTTTCGCAATTACAAATGAAGCTGTTTTACACTTAATTATGATTGATGTATCATTTCAAAATGCAGGATATGGTTCAGCGCTATTAGCGCAAATCGAGACAAGACTTTTTTCAAACTTTAACTGCATACATTTACAGACATTCCAAGAAAACGTATCGGCAGTTCAATTCTATTTGAAAAATGAATGGATAATCATTAGTCAAGAAAAAATACCTGAAATTGACAAAACTATGTTGCAATTTAAAAAAGTCCGAAACAGCAAATAAGCATTTTCAGAAGTTAAAGGACAATAGAAATTAAGATTTTTGTCTTTTCTTATTACGCCTTTTCTGCAAAGCCGGCAAGTTTTTTAAAAAAGAAAAAAGAGTGACCGTTAAAAGTCCCTCTTTTCTTTTTTAGATTGTCTCGCGACATTTTAAAACGCAAAAAAGCTCTGCCAAAAGGCAGAGCTTTTTCTTATATGTATTTTTTGCACTTTTTTTATTACTCAGACGTTATTTATTCCTGCAAAAAGGTGTTTACAAGGCTGATATCCGGCATGACGGTGCCGGGACACGAAACTTTCGCCGCTGAAACCGCAAGCGCAAATTTCAGGCAATCTTCGATATCTTTCCCCCGCTCGAGGCGATGCAAAAAACCCGCCAAAAAGCTGTCGCCCGCGCCTACGGTGCTGATTGCTTTTTTGCTTACAGACGGTGCGAAAACCGATTTTTCAGAAGTTACGCAGAACGCCCCTTTTTCCGAAAGAGTGAGCAGGATTATATCGGCGATTTTCCCCGCCATCTTCTTTGCCGCGCTTTCCATCTCCGCTAAGGAAATGAATTTTTTCCCCGCGAGGCCGGAGAATTCCTCTTCATTCGGTTTTATTATAAACGGTTTATGCTTTACCGCTTCCAAAAGCGGCTCGCCCGCCGCGTCAACAACAATGCGGCCGCACCGCTCCCTAAATCTGAGAAGCATTTCGCCGTAAATGCCGCTGTCTATACCTTTAGGAACGCTGCCCGACAAAACAAGAATATCATCTTTTTTGAGGTTTTTTTCTAAAAATTTGTATACCGATGTCAAATCCTCTTTTTTGCAGGGGCCGCCCGGCTCATTTATTACAGTATTTCTGCCGCTCTCCTCGCAAATTTGAATGCTCGAGCGGACCGGAGCCGCCGTTTTGCCATGAAAATACCGGACTCCTTCTTTTTTAAGCAGCGCGCAAAACTCATCGCCGCTCGGCGCGCCCGCAAGAAAAATCGCAACACTTTCGCCGCCGACCGCCGAAAGCGCCCGCGAGACGTTTATTCCTTTTCCGCCGGCGCAAATAACAGCGGGAACCGGAGATTTTTTATTTTCTCCGATAGCGATTTCGCAAAACGAAAACGCCCTGTCTATCGCCGGATTGAGTGTTACGGTGTATATCATAATTTCCTCGCAAAAATCAAAATTTATCAATATTAGAATATATAAAAGCTCTCTGAAAGTCAAATAAAAAGCCTTTCAATCTAAATTGAAAGGCTTTTTATTTCTCTTTGGCAAGGCGGGATTTTTTCTGCGCTATTTTTCTGCAAAACAGCGCGTCATAAGGCTTTCGCTTTAACGTGAAATCGAATTCGGTGTTTATGTATTTAATATCACCTACCGAAAAACTAAACAGCCGTCTGCATTCCGGAGCGCTAAAATATTTTAATATCATTTCCTACCCTACTTCCTTACTCTTTATGTTAATTATACTTTAATCCGGTTTTTTGTGTTGTCGAAAAATGGGACTTTTTATCTTTTGTAGAACATATGTTCGATAAAACGGTCAGAAAAGAAGCCCCTAATAAAAGAGGCCTCTTTTTAAATGATTTTAGTTTAAGTCATTCCCTCGCGGCAACGCTTCGCGCGGCTCTCGCGGGCATGTTCGCTTGCGAATTTTCGGGTGCATATGCGCCTTCGCACACTAAATCTACGAAATAGTTACTGTAACCGGTACGATTACAACGCCCATTCCGTCGTGAAGCGCAAGATAGAATATCTCGGATTTTCCTGCTGTGCCGGCCGCCGGCTCATAAGTGAAGATATCTTCGCCGAGACGAGTAAGTTTGCCGCCAAGCGAGGTTATAAACGGATCTTTGCTCTTCCAATCATACTCTTTCTTATTCACATCATCATAGATAACATAAGAAGATTTTCCGATAGAAGCGCCTTTTGCAAACTGAACGCCCTCATAGAGGTAATCTTTTTCGATTTTTGTGCTTTCGCCGACTTTAGCTGTGATAGCCTTTGCCGGAACGATAGTCGCAGGAGTGATTGAGATTGTTACAACTGCGGTCGATTCGATGCTCTTGTCTTTTGTCTGGCAAGTCCATGTGAATGTGTAAACATCACCGATTTTTGCGGTGTTTGCCGGGAGTGTATAGTTAAGTCTGAATTTCCACATTGTAGCTGTCTGAGGGACAGGAGCAACCGAGCCGTATTTCGGCTGAGTATAGGACACTAGGTCTCCGTCAATTCCGCTCTTCCATTCGCCCTCTGTGCCGAGCGCGAATTCTGTAACGCTTTCAACAGCTGAATAGTAAACCGATCTCTCGCAGGGTTTTGCGAGATAGCCGTTCGACTGCTGTTTGTAAAGCGGCTCAAAGCCTGTGCTGTAGTATTCTATGCTTGTAACTTTATTGTCTTTTACATTTACTTTCGCGGCATAGTATTTCGCATCGGTCGAAGCAACGATATCCGAAGCTTTCGCGTCTTTGAAATCTTCGCCGTTTATGAGTTTGCCTTTTGCTGTTTTGATTGTCGCGCCTGCGTCAAAATCAATAGTTCTCTTGTTGGCAAGTGACCACTGAATTGTTGTAACTGTAACCATTTCAACAGGATCAACTTTTGCTCCTTTATCGGCGGCAACAAGATCGGCGATTTCAACAGAGCCGTCTTTAATTCCGGTGATAGCGTAAACACCCTCAAAAGTAGTCTGTTCTACCGGTCCGGGACCTGGATCAACTTCGCCATCATTGAAGTAGGCGTTGTAAATCATCTGAGCTGTTTCTGCGCGGTTGAGGTCTTTGTATTTGTCCATTGCAGCCATATCTTTGAAGAAGCCGTCTTTTTACGCCTCGGCCATAAAGCCGTCCGGATATGCAAGTGTGCTGTCACCGCCAAGAGCAACGATAAGCATTTTTGCAGCTTCCGCTACTTTGATTTTGCCGCCCGGATCAAATATTCCGTCGCCTTTTCCGCCGACGATTTTGTTCTCATACGCCCATGTGATAAAGCCGTATGCCCAGTTGGCTGTCGTTACGTCTGTGAAGATATCTTTGCCTTCCGGCGCTGTGGTGTTGGTAGTCTGTGCGATGTAAACCATTTTCGAGAATTCTTCTCTTTTTACGTCGCCGGTCGGATCGAATTTGCCTTCGCCCTTGCCGCCGACAATTCCTCTTGCCGCAAGATCGTCAATGGCTTTGCCAGCCGGAGTGGATGAATCAACATCCGAAAATGCAGCGCCCGCGACAAAGGTAAATACCATTGTCAACGCGAGCATAAGTGCCAAGATTTTTTTCATGTTTTACGTCCTCCTGCAAATTTTGCATATATTATGCAATTCTATATCTAAATTATATATTAAATTCCATATATTTTCAATATTATATATTGGCTTTTTAGGCGATTATTACCATATTTTATCTATATGTAGTTTTTACTGTTTACGGATAATTTGTTCCTAGTGATGTCCATTAAAAAGCGGCGGCAATAAATGCCGCCGCTTCTATGCTTTTTTAAGCGAGATTATTTTACGTCAACTGTAAATTTCGCAACCGAATAATCCCATCCGTCGTAGAGCCCGAGATAGAATGTATCGGTTCCCGCTGCTTCAGGAGCGGTGTAGGAAACAAAGTCGCCCGATGTGCGAATCGCTGTTCCGCCGCCGACTGTATCAATTTCAAGTCCGCTGGCGATGCTTGTCTTTTTGTCGTTATCCCAGAGAAGAATCGACGGAGTTTCTTTGCTTTTCGGCGTTGTATAGATGACGCCCTCGTAGAGGTCTACCGGTTCAAAGCTGAGTGTTTCGCCCGGTGAACAGGTCAAGTTTCTATCCGGGAAAACGGTCGGTTTAACAATAAGAACTTTAACAACGCCGGTTGCTGTAACAGGTTTCATCCCGCCTGTGTCGGCTGACATTGTGTAGGTAAACGAAACTGTATCGCCGATCTTTGCATCTGCCGGAATAGTATAGCGGAGTCTCCAGAATTTGTTTGCATCGACCGACGGTAGAATTTCGCCTTTTGTCGGCTGTGTGAAATCTGTGATTGTGAATTTGAGGTCTTTAGGAGTCGCCTGCGGTCCGTAGAAAATCGAGCAGAGAACTGTCTCGCCCGCTCTCGGATAAACGCAAACGGTGTATTCCGGTCCGAGAAGGCCGTCGTCAACTTCGACAACAACAGCGTCAGCCGGAGTTGTGTAGAATATGATTTCGGTAATCATGTCGCCGGTTTCGGTGAATGTTGCATAGTATTGTTTATCGCTTGTCGACGCTTTGATGTCAGCAAGTGTGCCGGCTTTTGCGGCAACTTTCGAGCCTATCGGTCCGTCGATAAGCTGAACTTTTACATTCGTGTCAAGTTTGAATGCATATGCTTCCGCTGTTTTGTATGTGATTGTGTTTTTGGTTGCGAGTTTTGTTTCTTCATCGTATTCCGCAACGGCTGTCGGCTCTGTGCCTCTTCCGTTTTTATCGGCCGGAGCGATGCTGATGTCGTTGCCGTTTATCGCGGTAATAAGACCTGCGCCCTGCGGTTTAACAACCGGTCCGGGGCCCGGAGTAACAGTTTCATTGAAGTACGCATTGTAAATCATCTGAGCTGTTTCTGCGCGGTTGAGGTCTTTGTATTTATCCATTGCAGCCATGTCTGCAAAATATCCGTCAGCTTCGGCCTTAGCCATAAATCCTTCCGGATATGCGAGAGTGCTGTCGCCGCCAAGGGCAACAACAAGCATTTTTGCAGCTTCCGCCACCTTGATTTTGCCGCCCGGATCAAAGATTCCGTCGCCTTTGCCGCCGACGATTTTGTTTTCATACGCCCATGTGATAAAGCCGTATGCCCAGTTGGCTGTAGTTACATCGGTGAAGATATCTTTTCCTGCCGGCGCTGTGGTGCTGCCGGTTTTCGAGATGTAAACCATTTTAGAGAATTCTTCTCTTTTTACATCGCCTGTCGGATCGAATTTGCCGTCGCCCTTACCGCCGACAATGCCTTTTTCCGCAAGGAAATCAATGGCTTTGCCTGCCGGGGTGGATGAATCGACATCCGAAAATGCAGCGCCCGCAACAAAGGTAAATACCATTGTCAAAGCAAGCGCAAGTGCTAAGATTTTTTTCATGTTTACGTCCTCCAAAAAAATTATTGGTGTTGTATACATATATTACTATTATTTGACTATAAATACAAGCAAAATAAACAAAAACTGCAAATAAATGTTATGGATTTTATGGAAAATATAGTAAAAAACTATAATTTTTGTATACGTCTTTCCTATATGCGCAAAGGACTTAATATCGAATATTTCGATAGTTTATGCCCCTTTACAAAAACACAGCCCCCGCAAAAGCGGAGACTGTGTAAATAAAGCTGATAATTATTTAATGTTTACTGTAACTTTTGCAAGTGTGGGCGCGGTGCCGTCATGGAAAGAAAGGAAGAAGATATCTGTTCCGGTTTTGTCCGGAGCAGTGTATGTGATATTATCACTCAAGTTTCTAACAACAGTTCCACCAAAATCGGTTGTGTAAGTTGTGCCACTAGTAACAGTTGTACCTTTTTTCATATCATAAATAAGGAAAGACGGAGTTTTTGCCGGTGCGCCAGGCGCATAAGAAACATTGTCATACCAGAAAGTGGAATCAGGATTTATACTTTCGCCTTTATTAACTTCGAGAACATAATCTTTTACAGTTGTCCCTTTGATGATTTCAATTGTGCAAACAGCGGTAGCAATTTTGGTAAGATCGGTTGTCTGAGCGCTCCATGCAAACGCATATTTATCTCCGGCTTTTGCAGTAAGCGGCTGAATGAATTCAACACCGTATCTTATTAATGAACCATCTGTTCTATAAGCTATTCTTGTTGCGCCTGCCGACGGTGCTGTCGGATATTGAAGTTCGCCGGCTACTATTCCGGTTGCTTCAACTTCGGTTCCTAATTGCACGAGCGAAGTCATGCCGGGGCTTAAATAGATTTTTTTAGAAGTGGGTTTCGGGAAATATCCGTTCGAAAGCTGTTTCCATTCGTATGGAACCTGTGTAGAGAAGAATTTAATAGCTGAAACAGCGCCGTCTTGGAAAGTAAGCTCCGCGGTGTAGAAGCCTTCTGCGTTAGACGGAAGAATATCTGCAATCGTTCCGCCCGAAAGTTTTTCGTTATTCCCGAAACGGCCTTTTGCTTTTTCTATTTTACAGTTTGCTGTGAGCGGATATTCTTTTTCGTTTACAAGTTTTGTTGTAATTGTTGTTGTGCTGAGCATTTCATTCGCATCAATTTTGAGTGCGGTTGATTTAAGATCCATTCTCGAAACTTTAATTGAAGTCGCCGATATGCTGTTAACCGCGATAATCATTGGTCCGTAGGCTTCTTCGTTGTACCCGACTGGCTCGACCGGTCCGGGGCCCGGCTCGGTATCACCTTCATTAAAGAATGCATTATAGACCATCTGCGCTGTTTCTGCGCGGTTGAGGTCTTTGAATTTATCCATTGCCGCCATGTCTGCAAAGAATCCGTCTTTCTCCGCCTCGGCCATGAAGCCGTCCGGATATGCAAGCGCGCTGTCACCGCCGAGAGCGACAACAAGCATTTTTGCAGCTTCCGCTACTTTGATTTTGCCGCCCGGCTCAAAGATTCCGTCGCCTTTGCCGCCGACGATTTTGTTCTCATACGCCCATGTGATATAGCCGTATGCCCAGCTCGCTGCCGTAACGTCGGTAAAGATGTCTTTGCCTGCCGGCGCTGCTGTCTCGCCGGTTTTCGCGATGTAGACAATCTTTGAAAATTCTTCTCTTTTTACATCGCCTGTCGGATCAAATTTGCCGTCGCCTTTGCCGCCGACAATTCCTTTATCCGCAAGAACATCAATGGCTTTGCCTGCCGGAGTGGATGAATCGACATCCGAAAACGCCGCGCTTGCGACAAAGGAAAATACCATTGTCAAAGCAAGCACAAGTGCCAAGATTTTTTTCATGTTTTACGTCCTCCAAAATTTTATTGGTTACTGAGTTGTATTTTACTGCAAAAACTAAATTAATTCAATACAGTAAACAAATTATTTTATTGCCAATATATGGGGTATTTTGCCCTGCACGGCAAAGCTTTACAGGGCAAAGTAACAAAAGATTATCAAATTTATTCGTGCGGGATATCCTGTGTGATTTTATCCACCATTACAACGGTGCATACAGCGGTCGCAATTCTGTTGAGATCGGTTGTTTGTGTTGTCCATGTGAAGGTGAATTTATCACCGAGTTTCGCGCTTTTCGGAATAAGGAATTTTACACGGTATCTGTCAAGTTTTCCGTCTTCAAGATACATTATCCTGACCGCGCCCTCTGCCGGGGCTGACGGATAGACGAGCTCGCCGTCGGTTTTCTGATTCGCTTCAACTTCTTTGCCGAAGAAAACTTCGTCTTCCCCGCCCGGATTACAGAGCATCTGAAGTTCGTATGGTTTCGGGAAATAGTTGTTCGAAAGCTGTTTCCAAGTATACGGAACCGCAGTTGTAAAGAGCTTGATTTCTTTCACTTCGACATTTTGGTTGAAAGTAAGCTCCGCAGTATAAAACCCTTCCGCGTCCGAAACGAGGATATCGTCTTTGGTAGCGTCGGCAAACGCCTCTTTGTTTGCAAAGCTGCCTTTTGCCTTGACGATTTTACAGTCTGATGTGAGTTTATATTCTTTTTCGTTTACAAGTTTTGTGGTAATTGTTGTTGTGCTGAGCATTTCGTTCGGATCGAGTTTGAGCGCGGTCGATTTCGCGTCGATTCTCGAAACCTTGATTGTGCTGTCGCCTTTTCCGGTAACCGCGATAACGAGCGGTCCGAAAAGTTCTTCGTTATAATCGCCTGGTTCAACCGGTCCGGGACCCGGCTCGGTATCGCCTTCATTAAAGAACGCATTATAGACCATCTGCGCTGTTTCTGCGCGGTTGAGATCTTTGAATTTATCCATTGCCGCCATATCGGCAAAGAAGCCGTCTTTCTCCGCCTCGGCCATAAATCCGTCCGGATATGCAAGCGCGCTGTCGCCGCCGAGAGCGACAACAAGCATTTTTGCAGCTTCCGCTACTTTGATTTTGCCGCCCGGCTCAAATATGCCGTCGCCTTTGCCGCCGACGATTTTGTTCTCATACGCCCATGTGATATAGCCGTATGCCCAGCTCGCCGCCGTAACGTCGGTAAAGATGTCTTTGCCTGCCGGCGCTGCTGTCTCGCCGGTTTTCGCGATGTAGACAATCTTTGAAAATTCTTCTCTTTTTACATCACCTGTCGGATCGAATTTGCCGTCACCTTTGCCGCCGACAATGCCTTTTTCCGCAAGTACGTCAATGGCTTTGCCTGCCGGGGTGGACGAATCGACATCCGAAAATGCTGCGCTTGCGACAAAGGAAAATACCATCGTCAGGGCAAGCACAAGTGCCAAGGTTTTTTTCATGTTTACTTCCTCCTATTAAAAATAATATTTGCAAAGTATATACATATATACTATAAAACAGCTTGCCTTTTTTCAACACTCAAAAATTAATAAATACAAGCCAAAATAAAGTTCGCGCCGGAATTTTTTGCCAGTACACAGCTGCGCAACCCGCATAATATCAGGATTTTTCAACCCGATGCTGACAATGATAATAATCCCTGCGCCGCTGTCGATTTGCAAAGCAAAACAAAAACGCTCCTCAAAGAGGAGCGTTTTATTTAAAAAATATTCGTCCGAAGATTAAAAGTTGTCTTTTGTACTCATGTAGGAAATGAGGTCAACAACTTTGTTTGAATAGCCCCACTCGTTATCGTACCACGAAACAAGTTTGACAAATTTGTCGGTAAGAGCGATACCCGCTTTAGCGTCAAAGATCGAGGTTCTCGGATCGGTGATAAAGTCGGTCGAAACAACTTCGTCCTCGGTGTAACCGAGAATGCCTTTGAGCTCGCCGTCGGCAGCTTTTTTAACCGCCGCGCAGATATCTGCATAAGATGCAGGTTTTGCGAGATTTACAGTAAGGTCGACAACCGAAACGTCGAGCGTCGGAACGCGGAACGACATACCGGTGAGTTTTCCGTTAAGCTCCGGAATAACTTTTCCGACAGCTTTTGCAGCGCCTGTGGACGACGGAATGATGTTGCCCGCTGCCGCTCTGCCGCCGCGCCAGTCTTTTTTCGACGGGCCGTCAACAGTTTTCTGTGTTGCTGTTGTGGAATGAACGGTGGTCATGAGGCCGTCTGTAATTCCGAAATTATCATTTATAACTTTTGCAAGCGGTGCAAGGCAGTTTGTTGTGCAGGAAGCGTTCGAAACAACGTTCATGCTTGTTTCGTATTTGTCGTTATTAACGCCCATAACAAACATCGGAGCATCAGCCGACGGAGCAGAAATGACAACTTTTTTCGCGCCCGCTTTGATGTGCGCGTTTGCTTTTTCGATGGTGGTGAAAACGCCGGTAGACTCAACGACGTAATCCGCGCCGCAAGCTCCCCACGGAATCTCCTCAGGATTCATGCAGCTGTATACTTTAACTTCTTTGCCATCAACGATAATAGAATCGTCTGTGTGGCTGATTGTCCCCTCAAATCTACCGTGGATCGAATCGTATTTGAGCATATAGCACATATACTCCGGATCGATGAACGGATCATTGATACCGACAAAGGTAACGTTCGGGTTCAAAATTGCGCTTCTGAACACGAGGCGGCCGATTCTGCCAAAGCCGTTAATACCGATTTTTACTGACATTTGATAATCCCCCTATAATTTTATAACAAAATATATTATAATTTATTTAATCTGTTATTTCAAGCGAAAATGTGATAACATTATCCCATAATTTTAAAAGGAGCCTGATATGGAAATAAAAAAACAAAATAATATCTATATTGTCATAGCTTTCGCGATTATTCTTTTCCTCGTGCTTTCCAATATAGGAACGATTTTTTCAAAAATCGGCGGTTTTTTTGCGCTCCTTACCCCGTTTTTCTGGGGGCTCGGAATTGCTTTTATTCTTAACGGACTATTAAAGTTTTTTGAAAATACCGTTTTTAAAGGCAAGTTTTTTTGCAAGCCGTTTTTTACAAAGCACAAACGTTCCTTTTCGCTCGCCGCGACATATCTTTCATTCTTAATCTTCTTTTACATTGTTTTTGCGGTTATTTTGCCCACAATTATTTCTAATATTACCTTGCTGATTACGAAAATCCCCGCCTATATCACCACAATAACAAACTGGTATAACGATTTGGAAGTAAATAACGAATTCCTGTCGGCAATGCTAAAAGACCTCCCGAGCATCGACGAGATTTTCAATTCGGTTAAAACTTTCCTTATAAATTCTATTCCGAAAATTTACGGTTTTACCCTCACCTTTACCGGCGGGCTTCTGAACCTTTTCATCGGAATAATCTTCTCGGTCTATATGCTCTCGGCAAAAGAGAAGCTGATTTTAATAAGCAAAAAATTGCTTTATTCTTTTATCTCGAAAGAAAAAATGGAGAAGTTCCTCGATTTCGGCCACGAATTCAATGTTACGCTGCAAAAATTTATCGGCGGCCAGCTCACCGAAGCGCTTATTTTGGGAACGCTTTGCGCTTTCGGCGTCTGGGCTTTCCGCATATCTCCCGAATACGCGCCGATTATCGGCCTTATCATCGGACTTACAAATATTATCCCGCTGCTCGGCCCGTGGCTCGGCGCGATTCCCTCCACCCTGCTTATCCTGCTCGAAAGTCCGGTCAAAGCACTATGGTTTGTCGTCTTTATCCTTGTTATCCAGCAGGTTGACAACAATCTAATATATCCGAGAGTTGTCGGCAATGCCATCGGAATTTCCGGATTTTTCGTTCTTCTCGGCATAACTATCGGCGGCAGTCTTTTCGGGGTTGTCGGAATGGTTTTCGGCGCGCCTATTATGGCTCTTGCCTACACCTTCCTCTCAAGGTATATCGATAAACGCCTTAAACGCCGTCATATATCAATATAAATAAAACAAGCAAAGAGCCGCTTCGAAAACGAAGCGGCTCTTTTTATTCTGTTAATTGCAGTGCCTCTTTTTTCCTTTTCCCGAAAGGGCTTTTGACAAGCGCCGCAACGCTGATAAGCGCCGGAAGATTCAAAAATGCCATCAGCCCGTTTAGTATATCCGCGATATTCCAAATGGTCATGACAGGATAAACGCATCCGGCAAAAATAAAGACGGCAAAAAGCAGATTGAAAACAGTGACGCCGTGGCCGCCGGTCAAATACCGAAGGCTCTGCCGCCCGTAAAAATATACGCCGAGCGCGCTCATAAAGGCGAAAAGTATAGTTGAGATATACACCATTTTTCCGCCCGCCGGAAAAATTCCGCCCAGCGAAAACGCCTCGGCCGTTATCTCGGTCACCGAGAGGTTTGATTTATATGCGCCGCTTGTTATTATCGCGAGCGCCGAAACCGAGCAGACAATAACGGTGTCGATTATCGCGACGCCCATCTGCGCAAATCCCGCCGAAGCCGGCGAGGATTTTGAAGCGCCGGCGGCAAACGCCGCGGTTCCGAGCCCTGACTCGTTAGTGAAAACGCCTTTTGAAATGCCGCTGCTGATAACCGTTTTAAGCGCGGCGCCTCCAAATCCCCCTATCGCCGCGCTTCCGCTAAAAGCCCCTTTAAAAATCGCGGAAAAGGCGGCAGGGAGCTCGCTTTTATAAAAAACAATAGCCGCGGCGCCGCAAAGGCAATAGGCGATAAGCATAAACGGCACGACGACCGAGACGACATCTCCGATTCTTGAGACGCCTTTGTGCACGCAAATGTAGAATAAAACGCTCATAACAATCCCGATTGCCGCGCTTATTATAAAGGTGTTGCTTTCTTTCCCCGGGGCAAGCGCCAAAACCGCGTCTGCGACCGAGCGGCTTTGCACCATGGTGCCCATTCCCAGCAGGGCGCATCCGAGGCAAAGAACGGCATAGACCGGCGCAAGCGCCCGGATTATCGGTCTTTTTGATTTTTCAAAATAATAAAATGCGCCGGAAATCATTCCGCTTGGTTTGCTCTTGCGGTAGGTCGCCCCGAGATACCCTTCTGCATAGCGCAAAGGAAGGCAGATAAGCGTAGTCAAAATCATCCAGAAAATCGAGCCCGGTCCGCCTATCGCGATCGCCGCCGCGATTCCGATGATATTTCCTGTTCCTATTGTCGCCGCGAGTGCGACACACGCGCTGCGGAAGGGTGAAAGCTCCCCCTCTCCGCCCGAAGATTTAAAAAGCTCGAAAAACTTTTCCCAATCCCGGAAAACTGCACGCCTCTAAGACGTCGGGTAAAATATACTCCTCCAAAAAGAATAAGAATTATTAAGGGCGCACCCCAGACAAGCCCGTTTAATTTTTCAAAAAAGCCGATGACAATTCCCCTCCCCTTAATTTCCTTTATATAACATATTTAAAAAGCGCAAAAAAAATGCTTGGGCTTTCGCCCAAGCATTTTTCAAGGAAAGGGTGTATATGTCACCTGTTTGCAAGCAGGTTATAAAGCATAATCGCGAATTGACCTCTTGTCAGGTATGCTGCCGGAGAGAAAGTATCGTTTCCGTTTCCTCCGACGATTTTAAGCCCTTTGATAATCGCAATCGCGCCAAAGCCTTCCATATCTTCGGTTACATCCGAAAACGGCTGTTTATAAATCCCCTCGAGCTTCGCCGCATTTCCGTATCCGAGAATGTTCGCCATCAAGATGGCCGCTTTTTCGCGGGTGACCACAACGCCCTCTGTCTCGGCGCCCGGTGCCGGCATCGGCATTCCGATGCAGTCATAAATCATTTCCGGAGTTATATAATATTTCCCGCCGCTTACGCTGAGAAGAAGCTCGGCAAGCTCGGTATCGGTAATATTCTGGTCGGGTTTAAAAAGTCCGCCCGAAAATCCGACGCCGATTCCCGCAAGGTCTTTTATCTGCGCTTCGGCATAGTGGCCCGAGATATCCGAATAGGTAAATCCGTCGTCCGGAACGGGCTGATACGGTTTGCCGTCATAGTTAATCGGCTTTGCCGTGATGCCGTCGAAATAGCTTACATTGTAATCAACCTTCGCGGCATATGCGAGCGAGAAGGTTGTGCCGTCGGTCGAAACATAGCAGAGTTCAAGCGGCGAATGCTTGACATATTCGTTCTTTACCGCTTCATCACCCGCCGGGGTGAATTTTTTGTATTCAGCTTTTGTGATGCGCTTGTTGTAAGAGCAGATTTTTCCGGTTACGTTATCAAATGAAACCGAGATGCCGTCCTGCGTTTTTATATCGTTTTCAAGCCTTACAAAATTTGCGTATGCAAAGCGGCCTTTGCTCTCCGAAATGCTGATTTCGGAATATTTGTAATCGCCTTTTGAAAGCCTTGCAACCATGGCGTTTGCCGCGGTTTTGAGCTTTTCGTTGTCTACGGTGTATTCCTTGCTGTAATCGTTGTCGTTCCAGTCATAGCAGGAGAACGACATGATTTCTCCGGTTTTGGCGTCGACGCTCGCATAGCTGTAAGTTCTCTTGTCGCCTTGATCCATCGAGAGTTCCCAGGTCAGCGTTTCTTTGTCATAATAATTTCTTGAGAGCCAGTTGCCGGTAAGTTTCGCGTCTTTAAAGAACTCCGGAACCGCTTCCTGAAGTTTCGCAAAAGCCTCTTCCGGCTTCAAGATATTGTCATATTCCTCGGCTGCCGCCGCTTCGCTTTCGGTAAGTCCATCCGAGCCCGGATCGGTCGGAGCCGCGCCCGCTTCGTTGCTGTCGCTTTTGTCGCCGTCGTCATATCCGACGTCTCTCGTGCCGTATGAAATCGGTTTCCCGGTAATAGCGTCGATAACGCTGTTTTCCGATGTTACGGTATACGCCGGGAAGGTGCTGATTTTTCCGTCTTTATAGTCATAGCTGGTGAAATAATAAAGCTCGGCTTTTATGCCCGCTTTATAGATTTTTGTGGCTTCTTCAAGCGAGATGGCGTTTGCCTTATCGCCCAAAAACTCCTTCGCATAATTCGGGACGTTATAGAAATCTTTTATACTTTTGTCTGTGTAATCCACACGAACGACAAAATAAATTCCATTTACGGGCAAGCCGTTTTTATGATAGGTAAATGTATATTCAAAATTATTTCCGCCGGCGCGCTCGGCTGTTTTTTTATATTCCCCTACGCTTGGCACAAGATTTTTGGCAAACGCTTCTGCCGCTTCTTGCCCCTGCTCGCGGGTTATCTTCGCGATTTTTATATCGCCCGAATCGTTTTTATAATCGGAATATCCGAGAATATTTTCGCTACTGTAGATAACCGAAATCGTGCGCGTTCTCTTTTTGTCGCTCCATGAAAGCGAGATGTTTTCCGCAACGCCGTCTTTATATGAATAGACATAATAGTCAAATTCGGTGAGCTCGGCGGGAATCGTTATCTTGCCCTTTACAAAAAGAATGATTTTCTCGAGAGTATTTTCATCAAGTTTGCCGCCTTTTCCGTCTTCTACAGGCGCGCTGATAAGAATAGGAGTATCATCCGAGCCGTCCGGCGCGGCATCTTCCGCAAAAGCGGTCACAGAAAGCCCCAAGACAAGGCAACCGCACAGGATAAAAGAAATCAGTTTTTTCATTTTTGTCCCCTCTACTTTTAAATATTCCCTTGATATAACTATAAACGAAATTTCTTCCAATTAATACTATTTATTTAGACGCAACTTTTTAAAAAAAGTTCCCTAATCTTTAAAAGCGTCGCGAACTTTATTGAAAAACGTGCTTTTCTTAGAGTACTGCGCATTTCCGGTCAGGTTTGAAAATTCTTTTATAAGCTCTTTTTGTTTTCCGCTTAAATTTTTCGGAACTTCGACGATAACGGTTACAAATTCATCGCCGCGCCCGACACTGCCAAGTCTCTGAATTCCTTTGCCTTTAAGGCGGAATTCGGTGTGCGACTGAGTTCCCTCAGGGATGGTCAGTTTGACCTTGCCGTCAACGGTGGGCACTTCAATTTCGGCGCCGATTGCCGCATCGGCAAAGGTTATCGGAACCTCCACGAAAACATTGCTTCCCTCTCTTGTGAATACAGGGTGCGGACGAACGCGGACGATAATGTAAAGGTCGCCCGACGGGCCGCCCAAATTACCGGCGTTGCCGTTTCCGGGGCTTCGAAGCTGCTTTCCGTCGTCAATTCCCGCCGGAATATCGAGCGTAATTTTGCTGTTTTTCCGTATTTTCCCCTTGCCGCTGCATCGTTTGCATGGCGTGGCGATAATTCTTCCGGTGCCGCCGCAGGTTTCGCAAGGTCTTGAGGTTGCCATATATCCGAGCGGCGTTTTCTGCTGTATCTTGACCGCGCCGGTGCCGCCGCATTTGGTACAGGTTTCCGCTTTAGTGCCCGGCGCCGCGCCCTCGCCGCCGCAATCGTCGCATTTTTGAACGCGCGAAATCGTAACCTCTTTCTTAACGCCGCGCACCGCTTCCATAAAGTCGATTATAACGGTCGTCTGCAAATCCTCGCCTTTGGTCGGGCCTCTTCTCGTGCTTCCGCCGAAACCGCCGCCAAAGCCGCTCCCGAAAATCGAGCCGAAAATATCGCCCAAATCGGAAAATCCTGAAAATCCGCCGAAATCGCCATAGCCGCCTGCGCCGCCGCCCGCCCCGAAATTAGGATCGACGCCGGCGTGGCCGTACTGGTCGTATTTTTGTTTTTTATCGGCATCCGAAAGCACTTCATATGCTTCGTTTACTTCTTTGAATTTTGCTTCCGCCGCAGCATCTCCCGGGTTTACGTCCGGATGATATTTTTTTGCTTGCGCGCGAAAGGCTTTTTTTATGTCATTATCCGAGGCGCTTTTGGAAACGCCCAAAACCTCATAATAGTCCCTTTTACCGGCCATAAAACCACCTTGAAATTAAAATGCGATAAGCCACATCCCCAAAAAACCTTTGCAGTTTTACCTGTTTTTCGGTTTTGGTAAGCGGCTTTCGTGATGATACCTGCGCGGGGGTGAATGCCCCCGCGCAGGTTACTGTTTTTTTAGTTTTGTGTATCGTCGTTTTCTACGTTAAATCCTTCGCTGTCAACCGTTTCGCCGCCCGGAGCCGCGCCCTCGCCGCCCGCGGGATTTGCCGCGTAAATTTTTTCGCTTATCGCGTAGAAAGCCTTTGTCAGCGCCTCTGTATCGGCTTTGATTTTCTCGTAATCGGTTCCCTCAAGCGATTTTTTCAGAGTTCCGATAGCTTCGATAACCGGCTCTTTGTCTGCGTCTGTAAGTTTGTCGCCGAGATCGGTTAAAGTTTTTTCGCTCTGATAAACCATCTGGTCGCCGCTGTTGCGGATGTCGACCTCTTCGCGGCGCGCTTTGTCTTCCGCAGCATGCGCTTCCGCTTCCTTGACCGCGTTTTCGATTTCCGCGTCCGAAAGGTTTGTTGATGCGGTAATCGTAATCTTCTGCTCTTTGCCTGTTCCGAGGTCTTTTGCAGAAACATTTACAATGCCGTTGGCGTCGATATCGAAAGTAACCTCGATCTGCGGCACGCCGCGCGGAGCGGCGGGAATTCCGTCAAGATGAAATTTCGAAAGCGTTTTATTATAGGAAGCCATTTCGCGCTCGCCCTGAAGAACGTGCACCTCTACAGAGGTCTGCCCGTCAGCAGCGGTCGAGAATACCTGGCTTTTCTTTGTCGGGATTGTCGTGTTTCGCTCGATAAGTTTTGTGAAAACGCCGCCCATTGTCTCGATCCCGAGCGAAAGCGGAGTAACGTCGAGAAGAAGCAGGTCTTTGACATCTCCGGCGAGAACGCCCGCCTGAATAGCGGCGCCGAGAGCGACGCATTCGTCCGGATTTATGCCTTTATCCGGCTCTTTGCCGGTAAATTTCTGAACCGCTTCGACAACCGCCGGAATTCTTGTGGAGCCGCCGACGAGAAGAACTTTTGCAAGGTCGGAAGTCGAGATGCCCGCGTCTTTTATCGCCTGGCGAACCGGCTCCATCGTCTTTTCGACGAGGTCGGCTGTAAGCTCGTTGAACTTCGCCCTTGTGATTGTCATATCAAAGTGTTTCGGGCCGCTCGAATCGGCGGTGATAAACGGCAGGTTTATATTCGCTGTCGTTATTCCCGAAAGCTCGATTTTTGCTTTTTCAGCAGCTTCGCGAAGTCTCTGCATCGCCATTTTGTCGGTTGAAAGGTCGATTCCGCTCTCTTTTTTGAATCCCTCGATGAGGTGTTTCACGATTCTCTCGTCGAAATCGTCTCCGCCGAGCTTTGTGTTTCCGCCTGTCGCGAGAACTTCAAGAACGCCCTCGCCGATTTCAAGAATAGAAACGTCAAAGGTGCCGCCGCCGAGGTCATAAACCATGACCTTCTGCTCGTGGCCTTTATCTGCTCCATAAGCAAGCGCCGCGGCTGTCGGCTCGTTGATGATTCGAAGAACTTCAAGCCCCGCAATTTTGCCCGCGTCTTTTGTCGCCTGCCTCTGGCTGTCGCTGAAATACGCCGGAACGGTGATAACCGCCTGGGTTACCGGGCTTCCGATGTAGCTTTCCGCGTCGGCTTTGAGCTTTTGCAAAATCATCGCCGAAATTTCCTGCGGCGAATATGTTTTGTCGTCAATTTTAATTTTTGCCGGCTCGCCCATCTTTCTTTTTACCGATGTGACCGTTCTGTCCGGATTTGTGATCGCCTGTCGTTTTGCGACCTGGCCGACCATTCTTTCGCCTTCTTTTGAAAAAGCGACGACCGACGGGGTTGTTCTTCCGCCCTCTGCGTTCGGGATAACGACGGCCGAGCCGCCCTCCATAACCGCAACGCACGAGTTGGTTGTTCCAAGGTCAATTCCTATAATTTTTCCCATAATATAAATCCTCCTAAAATTCAAATAAAAATATCATCTGCCGCGCGGCTTTAATTTGCCACGCTGACAACCGAATGTCTGATTACTCTGTTTGCCGTTTTATAGCCTTTTTGATACACTTCCATAACGCTGTTTTCGGGATAGTCCTTACTTTCGGTATGCATTATCGCGCTGTGAAGTTCGGGGTTAAAACCGCCCTCGGTGTCGATAGGCTCGATGCCGAGCTTTGCAAGCCCCGCCGAAAACTGGGCAAGCGTCAGCTCAATCCCTTTTTTCATATCTTCGGCGGACGCGTTTTCGGCCTTTATCGCCATTTCAAGCGAATCTACAGCCGGTAGAAGCTGCAAAATGGTTTCGCAAATAACATACGCCGATTGCTCTTCTTTTTCCCGCTCGGTTCTCTTTTTGAAATTTTCAAATTCCGCCATGAGCCTTAAAAGGCGGTCTTTTGTTTCCGCAAGTTCGGTTTCGAGCTTTTCAAGCTCCTCTGTTTTCTTTGGTTTCTTCTGCTTTTCTTCACTAACTTTTTCTTTACTCACTGTCGCCTCCAAATATATCGCTGATAGCTTTCGTTAAATATTCTATATGCGAAATCGCTTTTCCGTAGTCCATCCTTACGGGGCCGATTATGCCGATAGCTCCAACGACCTTATTTCCTATTTTATAGTTACCCAAAACAATTGACGAATCGCTCATCTTAAAGTTTTGATTTTCGCTTCCTATCTGGATTTTTATTCCCTCTTCCGAAAGCGCAGGCATCACAAGTTTTTTGACCTCTTCCTTGTCTTGCAACAAACCGAAAAGTTCCCTTGCTTTCCCTCTGCTGCTAAACTCGGGATAATCGAAAATATTGTCCGCTCCCTCGACGATAATGTTTATCGGCGTCATATCCTCGGCGCATTCGTTGATATAATTCAAAACCGGGCTTAAAAGCGCGCCGTAATCGCCGAGCTGGCGGTAAATATCGTTTATCTCTTTGAGGTTTACCGAATGAAGCGGGCGGTTGCACATCTTATCATTGAGAAGCCCCGAAAGTTGCCGGAGCACCGTTTCGCTTATCGGCGCGGAAGTGTAGCACATTTTTGTTCTTACTATTCCGCCCCTCATTACCATTGTGATAAGAAAGCTATTTCCCGAAACGGGCAGGATATCAAAGCGAAGCATTTCCGCCGCCGCCACCGTCGGGGTGGTGGTTATCGCGGTGTAATTTGTCATCGCGCTCATAACGCGCGACGCCTTTGAAAGAAAGGTTTCAAGCTCCTCCATCCGGGTTTTCATAAGCTCCTGCATCTTTTGCATCTCAAGTAGCGAAAGGCGGTATGTCTCATGAAGATTGTCGACATAAAGCCGGAATCCCGATTGCGACGGAATCCGTCCTGCCGACGTGTGCGGATGAAGCAGAAATCCGAGTTCCTCCAGCTCCGCCATTTCGTTTCGTATGGTGGCCGAAGAAAGGCCGAAACCATAATTTTCCGAAATATACTTGGAGCCGACAGGCTCTGCTTCTCTGATATATTCCTCTATAATTGCCTGTAATATTAACTTTTTGCGTTCATTCAAATCCATTTTTTCACCTCGTTAGCACTCTCACCTGTCGAGTGCTAACGAGGTTATCTTAACACCCCTGCAGTCCCCTGTCAACACCTAATTCAAAAAAAATATTGAATAAACTGTAAACTAAATTTTTCTTCTGATATAATAGCTTTATCCGGTTTGATTCGAGGTATTTTTCAATGAAAAACTTAACAAGCGCAAGAAAAATAGAGCGCGCAACTCCGCTTTATAAATCGTTGCATGTAAAAATAATAACTTCCGGCACCGCCGCTTCGGATGCGGCGGCGGGAGATATCCTCGCCGCGCTTGCTCCCTTTTGTGAGGCTGTCGTCAAATCATCCGCCGACCTTTCGGCGGCAAAAGGTCCTGTCATTCTTCTTGGCAACCTTGCAGACAACCCTTGCGTAAAATATCTTTATTATAAACATCTGCTTTTTACCGACCGCACTTATCCCGGCAAGGGCGGGTATGAACTGCGCACCCTGCTTGATCCTTTCGCTACAGGATTTAATATTTTACATATCGGATTTTCGCACGATGATGACGCGGCGCTCGCCGCCGCGCAGTTTATAAAAAACATTTCTTCTGATAATATAGGATACCTTTGCCAGATAAACGCAAAAAAATATCCTTTTAAAAACGAGCTTATAAATAATTTTAAAGCGGCGAAGTGCGACAGCGAAAATCCCGCCGCATATTACGTCGCGCCCATAGAGCAAAAAGGCGCGCTCGCATACTTTACAGGCGACAAAGACGCGCAAAAAGAATATAACCGCGCTTTTGCCGATATAGTTTTAAAGCAGGACAATAATAACGACCTGCACCTGCGGCTGAAATCCCGCGCCTCGGTTTGGCGGCTTCTTGAAATTAGCGGCATGCTTGACGACGCGCTTTATCTCTCTTCTTCAAATCTTTTTCTCTCGTGGCTTCGCAGCCGCGAAGGGGTGGAGATGATAAAATTCAAAAATTATCAAACTCCCGGATATCCGCGCCAAAACCACGGGCTTTTACCCGCCCTCGGCATAACCTATCTCTGCGACTTTTTCGATAAATACTATCCCGAGCTTGGCTGCGAAATGGCCGAATATAAAGCTCTTGCCGACAATGTTTTTTCGGTATACCAAAACGGCAATTGGAAGCCGATTTGCGACGGGCTTTGCCACGGTTTTGCCATGTCCCAACCCGCGCTTATCGAGTATTCGCTTTTTAATATCGGCGCGGGTTATTTTGAAAGTGGCGGCGCGAAAGCCGCCGCCGAATGCGCTATTGCCGTCACAAACAATACCGGCTGGATGCCCGAAAGCGGTGACAGCTCACTTTTTTGGGCATCGAATGCAGGGCTTCTTGCCGCCGCAGCGGAATATTACCGCGACGGCCGCTACGTTTTTGCAAAATCGCTTTCCCCCGCATGGCGGCAAGGGAATATCGACTGGTCGGTTTATCTGCCGCGCAGCTTTGACGCAGCGACAGAACCGCAGCTTCCCGCCGACCATATCGGTCTCAAAATTATTCCTATGGATAAACTTGTCTACGGCGCGGCGGAAGCACTCCCCGAATACGCCACCCTCACAGGGGTAGGCGCTTTCACAAGGCCCCCCGAAGTTCCGCAAAAAAATTGCTTTGACAAAATCGCATGGCGAAGCGGATTTGAAAAAGACGACGAATATCTTCTTATCGACGGGCTTGGCGGCGGATCGCATTCATATGACGACGCGGCAAGTATTATAAATTATCAAAAATACGGCATAGATTTTCTGATTGCGGCGGACGGGCTGCTTGCCTCCTCCGCGGAAAACCATAATATGCTTACAATTTATAAAAACGGCGAATGCGAAAAGATCCCCTCCTTCGCCGCAGCAGAAAAATCGAAAAAAAACGAAAACGGCGACATTTATCTTTCTCTGCTTTTAAAAAACACCGCCGGTTCGGACTGGCGGCGCGAACTCTATATAATTCCCGGCACAGCAATCATCGTTAAAGATACTGTTATTATAAAAGAAACCGCTCGGTATCTTATAACGTCGCGCTTTCGCACCCCCGGACGCGCCGCTCTTGAGAGCAACGTTCTTCTTTCAAAACGCGAAAACAAATATTTTAAAATCATTCCGCAGACCTCACATCCATGCACTTTCAGCATTAAGGAAAAAATTATCGCAGACCCAAAGGTCAAAACCGATGCGCAGCGGGCCCGCTTTTTTAAAGCGCGCTATAACCTGCCCGAAGATGAATTTTGTCTTACTTCTTACGAGCAGGAGATTTTCGCCCCGCTCGCTTCCGGGGAAGAGGTCAGCTTTATAAATATTCTTTCCGCAGGAGAGGATTTGCAAAGTTTTTCGATTTACAATGAAAACGGCAAAATTTCTCTTAAAACCGGCGATAAAAAATTCCCCACAACCCTCTCGGCGATAACCGCTTGCGAAAACGGCGCGGCGGCATTGCCCGGCGGAAAACAAAAGCCAGACGAAAAAACTGTCAGCCTCCCCTTTTGCGGCAACTTTATTGTCGCCGAGGGTAGCTCGCTCTCTATGGTGTCGCCCGAAGGCGAAAAAATTTGGCAGACCGAAATCACCCGTATCCCCACTATATACCCCTGGTGGGAGCTTGAAAATCCCGGCGCGGTTGCGCTTTGTGCCGCCACATACAAGGGCAAAAAAGTTATCGCCGCCGGTTGCGGCGACGACAGCATAAAATATTTTGATGAAAGCGGCAAATTGTTAAATTCTATTTATTTCGAAATCGGCGTGCCCGATTTGCTTTCCGAAATAACCCTCGCCCCCGGCGACACCCGCCTTATCGCGGGCAGTAAACGCCTAACCTGCCGCTCAAATTTGCAAATAATCGATAATAACGGCGATATCACGCACGATTTTGGCAGCGAGCAGTGGATAAGCAATGTCGAAAGCCTGCAATGCATCGAGATAGACGGCAAATCCGCTGTGATTATGGGCGTAAACCACCGCAATAATCTCAAGGCGTATATTATAACGAATAAAGGCAGCGAAAATATATTTTCAAAGTCGGTTGTCGGCGCGGTCACCTGCACAGCTTATAAGGATAATCTTATTTTTGCAGGCACTTCCGAAGGTCTGCTTTTGGCATATCGCCTGTCGGGCGAGCAGGTCTTTTTAAACAAACTCCCCTCTCCGCCCGTTTCGCTCGAAGTGCACGGCAACAAGCTCACCGTAAAAACCGAAAACTCCGAAATCCATAATTTTAAATATATATAAAAAAAGGCACCGCTTTTGCGGCGCCTTTTTTATAGGAAAATTATTTAGTGGCTTCGATCCATCTGTCGTATGCCGCTTTTCTGATTTGAAGGTATTCGTCAACCCTTCTGTTTTTAAGCCCATTTGTAAAATCATCAAATTTATCAAAAGAAGTTTCGCCTGTTACAAACTTGGTCGATTCCATTTCGATATATGCCGTAAGGTCGGTATAAAGAATGCCCGCCTGCTCGGCTTCTTCCTCGGTATATCTGACATTTATCGGGTACATGTCTTTCTTGAGGTACGGGTTTTGATTTTCATTTACCTGCTTGACCTTCATCTGCATTAGCGGAGCGGTCGAAGACGGCGAGAAGTTTAAGAAGAACGGCATTTCCATATTAACCGAAACGGTCTTGTTTATGTCGTCAAATCCTTTAATCGGATCGATAAATTCATAAAGCGCATTGTTCGAACCCTCGACATATTTCCAGTGTTTGCCTTCGATTCCGACAAACAGAGTGGTTCCGCAAAGGCCGTCGACCGCTTCAGCTTCGGTAGCATACCAAATATCAAACCATCTCATAACAGCTTCCGGGTGCTCGCATTTATTTGTGATAACGCCTCTTGCCGGATAAACAGCTTCGGACGGTCTTGCCGCCGGAGTGCTGTTCCACTGCGATGTAAGCGGAATCATCGAGAGCTGCTCGCCCATCGAAATATCAAGAGCTGTCGGGCTGATGTTATGCACGCCGTAAATATTTGCCTTGGCTTTTGCGTTAAACTGCTGGACTGTGTTTGTAAGGAATTCTTTGTCTATAAGCTCTTCGTTCCAAAGTTTATTTAGGAACTTGAGATATTCTTTGTATTCCGGCAGCATGGCGTTCATAACGACTTCGCCGTTTTTAACGTCTGTGCCGAACATGCCGGTAACCGTTCCCGTAAACGCCGGCATAAGATATTCGTCAAAGTTTTTGTATGTCCAGCCACCGGCTTTTGCGTTGCCCCAAGGAATTTCGTCATTTGCGTCACCGTTGCCGTTGGCATCCATTGTCTTGAATTTTACAAGCATGTCGTAAAACTGATCGACAGTTTTCGGAAGCTCCGCAATGCCGCAGTTATCAAGCCATGTTTTTGAAACGAACGCAAGGTGGCTCTGCTGCATTGAAGTTTTCATATAAGAGGGTACGCCATAAATATTGCCGTCAACACCGCTTGTTATCGAAGCTTTTATGGTAGGAATTTCGTTCATTCTTTTTGTAAGGTTGGGAGCAAAAGAATTTATGTACGGAGTGAGGTTAAGATATACGCCTTCCGGTCCGTTTGTGTCCTCATCGGTATAGCTTCCGCCGCGGAGGAAAACTTCGGGATATGTCTGACCTACGACCGAAAGATTTTTCTTCTCGTTATATGTATCGCCCTCAAAAAGCTCAAATTCAAAATGAATATTTGTCTTTTCTTCCGCGAGTTTGAAAAGCTCAAGGTCATTCCACTCGGTCGCGCCCGGATCTTTTCTGCCCATCGCGGTGACGGTAATTTTTTCTTTCGCAATCGGGAAGCCGGTTTCGTTCATATAATCGGGAACAGGGATTTTTTCTGTGTTTCCTTTGTTGTTGCCGTTTCCGTTGTTATTATCGCAGCCCGCAAAAAGCAGACAGACGAAAATAGCCGCAAGAACAAGCGCCAAAGTTCTTTTCGCTTTCATTGCTCTTTCTCCTTAATAAAATTTTCTTAAGATGAAAATATTTTACCATATTTTTTTGCAAAAGTATTGCAGAAATAAAAAACTTTGCCGATTTTCGGCAAAGTTTTTATAATTTATTTTCCATGTTCCAGCCGCGCTCCGCTTCCACGTTTTCATCGCTCGGCTGCGCCGCATTTGTTTCGGCGTTTCTCTTGTCGGGCTGCAAAATAAACTCGCCCGCGCTTTCTTTTGTTAGAAACCTTTTTCCGTTCTTCTTAAAAAACTTTATACTACCACCGCCTTTAATGATAGTATTTGCGTGCCTGCCGCGCTTATGCATTCTTTGTTTTTGTAAAGCGCGCCTTTGCCGGCCTTATTATCCCTATTAGCTTTACGCCGTCTGCTTCTGGCATTGCTCCCATGTGATTTCGAGGTCGAGCGGTTTTCCGTTTTCAAGGGAAATAATATTTCTTACAAGCGCGCTTGTGACAACTCCGCGCATATCGATTGTCGGCCCGCCCTGATGCGGCATTGTGAAAGTGTTTTCGCAAAGCAAGATAGGATCGCCCGCCGAAAGCGGCTCGTTCCCGTAAACGTCGAGCACCGCGATAAGGTCAGGTCGCTCGTGAAGCACCTCAACCATCGCCTCTTCGTCGACGATAGGTCCTCTGGCAGTATTAAGCAAAATCGCGTCCTTTTTCATAGAGCGCATATGGTCGCCGGTAATCATATGGTGAGTCGACGGTGTATATGCGCTGTGAAGCGAAACGATATCGCAGGTTTTAAAAATCTCCTCGACATCGGCGTATTCTATGCCGTAATCCCTCTTTTGCTCGTCGGTGAGATAGCGGCTGTATACTTTTATCTTCATATCAAAAAGGCGAAGCATGGGGATAACAAGTTTTGTAATCGCGCCGAAGCCGACAAGTCCGATGCTCCTGCCGATAAGCCCTCTGTTTTTAAAAGTTTCGGGCCAATTTCCTTTTTTAAGCTCGCTCTCATAATAAGGCAGGCGGCGAAGCACGCAGAGAAGATAGGCAATAACGCCCTCAGCCACCGACTTTGCGTAAATCTCGTTTCCGCTGATTACCTTTATCCCTTTCGCATATGCTTCCTCCGAAACATACGGCTTCACGGTGCCGCCGACATGGCAAATCATCTTGAGCTTATCCGCTTTGGACAAAACCTCCTCGGTCAGCTTGTGCGTGCCCCAGCCGGTGAAGACATAATCAACGCCGACAAGCGCGTCGCGAAGCTCGTCGTCCTCATAGTGGCGGGAAAACGGATTATAGACGACCTCGCCGAGCGCGGCAAGTTCCTCTTTTTGCACCGGCGTAATAAAAGTATCCCTGATATCGCCTTCGGGCAGTGTTACAAGAATTTTCATAAATCTTCTCCTTATTTATCTAAGTGAAAAACCGTATTGATAAAATGCGGCTCTGAAATACCGTTTAAATCTTTTTCGGAAAATCCGTAAAAATCGCAGTTTATAAAATCCACCCTGCCCGCGTCTTCCTCATTCGGAAAAACCTTAAATCCGCCCTCCATAACCTGAGTTATGGAGCATCCGTCCAGGATGGTGCGGCGTTTGCTCCGCCGGCTGCGGTTTGTGAATTTTATGCCGCCTTCCGCGGTACATCCGCGAAGCTGCGCGCCGTCGCAGTTGAGAAAAATGCTTCCCGAGTCGGTGACAAACGCTTCGCTTCGGGGATCGTCCATCTTCTCTTCGCGCCGGTAAACCTGCACGTCGATAAGGGTTAAATCAGAAATTTTAGTGTAGGCAAGCAGCCTGCTGCAAGAATGCCGCTCGACCGTTATCCTCGTCGCGCATCCGCCCCAAATAGGGCCGCTGTTTGCAAAGGACAAAAGCCCCGAACAGCCGACATACGAAAGATCGTGTTCATATTGTCCGTGCGTTACATAAGAGCCGCACCAGTCGCCGTCGCCGTGGCAGTTAAGCACCTGGCAAAACGCGCTTCCGGTAAAGTCGTTCAGGTGGCGCGCATTGCTGACGCGGCAGTCGCGCACAATGCCGTAAAGGCAGTTGATATTCTGCGCCAAATATCCGGTTCCGCCGACGATGACCTCGCAGGGGTTAACAAGTTCGCAGCAGTCGACGGTGAACCTGTTATTGTGTTTTCTAAGGCAAAGCGGCCAAAAATTGTCCTGCGAATAAATATGCTTTATATGCGTGTCGACAGCGTATTCAAAGCAAAACGGATGGGTGCCGACAAACCAATCGCCCGGCGTGGCGAAAAATTTCATGTTTTCAAAAATTATGTCGCAAATCGGCTCGCATTTTGTATATGTAAGTTCTCTGCCCGGCAAAAGCGGCCAGCCCATTTTATAGCCGAGCCTTATCCGCTTTTCGTCGATAATTTCGGTGACTTGGATTAGCTTATCTATCTGATATTCGCTGCCGCCCTCGAGCTTGTCGCACTTGACGATATACCATCCGTAAAGCTCGAATTTCGAGCTGTCCCCCGCGGGGAAAATATCGTTAAGCTCCTGAAGCGGCGAGTCAAGGGTTATCTTAATGACCTCTTCCCTCACTTCGCCAATAAAATGAAAAATAGCGTTAAAAGGATCGTCTCTTCCGGAGAGTTCGCAGTTATTGGTCGTGACGCTGTTTCCCTGAAAATCAAAATGCAGGCGCCCTCTTTTTATCCTGTGACGCTTGGCAAAATTAAGCGGATTTCCTGCCGTAATCTCGGTTATGGCGGGATTTTTTATCATCGCCTCAAGCGCGTCGTCGGCGTCTTTCGTGCCGTCAAATATACCGAACATCGCAAAATCCGCATGATTGCCAAGCACGACAAAAGCGCCGCCCGGCACAGCATGGCAAAGCCCGCCGTCGCTTGAAAACTCGCCTTTAAAAAAATGCACCGTTTTTGCGCCGCCGTCGCCGGGCGCATAATACCCTTCAACAAAAACGGCCTGGCCCTCGTAAAGCGCGGAGGTATCAATCTTTAGCAGTGCCGAAATATTTTTTACACTAATCATTTCAAACTTTCCTTAAAAAATATTCTTATTTATTCTAACCCTTTTTTAAGCGCGCTTTTATTAAAAACACGCTTAAAAAAGGGGCGGCGTTATCCGCCGCCCCAAATTTCAAGAATTATTTAGTTGCTTCAACCCATCTGTCGTAAGCTGACTGTCTGATTGCCATGTACTCGGCGAGCTTTCTGTTGTTGAGTTCCTGAACGAATTTATCGAAGTTGTCGATAGATTCTTCGCCTGTGACAAATTTAGTTGTCATCTGCTCAACATAAGTCTGGAGGTCTGTGTAAATCAAGGAAGCTCTTTCTGCTTCGTCAGCAGTGTATCTGACGTTTGCCGGATACATGTCTTTCTTAACGTACGGAAGCTGGTTTTTCTTAACCTGTGTGACCTTCATCTGCATGAGCGGAGCTGTCGAAGACGGCATGAACTCGAGGAATGAAGGCATTTCCATGTTAACGGAAACGGTAGCGTTTACATCGTCAAAGCTCTTGAGCGGTTCGATGAACGAATAGAGCTCATTGTTCGAGCCTTCAACGTATTTCCAGTGAACGTTCTCAAGACCGACAAACCATGTGTTGCCATAGAGGCCATCGATAGCTTCAGCTTCTTTTGCGTACCAGAGGTCAAGCCATCTCATAGCAGCTGCCGGATACTGGCATTTGTCTGTGATGATGCCGCGGCCTGTGTAGAGACCGTCTGCCGGTTTTGCAAGAGGTGTGCTGTTCCACTGTGATGTAAGCGGGATAAGCGAGAGCTGCTCGCCCATCGAGATGTCGAGAGCTGTCGGCGAGAGGTTATGTACGCCGTAAACGTCGCTCTTCGCTTTCGCGTTGAACTGCTGAACGGTCATTGTAAGGAACTCTTTGTCGATGAGGTCTTCGTTCCAAAGTTTGTTGAGGAATTTGAGATATTCTTTGTATTCCGGAAGAGCAGCTGTAAAGACGAGTTTGCCGTCTTTAATGTCTGTTCCGAACATTCCGGATACTGTGCCTGTGAAAGCAGGCATGATGTATTCGTCAAAGTTTTTGTATGTCCAGCCGCCGGCTTTTGCGTTGCCCCACGGAATTTCGTCATTAGCATCGCCGTTGCCGTTTGCGTCCATTGTTTTGAATTTTACGAGCATGTCATAGAATTCATCAACAGTTTTCGGAAGGTCTTTGATTTGGCAGTTATCAAGCCATTTCTGCGAAACGAAGGCAAGATGCGGGTTCTGCATCGAAGTCTTCATGTAGTACGGTGTGCCGTAGATGCCGCCGTCAACGCTGCTTGTGATAGCCGCGCGGATGCCGCTGTTCTCTTCCATTCTCTTTGTGAGGTTGGGAGCGAAAGAAGCGATATACGGTTTAAGATTGAGGAAAAGACCCTCAGGTCCGTACATATCTTCGTCGGTGATTTCGCTTCCGCGGAGGAACACATCAGGATATGTTTTTCCGATAAGCGAGAGGTTCATTTTCTCTTTGTATGTATCGCCTTCAAAGAGTTCGAACTCAAAGTGGATGTTTGTTTTCTCTTCTGCGAGTTTGAAGAGTTCGAGGTCATTCCATTCCGGTTTGCCCGGATCTTTTTTGCCCATTGCTGTAAGAGTGATTTTCTCTTTTGCAATCGGGAGGCCTGTGGCGTTCATGTAATCCGGAACCGGAAGTACTTCATCGCCAGGTTTGTCGCCGTCTTTGTCGTCGTCTGTCGGCTGGCATCCAGCGAACATAACAGCGACCATAAGCAAGGCAAGAACAAGTGCTAAGAGTCTCTTTGCGTTCATAGTATCTCTCCTTTTTAAAATTTACGATTTAATATTATAAGCTCGCTTTGAGCTAATAATCATCCCTTAACGGCGCCGATCATAACGCCTTTTACAAAGTGCTTCTGAATAAACGGATAGATTGCGAGAATCGGGATTGTCGAAACGATAACAAGCGCATATTTAATCTGTTCCGAAAGCGCAAGCTGTTTTTGAAGCTCTTCCGACGCAGTTCCCGAAATAAGCAACATTTCCGCGGCATACTGGTTCATAACAAGGATTTTCCTAAGAACAAGCTGGAGCGGAACAAGCGGGCCGGGATCTTTAAGGTAAATCATCGCGTTGAAATAGCTGTTCCAGTGGGCAACGCCGAAATAAAGCGACATAACCGCGATAATCGCCGCCGAAAGCGGAAGAACTATCGAGAAGAACATCCGGAAGTTGGAGCACCCGTCGATTTCCGCCGCCTCGCGCATCGATTCGGGAATGGTCGACTGGAAGAAGGTTCTTGTGATGATTATGTTTGTCATGGTCGTCGCGCCCGGCAGAAGCATAACCCAAATGGTGTTTCCGATATGAAGCGTGTTCGACATAAGCATGTAGGTCGGAATAAGACCACCCGAGAAGAACATTGTGACAAGGAACATTTTAGTTAAAAAGTTTCTTCCCCAAAAATCTTTTCTCGAGAGAGCATAAGCACACGGAAGTGTAACCGAGAGGTTGAGAATGGTTGCCGAAACGGTGTAGAAAACGGTGTTTTTATATCCGGTGAAAACCTCGGATGTGGAAAAAATCGTTTTGTACCCTTCAAGCGAAAAGCGAACCGGCCACAAAAGCATCTCGCCCGAGGCAACCGCCTGCGGATCGCTTATTGACGCCGAAATAACGAATATAAGCGGATAAGCCGAGATACAAAGCAAGACGGTCAAAATGAAAAGGTTGATAACATTAAAGACCTTGTCGCCCGCGCTTTCTTTAATAAGAGAGTTTTTATTTTTTCTGCTCATTTCATCCTCCCCCTTACCACAAGCTCGTGTCTGAGAGCTTCGCACTGATTTTATTGACCGCGAGAAGGAGAACAAGGTTGATAACGTTGTTGAAAAGTCCTATCGCCGCGGAATAGCTATAGTGCGCGCCTTGAAGACCTTGCTTGTAAACATAGGTCGAAATAACCTCGGAAGAGCCGATGTTAACGCTGTTTTGCATGAGGAATATTTTTTCGAAGCTGATGTTCAATATGGTACCGACCTGCATAATAAGCATTATGACAATCGTCGGAAGTATCGACGGAATATTAATATGTAAAAGCCTTTGAAGCTTGGTTGCGCCGTCGATCGTCGCCGCCTCGTGAAGCTGCGGATCAACGCTCGAAAGAGCGGCAAAGAAGATTATTGAACTCCATCCCATGCTCTGCCAGACGCCGGTCCAAACATAAATATGAATGAAGTACTTCTCTTTAAGAAGGAAGTCCACCGGACCGAGGTTTATCATATCAAGGAGCTTATTGACAACGCCCGCGCGGCTGAAGAACATGATTATCATACCAACGATAACGGCGGTAGAAATAAAGTTCGGCGCGTAGGTGACGTTTTGGATGGTTTTTTTATAGCCGGTGCTTTTAACCTCGTTTAGCATAAGCGCGAGGATAACAGGAATCGGAAATCCGGCAACAAGCAAATATCCCGAAATTTTCAGGGTATTCCAAATAACCGTACCGGCTTGCGCCGTTCCGAAGAAGTTAATAAAATGTTTAAAACCGAACTGTGACGCCCAGCGACTCCCCATAATTCCTTTAGCAGGGCTGAAGTCTTTGAAGGCTATAATAACACCGTACATCGGCATATAACAGAAAATGACGAAATAAACAAAAGCAGGTAGCACAAAAAGATAAAGCTGCCAGTTCTTCTTTATCGCCTTTCCGATACCGCCGCTGCCCAAGCTGCCCTTAGGCTGTACGACTGCGCTCGAAGTAGCCAACCAAATCCCCTCCTTCTCAAAATAAAATTTTCAGCAAAAGAAGACTTACCCGCTTTTGCCAAATTAATCCTTTAATAATACTTTAATAATTTTTGAACAGGATGTAAACAATCATAAATTAATACCGCACCCCATTTTTTTAACTTTATGCATATTTCACAATCAAAATTTAAGATTGGCTATCAAAACTTTAAATTTTATGTGCAATATTCCAAAGCAGCCCTTGTAAAGCAAAAGAGCTTCGCATCTGCGAAGCTCTTTTGCTTTGTCGTTTATTAAATAATATTTCGGGAATTTTATAGCTGCTTTCCCGGGCGGACATGCCCTGCGCAGACTTATATGTCCCGCTAAATTATCGGAAGGTCATCCTCCGAAATAGATGTTTTTCCTGCTTTTTCGCCGGTTTCGCAATTTTCCGAAGTTTCAGTTCCATCGCCGCCGCCGGCATTTATTTTGCTGTCTGCACCAGTTTCGGCATCCGCCGCCGCTTTGTCACCATCTTCATCTGCGTAGTCTGAGTCAATTTCGCCGCTTCCCGCCCCTTGCGCCGCAAGTTTTGCCGCTTTTTTCTTCATCCGCTTTTTATAAGCCGCAACCGAGAGCGCGACACTTGCTTCATATAATAATATAAGCGGTACCATAATAAGCAGGTCCGAAATAAAGTCGGGCGGAGTAAGCGCGGTACCGACAACACAGAGGACAACATAAGCCCAGCGGCGCACCTTTTTCAGCACCTTCGGCCTGATTACGCCGACCGACGTCAAAAACATCGAGAGCGCCGGCAGCTCAAAGATTACCGCCATTGCAAGCAAAATATTGCTGAAATACGAAAAGAACTGCGTTGCACCGAGCGTCATGGTAAATTCAAGTTTGTGGGCGACCTCGATAGTGAACCAAAAGGTCGACGGGAACACCACGAAATACGCGAAAACAAGCCCTACCAAAAAACTTAAAAGGGCAAACGGAATATATTTTTTTGTCGCCGATTTTTCAGAGTCGGTAAGCCCCGGCGCGATAAATCCCCACAGGTTGTAAATAAGAAACGGAAGCAGCATCGCAATCGCGAAAATCGTGGCGAACTGCATATAAATTTCTATTGCTTCCCATGGCGAAAAAACGTGAAGCGTGAACCCCTCAAGCAGCTCGGAATTGAGGATGAGAGGATACAGCTTCGCCGTAATAAATACCCCCGCGGCGAGAAACCCGACAAACAAAACGGCAAGAAGAATTATCCTTCGGCGAAGCTCTTCAAAGTCATCACGGTATTTCGCGATGCCGCTCTCCGCCTTTTCGATAATTTGTTCACCTTTTGAGAGCAAATCATTTTCCTCGCTTTAAAAAATTTTACTTCGAGCCATGAAACCCGAAGTAAAACTCTATTTATCGTCTTTAGCTGTTTCGGGCGCGGCGTCTTCTTCCTTTTTCTTAGGAGAGCTTTCCACCGCTTTTTTTGTTTCTTTTATATCGTCTTCAACATCTTCGACGCCTTTTTTAAACTCTTTTACAGTTTTTCCAAGGCCTTTGGCAAGCTCCGGCAATTTCGTCGGTCCAAAAAAGATAAGGACAACGACCAAAATTATAATAAGTCCCGGAACGCCTATCGATTGAAAGAAATTTCCCATATTTACCTCCAAAAATCTACTGCGGACTGCTCGTCCATTATTATAATAACACCTTTGTTATTTTTTCTAAACAGTTAAGTTTTAACTTTTTTCCATAAAAAATTAAGAACCGGAAGGATTTCCCTTCCGGTTCTTATGTGATGAAAGCAGTGTAACCCCTTATGCAAAGGCATTTTTAAGGTTTACGCTTGCACGCGGTTTTACATTCCGGATGAACCGGAGTTTACATTTCCTGCGCTCTGTTTTGCGGTCGGCAGACCTGTGAAAGTATGTTTCTCAAGGTAGTTGCCGTTTATAACTGCAAATCCGGTCGAAGAACCGAGATTCGATTTACCGCCGCAGATATTGCTGTTAACAAGTTTAAATCCTGCAACAAGAGTTTTTTCGGTAGCTGTAATAAGGGCAGAGTCGCCTGTCATCGCAAAGTCAACGCCGTTCATATCGATAACGTATGGTACGAGCGAGCCCGCTTCAACGGTAACAGCGCCTTTATTAAATTTACCTTCAAATCTCGTGTCTCTGATGATAACGCGGTTAATAACGTTTGCGCCGAGTGTCATGCCGGCTTTTTCTGCCGCCGCTTTATCAGTTTCGCCGCAGCGGAGCGAAAGGCCGAAGTTGACAAATTTACATCTGTCGAATGTGAGCTGGTAGCTACGGACATCAAGCCCGTCATGCTCTGCGCCAGCGCCCTCAAATGTGCATCCGACAAAGGTAAGCGGAGCGCTGTTGAGGAAGTGGTTGCTTCTGCAGTTTGTAAATTTGGTGTTTATAAATGTAACCGGCTGGGTGATACGCGGTGTAACCGGTGTCATATTCGGCTGCTGCAAGCTGTTCGCCTCGTCATATACAAGGGCGAATGTACAGTTTTCGATGATGTTCGGCCGGGTTGTAAGATTGCTCTTTGCCCAGAGATAGAGCATTTTGTCCGCCGTACAGTTTCTCATGATGATACCGTCGCAGTTTACGTGGATTGTTCCGTTCATACGCGGAGCAAGCGGCTCTTTCGCGTGCGGGATTTCTTCGTAAACAATGTGGCAATCCTCAAGGGTGAGATTTGTGATTGCGTTGCCGCCGTTGAGGTTCGGGCCGGTATGTTTTTTAACAAGAATGTTCTTTGCCGATGAACCCCAGGTTTCGCCGGAGTTTGCAAAGCTCATAAGTCCGCTGTTGCTGATATATGTGAGGTCATGCTCGAACTGGCCGTGTGTAACAAACGCGCCGATGACGTCGCCGTTTGAATAGCAGTTTTCAACAAGCATGTAAGCGCACTGTGTGAAGTCGTTAAGATGCCTTGACATAGAAGCTTTACAGTTCTTGACGTTACCGTAGAGGCACTGGAGCTGCTGTGTAAAGTATCCGCGTCCGCCTGTGATGATATCGGGCGGGTTGCAAAGCGAGCTGTTTTCGGTTGTGTAATGTGTGCAGAAGTTTCTCATAACAACCGCGGCGAAGGTGCCGGCGGCGTGGAGATTGTCAACATTGCAGCGAACGCCGTAGTTAAATGTAACCGGGTGCGAGCCGTTCGCGCCGGCGCCGTTTCCGACGAACTTCATGTTTTTAACGGTGATATCTGCAATCGGATTGACCTTCTGATAGCTGATTGTTCTGCCTTTTGCGATAGTGTAAGCCGGCTCATAGTCAAAGCGGTATCTGTCGTTCGACGCGCTGGGCGGGCATTTTTCGGTAACTCTGATCATTTTGTTGATTTCCTGAGCAGAACCGCCGGAAAATCCGGGCCTTGTGTCGCTTTTTACGACAAACCACTGGCCGATAGCAACGTCATAGCCCTTCGGCATTTCATAAACATCATTGTATTCCTTAAGGTCGTTGTCAAGTTTAGTGCTCGCTGCTCCTCCGACGGTTTCGCCGGTGAAGCGGAAGAGCGCGCTTTGCTCAACGCTTGTGCCCGATGCTTCGATTCCGTCTGTAATAACTGTGAAGTTATTGAAATCAAGGGTGAGCTTGCTTCTTGTGATTTTATGTCTTTTTACAAAATGGAGGTTCGTATAAGCCATGATTGTGGTGATGGAGGTATCAGCCGCCATCGCATCAAAAGCATCGTCCGCCGGGGTATCCATTCCGAAGATTCCGAACCAGCGGTAGTCTGCGGTGCCGCTATGAACGACCTCAAATCTGCCGTTGCCGTTGCTGGCGTGGGCATGAACCGTTCCGCCGTTAGGCGCTTTTGCCGAACCCGCCATCCAGCGGACAACTTTTGCGCCGCCGTCACCGTTGCGGAAGTATCCGCCGACCATAACGGTATCGCCGTCTGCAAGACCGGAAAGATTGTTCAGCGCCGCTACATTCGGAACGCTGAGCACGCTGTTCGAACCCGAAGCCGCAACGGCCTCAAGAGGCGAAAGCGCGCCGGATACAGCTACAGCTGCACCTGTAACGCCGAGAATTTTCAGTAGGTCGCGTCTTTTGCTGCTGTTTTTTTCGTGTTTCATTTCGCTCATGTTTGTTCACTCCGTTTTTAAAAAAATTTTAGTTTTTCTTTTCATTTTTTGCAGCTTGCCGGCTGCTGCGGTATGCTCCGGGGGTGATTCCCTCATATTTTTTAAACAGCCGGTTAAGTCCGGTTTCGTTGGCATAACCAAGTTTCACCGCTACTTCATCGACCGTAAGGCCGGTCTCGCATAGAATTTTCTTTGCTTTTTCAAGCCTCATCTTGCTGATAAATTCTTTTATGTTTTCGCTTGTGTATTTTTTAAATATAGTTGAAAGATATTGCGGAGTAATATCGAATTTTGCGGCGATTGTCGCAAGGTCAAGCCATTCTTCACTCGAAAGGACATATTTTTCGATTCGCCCGACAAGCCTTTCGGTCTGGTTAAACTGGCGACGGTGGCCTTTCTTGCAAACCTCGCCGGCAAAGCCCAAAAGGTCTTTTTTCAGCGTTTCAAACGAAGCGCCTTCGCCAAGGCTTTTCAGCACATTTTCGCTCGAGACGAGCGGCTCGTCCTCTCTGGCCAAAAGCGAGTTCATAACCTTTACCATGGTGCCGGAAATTTCAACAACAAGATATTTTCCCGCCGCGGGGCTTATTTTCTTCTGGTTGAAGTTTATATCAAAAATCGTTTCGATAATCTGGTAAACCTGTTCCTCGTCGCCCACCCTAAGAAGATTAGATATCTGCGTTTCAATATCGGAGGGGTAAAAATAATCGTATTCCAAATCGACTACGTTATTAAAGCGGGTAAGCCCGAAATTCTCGTTCATCTCACTGTATTCAAGGGCTTTTTTTGCCTCGTCCACGCTTTGGTAAATCGAGCCGAGCCCGCTGTGCAAGCCGCCTACCCCGGCGAAATACTTAATACGGAAATGCTCCCAAATATGCTTTTCGATCGTATCGAAACTTTCGTTTAAAAGTTCCTCGGCGCCCGGTTCCAAATTTATAACAAACGCCGCAAGGTCTTTATCAAGCCCGACATAAAAATTCTGCACACCCGCGTCCGAAAGCACTTCTTCGCCGATGTTTTGAATAACCAGCCTCGCGGTGGCAAGGTTTAAATCCGGCTGTTTTTCTTCTTCCTCAAAAAACGGGCTTTTGGCGAATATCCGAACGACCACAACGGTAAAGATATTTGAAACGGTGGCAATCCCGAGCGAAGCGAGTTCCGCCTCAAGCTGCTGCTCTCTGTCCGCCCCTCCTGAAAGATCGACCACTTCGGTGCCGCTTAGACGGCGCTGGAAAAAAGCGGTGCGAAGCTCGGCGCGGTGCGAACTTAGTGCCGCCGAAAGCTGTTTTTGCTTTTCAATGTTCTGCGAGATAGCTTTTTTTATCCCGTCGTATTCATTGCCCTTGCCCGAGCCGACCATGTCGGAAATTTCGCGGATCGGGGCATAGTTTCTGCTTGTAAACCAAATCGAGAGCCCGAAACCGACAACCATCATTATCGCGAGCTGCCATAAGAAGCTGACGCGCACTTCGTTGCGCATTTTATAATAAACCGACCTCTCGGTGGTGGCGACAACTTTATAGTCGCCGCTGAAGGTTTTGACATCGACCATCATATCGGCCGATTCGACGTATTCCGCTTTCTTGTCGCCTGTGATAATCGCCTTGATATCGTCCCCGAGAGGCGGCGCGCCGGGCGAAGCGAAGATTACGCTGTTATCTTTTCCGACGGTATAAACCGCCGATGACGCGGCCTCCGCCATATTGACAAGCGACGCTTGCATCTTCTCCGCGTCAAGAAGCACGATAATCTGTGCCGCGGGGATGTTTTTGATATTAAGCGGTGCGCTTTGGATATATGTAATAACCGATTTTTCGCCCGTTCCGAAAACGGTCATGTCTTTTGCGGGCATATATAAATTGAAATAGTAATTGTAGTTAAGCTCTGTCTGCCAGTCGTTGAAGCTCATGTCGTTGTAATTATAAAAGCTGTTGTAAAACGCTTTTGCCTGCATTCGGCTTGTCGGGGTAATAACAAGGTTCTGGTCGCGAAGATAAACAAAATAGTCGATTATAAAAGGGTTGTCCGGCTTTAGTTTAAGCAGATTCTGCTGAAATCCGGCGATGTCTTCCTCCGGCACCTGTCGGACAATTCCGTCAAGCTCAGGCAAAAAAAGGATGCTGTTTGAAAGCCTTGATATTTCGGTCATCCGGGCGGCAAAAGTTTCGGCATACTGCGTTAAAACCGCGTCTCTCGTGATTTCCGCGCCCTTTTGGGCATTGCGGTCTACCTGCAAAAAATATATATAATTTGTAAGCACGGCAATCGCCATAATAATGGCATAGGACAAAAAAAGCATGACCAACACGCTTCTTTTCCTGCCTTGTTCTCTATTTTTAATAGCCATCAAGCAATCCTTAATATATACATATATGCTAATTTTAACATGAGTGCCCAAAAAGGTCAACTTTAAAAACCCATTATTTGTGCAAAAAGCAATATAAAAGCAATGTAATAATTAACACAAAACACATAATTTGGAAATCTGATTACCCTTTGTTTTCTCCCCCTTTGCGCGTCGGGATTTTTCGATATATAATGGTCAGAGATTATATGAGGAGTTTTTTATGCTTTTATCGGCCGAAAATATAACTAAATACTTTGGCTCTGATGAGATTTTTGCCGATGTTACCGCAGCCGTAAACGAGGGGGACAAAATCGGCATAATCGGGGTAAACGGCGCGGGGAAAACCACCCTTTTAAACATCCTCTGCGGCGAGCTTGCCCCCGACAGCGGAACGGTCACCCGAAAAAAAGGGCTTTTTTCGGGTTTTCTTCGCCAGGCTCATGACATTATTGACGGCAAGACGATAATCGAAAGCATGCGCGGCGTTTTTTCGGATGCTCTCGCGGCCGAACAAAGAATGAAAGAAATTTCGAAAGAGCTTGAAACCGCAGGCGCGGATAAATCGCTTTTAGCTGAATATTCAAGGCTTTCAGCGGTTTTCGAAGCGGCGGACGGCTACAATATAAATGTAAAAATCCGAACGGTTTTAACCGGCCTCGGTTTTTCCGAAAAAGACGAGGAGATGGAGGTTTCGCTTCTGTCGGGCGGTGAAAAAACGCGCCTCTCGCTCGCCCGCCTGCTCCTTTCCTCTCCCGAGCTGCTCATCCTCGACGAACCGACAAATCATCTCGACTTTAAAACGCTCCGCTTTCTCGAATCCTTTCTGGAAAGCTATAAAGGCGCCCTTTTGATCGTTTCGCACGACCGGTATTTTCTCGATAAAACAGTAAACACAATTTGGGAAATAGAGTGCCGCCGCCTCGAAGTTTACAGCGGAAACTATACAAAATACAAAAGCCTTAAAATCGCACGGACAGAATATCTCGCGAAGGAGTACCGCAGGCAGCAGGAAGAGATAAAGTCGCTCAAAGAATACATCGCGAAAAATATCACCCGCGCTTCTACCTCCGGAATGGCGAAAAGCAGGCAGGCAAAGCTCGATGCGATGGTGCTTGTCCCGCCGCCTCCGCCATCGCCGAAAAAAGCGTTTTTTAATTTTAAATACTCTACCGAACCGGCAAAAGAGGTTTTGAAAGCCGAGGCGCTTACTTTGCATACAGGCGGCGACAGCTCGCTTCCCGCTTTGCTCGAAAACTCGGATTTCACGATATTCCGCGGCGACCGAATCGGAATTGTCGGCGCAAACGGAACCGGAAAATCCACCTTGCTTCGCGCCCTTATCGGAAAAACCGGTTACCGCGGTGAACTTTCTTTCGGAAAAAATGTTAAAATCGCGTATTACGATCAGGAAAGCTCCGGGTTTAATCCCGGCGGCACCGTTATAGAAGAGCTTCACCGCAAAAACCGCTTCAAAACCGAGCTTGAAATAAGAAAAATGCTCGGCGCGGTTCTCTTTTCGGGCGACGATATTTACAAAACGGTCGGCTCGCTGTCGGGCGGCGAAAAGGCAAAGCTCGGTCTTGCCCTCGTCGCTTCCGAAGAGGGCAATTTCCTGATTCTCGATGAGCCGACAAATCACCTCGACCTGCAAAGCCGCGAATCGCTCGAGTCCGCTCTCGCAAAATTCGCCGGCACCATTTTATTTGTTTCTCACGACCGGTATTTTTTGAATGCAATAGCTGATAAAACCGCATTTTTAGAGGATAAACGCATCTCAATAGTCGACGGAAATTACGACCTGGCAAGTGAAAAGCCTTTACAGCAAACGCAAAATCTCGAATCTTCGCTCGAAAAAATCGGCGAAACCCCTGCAAACAGCGGACAAATCCGCTTAAGCACGGCACAAGCCAGCTCTCTCCCCACACAAAACGCTCTGTCTTCGGCAAGCGCGGCCGAGACAAAAAATAAAAAAGAAGCGCGCAAAAGCGAAGCGGCGCGCCGGAAAGAACTTTCGGAAACCGAGCGCAAAATAGCGGAAAACGAGGCGGAAACCGCCGAGTGCGAAAAGCTGATTTCCGAAAATCCGACCGACTACGAAGCGCTCGACCAAGCGTGTCGCAAACTTGAAACGCTAAAAGCAGAGCATGAAGAACTTCTTGAAAAGTGGCTCGAAATCGGTTAGCTTTGCCTTGCAAGTAGCGCGCCAACCATTTTGGCGAAGCATAAAACCGTCCTTGACGAAACGTAAAATTTCAAAATTTTCTTAACCGAAACGTAAACGCCGCTTTTGCCAAAGCATAAATCACTCCTTGCCAAAGTGCAAAATATCAAAATTTTCTTAGCCGAAGCGAAAACGCCGCTTTTGCCAAAGTGCAAAACAACCTCCGCCGAAGAATAAGCACACCCCTGCCGAAAAATTCGGCAGGGGTGCTTTATTATATTGCTCGGGCTTAAATTTATGCCGCGCCGCTGATTTTCGCCGTTAAAACCGCTCGAAATATTTTTTATTGATGCTCTTATAGCATATCGCCTCCATGATATGCTCGGGTTTTATTCTCTCTTCCCCTTCAAGGTCGGCGATGGTCCTGGCGACCTTGATAAGCCTGTCGGTCGAACGCGCCGAAAGCGATAAATCCCGAAATCCGACTCTTAAAATCTCTTCGCTTTCCTTTGAAAGGGCGCAAAACTTTTCGGACAAATGCTTTGAAAGTTCCGAATTTGTATGGATTTTCTCGTTTTTATATCTTTTGCTCTGAATTTCTCTTGCCGCCGAAACCCTTTCGGCAATTTCGGCCGAAGTTTCGCCTTTCTCCCTGCCGAAAAGCTCGTTTTCGGTCACCGCCGGAAGCTCGACATGTAGGTCAATTCTGTCGAGAAGCGGTCCCGATATCTTATCGACATACCTTTTTATCTCGCCCGAGGAACAGGTGCATCTGTTCTTCGCATCGCCGTAATGGCCGCAGCGGCAGGGGTTCATCGCCGCCACAAGGGTAAAACTGCAAGGGTATGTATAGCTTCCAGCAACGCGGGTTATTGTGACCTCTTTGTCCTCGAGCGGCTGGCGCAAAACTTCGAGCGCAGAGCGCGAAAATTCCGGAAACTCATCCAAAAACAAGACTCCGCAGTGTGCCAAAACGACCTCTCCGGGCTTTGGATTTACTCCCCCGCCGATTAGCGACCGGGTTGAAAGGGTGTGGTGCGGGCTCCTTATCGGGCGCGAGCTAATAATTCCGTTTTTCAAAAGTCCTGCGACCGAATATATTTTGCTGACTTCCAAGGCTTCCTCCCGCGAAAGCGGAGGCAAAATTCCCGGAAGACGCTTTGCAAGCATACTTTTTCCGCTTCCCGGCGGACCTATCAAAAGCAAATTATGTCCGCCCGCCGCCGCAATTTCAAGGGCTCGCTTCGCGCTTTCCTGCCCCCTGACATCAGCAAAATCAAGATAGCTTTCTTCCGCTTTCTCCTCTGCCGCCGCGGCCGGCATCTCCTCCGCCTTACGCTCTCCCCCGAGAATTTCAATAAGTTCCTTGATATGGCTGACGGCTATTATCTCGATGTTTTTTGCAAAAGCCGCCTCCGCCGCGTTTTCGCGCGGAACGTAAAACTTCTTTATTCCGTTTTTCGCGGCATCAACCGCCATCGGCAGAATTCCGGCAACCGGCCGGATATCGCCCGAAAGCGAAAGCTCTCCGGCAAAGGCGCAATCGTCCTGCGGGTATTTTATCTGTTCCGAAGCGGCCAAAAGCGCGATAAAAATCGGCACGTCATACAGAGGCCCCTCTTTTTGAACATCGGCCGGGGCGAGATTTACGATAATCCGCGATATCGGAAAGTCGAATCCGCAGTTTTTTAAAGCCGCCCTCACCCTGTCCTTTGACTCTTTTACCGCGCGCCCGGCAAGGCCCACGATTTCAAAGGTCGGAAGTCCGCCCGAAAGATCAGCCTCGATTATTACATTGAAGGCGTTTATGCCGAGAATACCGAAACTTTTAATTGTTTTACCCATTCCCATAATCCCTTTACAAAATGTATATATTTCTTTTCCACAATATTTTGTGCCATGTAAAATATTAAAACCAACAAATGGTACTTTATGCATAATTTGTCGAAAAATGCAGCAAGTTTACATAAGTGATGTGCAAAACTCTGTTGAAAATGTGTAAAACTCTTTAAAAAAACAAACCGTTACGCCAAAATCGATAATTGTATAATAAAAAAATAATTTTTTATGTAAACCAAAAACCTGTTACGCCTTGCAGGGCTTTATACACAGAGTTAGGTCACCTTGCCATAATTGTAATGACGTAATTATCAAGAAAAACACGCTCTGCGCGGGCGCCCCTAAAGGTCTTTTTCATCCTGCCGTTATGCACAGCGCAAACGCTGTCAAACGCTTGTGCCAAAGGGATTCCCGACATTTTCGCCGCCGCCTCTTTGAAGGTAAACACCTCAAAAAAAGAACGTTCGTCGCCCTTTCCCACAAATTGCCGTTCAGACGGGAGAAGCCGTTTCAAAACATTGTGATTAAAAGGTCTTATCCATTCTATATCCACCCCGACAGGGCGGTCGGAAAAAACAGCAACCGCAACCTCGTTTGAATGCGCCGCCGAAAGAAAGGCGTTTTCCCGATTTTTAATCACCGGAGCGCCGTCTTCACGATAAAAAACCTCCGCCTCGGCTCCGAATATTTCCTTTGCCTTTGCCGCAACTTCTTCCGAAACGGCAAATGGCCGCTTAAAACAGCGAAATAAACAAATCTCCAGCATTACTTCCTCGTATACTTTTATTGTCTTAAAATCTTCGCCATGCCACTTCTGTAAAGCGCTTTGCCTTTACAGAAACGTTCTTTTATGCTCTTTGCGCCCGCAATCTTTACGCGCAGCGGCGATTTCGGCCGAAACAGCCGCAGCCGCAACTAAATCAAATCCACCAATGCAACAAGCGCGGCGGGAGGAACACAACTTTAAGCCCGACAAAATAACCCGACTAAATCATATCCCTCAAAAAGCCGCATAACCACAGCAGAACAAAACGGCAGATAAAATAAAAAACCGCCCCAAAAAGGCGGTTTTGCAGGGGAATCCCCCTTTTTCATTATGTTGTTTTGCTTACTGTCCGATATTCGCGACAATATTAAGCGCAACTGTAAGAACGATGAAAAGCGCCGCAACGAGCGTGGTCCATTTTGCGAGCTTCGCCTCGATTGTGCGGCCTTTGCTCTTGCCGAAAAATGTCTCGGCACCGCCGCTGATTGCGCCCGATATACCCGCGCGTCTTCCGCTTTGGAAAAGAACAACCGCGATAATAACAAGCGATGCGATAAGCTGAACTACCGATAATGTTATCTGAATAGCATTCATTGAAAAATAGCCCCTTTAATTATCATTTATCAAGTAAAAGAAATATTATCACACTAAAAAGGCGGTGTCAAGAGCGGCTTTTGATTACGGCGGCTTTTGCGCCGCGGTAATGCCGCGGGAAAATAGATTACAGTTTCAGCTTATGCTCGGCTTTTTCGGTAAATCCTTCAATATCGACGATGAATCGTTCGTGCGTGCCCTCGGCGATTTTCCCGCACTCGTCAAAGACATCCACCTTGAAAACAAGGCGTTTGCGGTCTATTTCGACAAGCTCGCATTCGGCGCAAGCCATCATCGAGACCGGCGTCGCCGATATATGCCTAATATCAACCTTTGTTCCGACAGTTGTTTCGTTTTCGCATAAGCATTCAGAAACGCAGATGCGGCAAGCGCGCTCGACAAGCGCGATCATCGCAGGCGTCGCGTAAACTTCAATAGTTCCGCTGCCGATGGCGAGCGCTGATTTTTCGGTTGTCACAAGTTCTTGAAACCTGTGTTTTAGTCCTGTTTTTAATTCCACTTTGCTTCCCTCCGAAGCATAATTATAGCATTTTTTGCCGCGTTTTTCAATGCCGCGAACAAGATTTTACTCTTCATAAAGCTTTATTTCGCCATCGGACGGCGGACAAGCGATGCCAAAAATCCGAAGAATATCGCCGCCGCAATTCCCGCCGCGCCCGCTGTGAATCCGCCTATCAAAATTCCTATCAGCCCATGCTCCTGTACCGCCTCGCGAACTCCCTGCGCCAGCATGTGCCCAAATCCAGAAATCGGCACGGTCGCCCCCGCTCCCGCAAATTTTACAAACGGTTCATAAAGCCCTATCGCCGACAAAATAACGCCGAGCACCAGAAAGGTCACCATAACCTTTGCGGGCGTCAGCTTTGTTTTGTCGATAATTATCTGACCGATAACGCAAATCGCTCCGCCGACCAAAAACGCCTTCAAAATTGCTATAAACATTTTTCCTCCCTAAATCGTTTGCTGTTTTATCTTGATTCCCGCGGCATTTTGTAATCTATTTTTTCGCTGTGGGACTGTTTTTTTATACATTCCGCCGCGGGACTGCTTTATTGAAAATTCCGCCGCCGCTTTGACGCGTGGACACTTTATTGTTTTAGATATTTCGCCGCTTCTTTATTGTGTTGGCATTTCTGCTTTGCCGCGTGTTTCCTTGTGCCGTGTAGCAACATTTTTTCTCTATTTCCCTGTCGCTTCAAGCATCACAAGATGCGAAACCCCCGCAACGCTTCCGCCCTGTTGGCTGGAAGTCGGGCTCATCAGCGCGCCGGTCGACATGAACAAAACTTTTTTCAGCTTTCGCGCCGCCATTTCCGGCAGTATTTTTGCGCATAAAACCGATGCGGAACAGCCGCATCCGCTGCCCCCTGCGTGGACATCCTGCTTTTCGAGGTCGAATATCATAAGACCGCAGTCGTTGTAGGTTTTATCAAGTGTAAAGCCTTCTTGCTTTACAAGCTCCTTCAAAATCGAACTTCCCACCAGGCCGAGATCGCCCGAAGCTATGAGGCAGTAGTCTTCCGGCTTTGTTTTGGTGTCGCGGAAGAAGCTGACAAGGGTATCCGCGGCAGACGGCGCCATCGCCGCGCCCATGTTTGATGCGTCGGTAATCCCGAGGTCAACCACCCGTCCGGGGCAGGCATATCTCACCGCGACCGAAGCGGATGCAGAAGTCGACACAATCGCCGCCCCTGCTCCGGTCACCGTCCACTGCGCGTTTTGCGACCTCTGCCCGCCGTATTCAAGCGGAAACCGATACTGTCTTTCGGCCGAGCAAAAGTGCGACGAGGTCATCGCCATCGCTTTTTTCGCGTACCCTCCGTCGACAAAAAGCGAAGCAAGCATTAGCCCCTCGGTCATTGTTGAACACGCCCCGTAAAGTCCGATAAACGGGCTAGCGAGTCTTTCGGCCGTGCTCGCCGCCGCTATACATTGATTAAGCAAATCCCCGCCGAAAATTACATCAACATCCGCCGGCGTAATCGCCGATTTTTTAAGAGCAATCTCCGCCGCCTTGTGCAGAAGCTCGCCCTCCGCCTGCTCAAAAGTTTTTTTGCCCATGCGCGGCTCGGTAAATGTTGCGTCAAAAAGACCGCCGAGCGGTCCCTCTTTTTCCTTTTTACCGGCTACCGATCCCGCCGCCTCGATTTTCGGAAGATTCTTAAATTCTATCGTTCTGTTTCCTACTCTGCTAAGTTCCAAAATTCTTCCTCCTTATTTAAAAAGGGCGCAAATGTAAAACACAAGCCCGTATAGCACCGACGAAATTATTCCGTATGATATAACCGGCCCGGCGATTACAAAAAATTTGGTGCCGATGCCGAGAATCATTCCCTCGTCGCGAAACTCCATAATAGGCGCCGCAACCGAGTTTGCAAATCCGGTTATCGGTATCAAAGTTCCCGCCCCGCCGAATTTTGCAAGCCAATCGTAAACGCCGAGCCCGGTCAGGAATACCCCGAGAAAAATAAGCGAAACCGAGGTTAGGATCCCGACCATTTCCTCTGTAAACGGTCCGCTTTCCCACAGAAAATGTATCCCCTGCCCGACAGCGCAAAGCGCGCCGCCGAAAAGAAACGCTAAAACGCAGTCGCGCAATATCGGCGATTTTCTTGAATGTTTGCTTACCATCACCTTATAGTTTTCATTTGAAATTCGCATAATCCCTCCGAAGCATTAGTAAACTTTTACTTATTCTTCCTGTTATTTGCGGTAATATGCGCCTTTTCGCGCAAAAAAGAGAAGCGCAAAAATCGCGCTTCTCTTTTCCTTATTTATAAATTATCTTTCCAAAAACTTTTTCATAAGCGTGTAACCGTCTTCGATATATTGTCCTGTCTGTCCGGTTTTTTCGCAATACGGAAGCGCAAGCCCCGAATCAATCCTGCTGTCGTAAATCATAAACGGCACCGGATCGCCGTCATGCGTTCTCGTGTCGGTGAGCGTTTTGTGGTCGGACAAAATCAAAATGCGGAAATCGGTGCCCGCAAGCATTTCGCAAAGCGGCTCTACAATCTCGCTTGAAATTTTCTCGATAGCTTTAATTTTTCCTTTCAGGTCGCCGTTATGAGTGCATTCGTCGGGCGCCTCGACATGGATGCAGACAAAATCGCGGGTTTCAAGAGCTTTTACCGCATATTCCGCCTTGCCGCGGTAATTGGTATCGAGCTCGCCCGTCGCCCCCGGCACCTCTATTATATCAAGACCGCCGAGCGCCGCAATTCCGAAAACAAGCGGAACCGCCGAAATCGCCGCGCCCGAAACTCCGTACTTTTCCTTAAAATCGTCAAGGCCGACCGCCGTTCCCTCCGCCCAAAACCAAATTCCGTTTCCGGGGAGTTTGCCTTCCTCTTTTCTTTTTTGATTAACCGGATGCGATAAAAGTTTTTCCGCCGCAAGCTCCATCAGCGCGCAAAGCTCACTTGCCGCCGCGTTTCCTTTCGGCAAACTCTCGCCGATTTTTTCCTTTAATATGTCATGCGGCGGAGTTGCGCAAAACCCTTGAAGGTCGGCGGTATCCATAACCGCGATATGCCGGAAAGAGGGTGACGGATAAATTTTCATCCCGATTTTTTCGGCCGCCGCTTTAAACTCCGGCTCGGCGCAAAGCCAGGTTATAAGCTCGATAGAGCTTTCGCCGTCTATTCCGCCGCCGCTGTGCGACAGCATGGTCCGCTCCGAAAAAATGGCGGTGTCCTCCGAAAGCGCGACCATATTGCAGCGAAAAGAAACGTTGCCGGGAAAAAGCTTTACCCCCGCGCCCGCCGCCTCAAGCGGGGAGCGCCCGGTATAGCATTTGCGCGGATCGTTCCCGAAAATCGACAGAATCGCGGTATCGCTGCCGGCGGGAAGCCCGCATGGAACGGTTTTAACGCTTCCGACAACCGATTTTTCGCAAAGGCGGTCGATCGCCTCAATATTCGCCGCCTCGAGCGGAGTAATATTCCCAAGCTCGGGCACCGGATTATCAGCCATGCCGTCACCTATTATTAAAATATATTTCATCTTGCCGTTTTCCCGCATATAATAAATCAGCCTTTCCTATAACCTGTGAAATTTGCTTTTGCTATTAATTTTCCTTTTTCGCCCGTGACAAAAACGTCATAAAAGCATAAATTTTTATCTTCGCCTGTTTTTTCCGCCTTTGCCGAAAGCTCTCCGCAAAAAGCCGGCGCTATAAATTTTATCTTGCTTTCGGCCGTGACGGTAAGAATATCCGCCGCGTTCGCCGAAACCGCAAAGGTAAAATCGGCGAGGGTGAATATCACGCCGCCCTGGACCGTGTTTCCCGCGTTCATATGCCGCGCTTCGGTTTTAAGACGGCAAACGGCGGAGTTTTCATCCGCCGATACAATCTTTATCCCCATATCCATCGCGAAAATATCGTCTTTAAAAAATCCTTTTAGCTCTTTTATATCCACCCGGCGCCTCACATCGCTTCTTTAATTTTTTCAAAAGTTTCGGCGCTGATAACGTGCTCGATCCGGCACGCGTCTTTCGCCGCAGTCTCCTCCGAAACGCCGAGTTTACGAAGGAAAAAGGTGAGCAGCTCATGCCGCTCATAAACGCTTCTCGCAAGAGCGTCGCCCTGTTCGGTGAGTTTTATAAACCCGTTTTGATCGATTTCGATATGGCCCGCCGTTTTCAGAATATTCATCGCGCGGCTGACCGAAGGCTTCGAAAAATTCATCTCGACCGCAACGTCGACCGAACGCACAGCGCCTTTCTTCTTTTTAAGAAGAAGGATGGTTTCCAGATAGTTTTCACCTGATTCTTGAATTTTCATAGCCACCTCCGCGTTTTTTTACATTATTATATTATCATTTTCAAAAAAAATAGTAAATACTGTTGACAAATAAGTTAGGATGTGCTAACTTTTATTTGTAGGATGGCGTTAGCAGAGGCTAACGTCGTTGAAAGGAAAAAATATGCCCTTAACATTTTTAAAATCGGGAACTCACCTTATCCGCCAAATCCGCGGAAAAGACGATACGAAAAATTTTCTTCAGTCGCTTGGCTTTATTGTGGGCGGCGAGGTTACGGTCGTGTCTGAAAACGGCGGCAATATTATCGTAAACATCAAAGGCTCCCGCGTTGCAATCGACAAATCAATGGCTTCGCGCATTATAGTATAATGTAGCTTTTCACGGCATAGAATTTATATCGGTCAAATTATTCGGCTTTTGCCGGTCTTTTCCGGCGGGGCCGATTCTATTTTATAAAGGAGGTTAATATGGCAACCTTAAAAGAAACACCTTGCGGCAAAACGGTTTCGGTCGTCAAGCTTCACGGCGACGGCGCGATAAAACGCAGAATTATGGATATGGGGATCACCAAAGGCACAAGCATTTTTGTCCGCAAAGTTGCTCCGCTGGGCGATCCGCTTGAAGTTTCTGTGCGAAATTACGAGCTTTCGATCCGCAAGGCAGACGCCGCGCTTATCGAAGTTTCGGATATCGGCTGACGCTTTTTGCAGTTTTGCTAAAACTGCATATTTTACATCACGCAGTTAGCGTACGCTAATCATTTAAAAGGAGAATTAAAATGGCGATGAATTTTGCTCTTGTCGGAAATCCGAACTGCGGCAAAACCACTATGTTCAACAGCCTCACCGGCAGCTCGCAGTATGTCGGAAACTGGCCGGGGGTTACGGTCGAGAAAAAAGAAGGGAAACTCAAAGGCTATAAAGATGTCAAGATTACCGACCTTCCGGGAATCTACTCCCTCTCTCCATACACCCTTGAAGAGGTTGTTTCACGGGATTTTCTTGTAAACGAAAAGCCGGACGTTATAATTAATCTTGTCGACGCGACCAATTTGGAGCGCAATTTATACCTTACAAGCCAGCTTCTCGAGCTCGGAATCCCGGTCGTCGTCGCTTTGAATTTGATTGATGTCACCGAAAAACGCGGCGATAAAATCGATTATAAAAAACTTTCCGACGCGCTCGGTTGCAGCGTTATACCCACCTCCGCTCTCAAAGGCACCGGCCTTTCGGATCTTATTTCAAGAGCGGTTTTTCTCGCCGGAAGCGCGGAACAAAGCGGCCGGCCGCAAGAATTTTGCGAGCGCGTCGAGCGCGCTCTTTCTGAAATTTCCGTGGCGGCAAACCTTCGCGAAAACGCGCGCTATCTCTCGATAAAACTCTTTGAGCGCGACGAAAAAGCGTATGCAAAGCTCGGTCTCTCGGCAGACGTTCTCGCAAAAATCGGCGAAATAATCGCCGCATGTGAGGAAGACGAGGACGACGACAGCGAAAGCATTATCACAAACGAGCGGTATATCGTCGTTTCGGACATCTGCTCAAAAGCGGTAAAGGAAAAGAAAACCGGCCTGACAACTTCGGACAAAATCGACCGGATTGTCACCAACCGGTGGCTTGCGCTTCCTATCTTCGCCGCCGTCATGTTTATAGTTTATTACATATCGGTTTCCTCGCTGGGCGCTATCGTGACCGACTGGACAAACGACGTTTTGTTCGGAACATATATAACCGACTGGGCGAGCGCAGGGCTTGCCGCTATTAATGCTTCCCCCGTGTTGGAAGGACTTATTCTTGACGGAATTATCGGCGGCGTCGGCGCGGTTCTCGGTTTTGTTCCGCAGATGCTTATCTTATTTTTCTTCCTCTCAATTCTTGAGGACTGCGGATATATGGCGCGTGTTGCCTTTATTATGGACAGAATTTTCCGCAAATTCGGGCTTTCGGGCAAGAGCTTTATCCCGATGCTTATAAGCAGTGGATGCGGAGTGCCCGGTATTATGGCATCGCGCACCATCGAAAATGAAAAAGACCGCAAAATGACCATCATGACCACAACCTTCATCCCCTGCGGCGCGAAACTTCCGATTATAGCGCTCATCGCGGGCGCGCTTTTCGGCGGCTCGCCATGGATTGCACCGCTGTCGTACTTTATCGGCGTTTTTGCGGTTATTGTTTCTGGCATAATCCTTAAAAAGACAAGAGGATTTGCCGGCGATCCCGCCCCCTTTGTTTTGGAGCTGCCCGAATATCATGTGCCGGGCGCAAAGGGCGTGCTTATCCATATGTGGGAGCGCGGAAAAGCCTTTATAATCAAAGCCGGAACGGTAATTTTTATCGCCTGCGGACTTATTTGGTTCCTCTCCAATTTCAGCTTCGGCTTTAAAATGGTAGAGCAAAGCGAGAGCATTCTCGCAAAACTCGGCTCGGTTCTCTCGCCCGTTTTCGCTCCGCTCGGCTTCGGAAACTGGCAAGCGACGGTCGCCACAATAAGCGGGCTTGTCGCTAAAGAAAATGTCGTCGGAACTTTCGGGGTTCTGTTCGGTCTCGGCGGTGTCGCGGAGGATGATCCCACCCTTCTCGCCGCAATAGCAGGCATGTTTTCACAGCTCTCTGCAATATCGTTTATGCTCTTTAATCTCCTTTGCGCCCCGTGTTTTGCCGCCATCGGCGCGATACGCCGCGAAATGGGCGGTTTCAAATGGACCATGATTGCAATTTTGTATCAAACCGGGTTTGCATATGTAATTTCGCTTATCGTTTATCAAATCGGGCGTTTTGCTTTCGGCTCGCCTTTCAGCATCGGCACCGCCGCCGGATTTATCGCATTCTTTGCTATGGTCTGGCTGATATTCAGAAGCGCGCCGAAAACGCCCGGAAGCCCGCTTTCGGGAACGCGCGCCGTAAAAGAAAGGAGCAAGGCAAATGTTTGAGTATATTATTTGGGGCGTTCTTGCCCTTGCCGCCGCGGCGGCGGTTTTC
>JAVBPR010000007.1:0-11269 GCA_031549485.1 Eubacteriales bacterium | reverse complement strand
TGTATTAAATGCAATTAAAAAATCGACACCATATATATTTAGACGCGGAAACTTCTAAAAAATTAGAATTTCTTTCACAGAAAACAGGACAATCTAAATCCGCCATTGTCAGATCACTTCTCAATCAAAAAGCACTCCGCGAAATGCCCCCTGCAGATTATTTTAAAATGACCGCCGAATTACACTCAATCGGAACAAATATAAATCAGCTCGCCCGAATCGCGAACTCTAGCGGAAATATTGACAAGCTTGAATATATAAAGTTTGCGGCTGAACTTAATCTTTGTATTTCTCAAATTAAACTTGCGGTTATGGCTCGCTAAATGGCAACCACTTCTATATGGGGTGTTTCCCATAGACTAAGCAAAGTTTTGCATTATATTGAAAATCCTGAAAAAACCCACATTGAATCCGAATTTACCGAAATACAGAAAGTATTGCACTATGCCGCCGACCCTTTTAAAACAGAACAATTACATTTAGTGTCTGGTGTGAGTTGCACCGTCGAAACTGCCCTATTAGAAATGAATGCTGTTAAGGAACAATTCGGAAAGAACTCAGGGCGAATAGCTTATCACGGCTATCAATCTTTTAAGCCCGGTGAAGTCACGCCAAATGAAGCCCACGAAATGGGTATTGAGCTTGCAAGTCGTCTTTGGGGCGACCGTTTACAAGTGGTAGTGGCAACCCATATAGACCAAGAACATATACATAATCATTTTGTATTAAACAGCGTGTCTTTCATTGACGGCATAAAATACCGAAGGACAAAAAAAGATTATGCAGCAATGCAACGTATGAGTGATGAAATTTGTCGCGAGTATGGCAAATCAGTTATTGATGAACCGAAAAAAGGTAAACATTACGCAGAACATTTCGCTGAAAAAGAAGGGCGACCAACACAGAGACTATTAATTGCTACCGATCTTGACGCTATCATTGCGAAATCTTTTAATCTCGATAACTTTTATAAAAATCTTACAAAGAATGGTTATTCCATTCACCGCCGCGGCAAAAATTATAAGCACGTTTCAATTTCTCCGCCCGGATCGATAACACGCTTTCGATTAGATAAATTGCGTGGTAATGATTTTACAGACGAAGCAATAACTGAACGAATTAAAAAACTGCGACAATACGGACAAGAATATTCTGTTTTAAAACCACGCAAAAAAATATGTTTTAAAAAAAGCTATACCAAAATTAAGCTTAAAGGCTTTCGTGCTCTCTACTTCAAATATTTATTGCTTCTCGGAAAAGTCGGTCAGCGTCAGGCAGCCTCAAAAATCCGTCACGCCTGCCGCAAAGATGTAATTCAATTTAAAAAGTATAAAGAGCAATTTGAATTTTTAGATAAGCGACGAATTGAAACGGCACCGCAGCTTGAACACTATACAAATAATCTCAAAAGTTTAATAGTCGCAGTCTTTGACTATCGAAATGATTTATACAGATTAAAACGACAAGGTAAAAATGTCGGCGGAGAGATTGAATATCAGACTATTATGCTTAGAGAATTAGGAAAAGAAGAACGGATCATTAAACGGGTACAGGACAGTATCCCCGAAATATCCGATAAATTTAAAATGATTGAAGAAGAAAGGAAAAAAGAACTCACCCAAAAAAGGAGTGACCCAAAGAAAGTTAAATGACTTTTTTAGATATTTTCAGCGGTATCGGTGGGTTTCGACGCGGCTTTGAACTTGCCGGGCATACTTGCATAGGTCACATCGAAATAGATAAATATGCCGATCTCTCTTATCGTGCTATCCATAATGTAAAGGAAAATGAGTTTTATGCCTCCGACATTATTATGCTTAAATCAAATGACATTCCCCGATGCGATATCTGGTGTTTTGGTTTCCCGTGTCAGGACATTTCTATCGCAGGAAAATGCATCGGGCTTTCTGGCCGACGAAGTGGTTTATATTACACAGTTATTGACCTTATCAGAGGAAAACCCGAAGCAGATAGACCCAAATACCTTATTGCAGAAAACGTTAGAAATTTGCTTTCAGTTAACGACGGATGGGACGCTTTCACCGTTTTTTCTGAAATGGGCAACATCGGGTACGCTTTGGAATGGAAAGTTTACAACACAAAAGACTTCTTACTTCCTCAAAGTAGAGAACGAATCTACATACTCGGATCTTCTTATAAGCATTTTGGAAAAGAAGCCGAAAGAAAAATATTACCTGTCAACTGTAAAGACCCGTTATCTAGTTGGCAAATACAAGCAGAATGTTTTAAGCCGGTCAATGCCGCTAATGGACTAAAATATAATTTTGTCAATTTAGATATTAACAACGGCCTATTTTTCACAAGTCATACGCGCTGCCTTACTACTAATTACGGAACACCGGATTACAAAAAATATCATACCGGAATTATTGAAATTCCTGTTTCTGATGACTTTGAAAACTCTCGGATAAGACGATTTACACCGCAAGAGTGCTTTCGATTACAGGGGTTTACTAATGAAGATTATCTAAAAGCCGCGGCGGTGTGTTCCGATACACAATTATATAAACAAGCCGGAAATAGCGTGAGCATTCCAATTGTTTTTGAAATAGCTAAACAATTACTTGAATAAGGAGGGATTTTTAATTAATACCGCTAGCGACGCTGCCGAGCAAGTTATAAGAGTGTCAACAGACTTAGGCGAAACCGCAATTAAGCTTGTCGGATCAGGCGCAAAAGAATTAGCCGCACTGATTTTTGCAGCTCTAAAGCCAAAGGAAGGACAACCACCAAAAATAACAGTAGGCAAACAAAGATTATTAAAGTTCCTATCGCTATGTAGACAGGAAAATGCTTTTACCGATAACTTTACTATTAATGCTGAAGATCAAAGAGCTTTTCAAAAGCTCGCCAAAACAAAAGGTTTACAATATGCCGCTATTGCCGACAAGGCAGAAAACAAAGTTACAATTATTTGTAGAGAGCATGACATTAAAGATATAAATTATATATTTATAAAACTCGGATATGGCGAAGTAAAACATGATCCTGAAAAAACAATCCAACTTTTAGATGTTGATCCCCTAACTCTTGAAACACAGAAAGATGAAAACGTAAAAAAAAACAAATCTCAGTCAGAAAAAGAGTTGCCGAAGCAAAAGACTGGATCGAAAGAGTTGAAGGCAATAGCAAATAGCGAAACTAAAAAAGATATTACGGATATTCCAATAAAAAACGTGGAAGTTTTTGAAATCGCTAAATCTGAAAAAAACAACGATCAAGTATTCAAGCCTAAAGTTTCTGTTCGAGATAAAATCGCAGCATATAAGGAATCATCAAAGCTGCTAAAAGCTGCAAATTCACTTGAACATTCAATTAAAAAGCCTGCTAAACGCAGATAAGGAGTAAAATGAAAAAGTTAATTATCTTTTTGCTTGTGGCCGCCGTGTTAATCACGGCGGCCACGCCAGCCCTAGCCACAGATATTTTTGTTTCGCAAATTGATTTTGCAGAAATCGGCGGTGTACCGACAATTACGAAAACATATTTATTGTCACCCTCTGACGATCCAACAGCAATTTCTACAAATGAATTTGAACGGAATGGATATATTTATAAATTTACTGATTTAATTTATAAGCCGAGTGAAAACACCGAAAGCAAGCTATATTCTAAGACCGTAAAGCTACCTAGCTACACACGCAATATGTCGGATGTTTTGAATCTCCTTTCCCCTGATCTCGACGTTACTACCGAGGACGGCTTTAGTGGTTCAATTATTCTCGACCATACAACAATAATAGTTGATACAAACGGCTATAAAACTACCAGCTATAATATTTCTGCTACTCGCACTTATCCAAATTTGTCAGCCGCTGATGTAGCGCTTGTGCCAAAATCTATTGAGGATAATGGCAATAACCTCTCACTTGATAATGTAAATTGGCAAGAATCAGCTTTTAGCGACATTGACGGCTATTCCGAAAGATACACAGCCACTGTCACATACACAGGCACCGCAAGCAAAAAAATTGCTACCGGCTATACGATAACAGCAGAATATAGCGGTACAGTTACGAAAACAACACCTGGCCCGGTAGAATACAATGCTATATTTGAAGGCAGCCCTATTCCCGTGCCGGAGCCTGTCACCAACCCTTTTAAAGATTATCAGTTGATTATTATTATTTCAGCTCTATCTCTTATTGCAATCACTCTTATCCTAATAACTATCTTGATTAAGAAAAAACGGAGGACCACATGAAAAAAATATTATCGCTAGCGCTTATATGCGCTATTTGTTTATCACTATCTGCGACTACATTTGCTGTAGATAGCTACACTTTCGACGCCCCGACACAGGCCAATTTCGGTAAAGCAACAAGTACGGACGAATTAAATCCCATATTAATTGATCCGTCGGTACAAACGAACAAAGATGCTGCCCTTGTTCCCCCACTATTCGGCAGCCCCACAGCTGCACAACCAAATAGCGGCGAAGCTTTCAATCCGGCCACTTCCGGCAGCACTGATTCAGAATATTCTTTGCCTCCTGCTAATGATATAGGCAATAGTGATAACATAGGCAACTTCACACTTCCCGACAGTCTATTTTATGATGATGGATCTCTTGGAGCTTTAAAAATTCCTAGCCTTAATTTATCTTTAAAGGTTTATGAAAATGAAAGCCTTGAATCTTTGGCTAAAGGCGTCGGTCATTTTAAAACTACCTCTTGTTGGGAAGGAAATATAGGACTTGCCGGGCATAACCGTGGTGTCAATTCAAACTTTAGAAAAATTCACACTCTAAAAAATGGTGATTTTATCACTTACACAACAAAGCTCGGCACACGCACTTATAAAGTGACTTTTGTTGGTCAGATAGCTGCAACCGATTTTTCGTATCTCACACGAACAAATGACAACCGAATTACACTTATTACTTGCGTAAATGATACGCCCTCTCTGCGCTGGTGCATACAAGCTAGAGAAGTCTAAACAAAACGACGGAAAGCCGCTATTTTACTTGAATTTTTGTCGATTTTATGGTATAATATGGAAACAAAATAATCGGTAAAGTGGGGGCTGAAAAATGAAAAAACTGTCCTTTGTTCCGGGCTTAATTGCAGGTCTAATTTTAGGTGTGCTTGTCGGCGGAGGTGCCGCGATCGCAGCATCCGAAGTTTTGGCAACTCCAACAACTTCAACCGTATTGGTAAACGGGCAAAATGTAAACTTTACTGCACATAATATCGGTGGCGCTAACTACTTTAAATTGCGCGATATCGGAAAAGCGGTTGACTTCGGCGTGACATGGGAAGGCAGCACAAATACTATTTATATAGATACTACCAAAGGCTATGTCGAAGAAACCACAACCGACCCCAACCAAAAGCACATTGCGGACGGCTGCGGTCAAATTGCGGCTAATCCTATTACCGAAAAGAACATAGACGGTAATGAACTTTCAAGGGAAGATTTTTCGGCTTCCGCTAATTCTGCAGTTTTTGATTCTGTTTATACACGCGGAGCATATAACGCTATTCGTCAGACTATTGTTGACCGTGATAAAATTGTCGCCGGAAATGACTCTACAGGAAATAACCCGTATTATTGTTATGCCAATTTTGTTGATAGCAGTTTTACTCTTGCTACAGATGGTAAAACACGTATTGCCATGGATGCTGTGATGTATTATCTTGGCACTTATGGTGATGTTCGTTATCAACTCGGTTACGAGCCATATATTAAAAGTTTCAACGGCTTTTTCGGTTATAATATTTGCAAGCCCTATACACACAATACTTTCGCCCCTGCAAATGAAGCTGTAAAAGCGTTTATTAATGAAATCAGTACACTTACAGATCGTGAAAAAATTAAGCACATTGCAGACTATATTAGCGACAAAATGATTTATGGTAGCAACACCGACGGCGGAATCAATGTTATTTTCACTTCTCCTGCTGTTACCAAAGGCCAATGCGGAGCATATTCAAATGCTTTTTCATTTCTTTGTAGTAAAGTGAATATCCCATGTGTTGCCGTTTCAGATGATGATCACGCTTGGAATACCGTATATATTGAGGGCAAATGGTTCATTGTTGATGTTACCAATTATGATACTGGCCGTTCAAACACATGGCTTTTAACAACAACATATCCGAAACAGGACGATACGCCACAAAGGACAAATTTTGTAAAAGAACTTCTTGTTCCCGGAAACACAAAATAAATTTAATTCAATAATTTTAAAGCAGACTGAAAAATCAGTCTGCTTTTTCATGCCAAAAAGAAAGGATAATCTATGACTTCAAAAATCAAACGATATACTGCCATTTTGCTAGTAGTAATCACGATATTTTCTCTTGCCGTGCTGCCGTCCGAAGCCGCTTCAATAAGCGACGGCGGAAGTCAAACAGTGACAGTAACGCGCGGAACACGTCATGAATATTTGGAAACTACAAACGGAAATTCTCTAGGAGGTATGGACTGGACTTATACAACTAATGACGGAATAACCGGCCCGGCATACTGTATAAATTGGGGACTGTCCGCAGTGGGCACCTCAAAGAAAATAGAAATTACAGGAGCATATACAAGCAGCCCCCGAACAGCTGGCGCTTTCGCGAACGGCTGGCCGCAACGTTCTTTAAGTGATTTTCTTACCATTAACGCCAGCGTTTCGGAACTAGCCGGACTAACGCAAGATGAATTTGCATATGCAACGCAGCTCGCCGTTTGGATTACACTCGGACAGCTTGCCTTGGAAGGCAGCCCGATATATACAGCCGGACGCTCTACCCTTGCAAAGCCAACCTCCGGCGCGCAGAAAATGCGAACGTATAAAGCACTTGAAATCATTTTAGGTCACGCCGCTGGGTGGGATCGTTTAATCACAGCCGGGCTGTCTATCCGTCAAGGCAAAACAACAGCCGGTAGTGTGGTTGAATTTCAACACGAAGAAGGTTTATCGGGTGCTGTTACTACATCACTCTATAATATTAAGAAAGAAAATATAAACGGCACCGATTATTACACACGCGAATTTTACGCTGCCTCGGCTACTACTAACTGGAAACACGATTATATTATTGAGTTATGGGCTGAAAACGCCCCCTCCGGCACGATTTTCACAGATTTAAGTAATAATGCTCTTCCTACAACAACATGGAACGGTAAGACATTATACAAGCTATCTACCCCAAACAACGAAGTTACTAATATGAACGAAAACGGGGCAGAATATGGCGCTCCTTTTAAAATCTGTATGCCGGTTTCCACAACACAAAATGACAGCGGTGATGTTGTAATTCATGGTGGATCAACAGCGGCACAGTCGAAAATTTACCTTGCAAACAACCCAACTGAAAGTGAACAGTCCTATATTATCGCAGATCCGCTTTACACCTCAGTTAGCGGACAAGCAAGTTTAAAATGGACGAAAAAAGAATCAATATACGGTAAGCTCGTTTTGCAGAAAATTGACGGCATAGGCAATCCTCTTGAAGGTGTGCAGTTTACACTTACAGGAGCAGACGGCAGCAGCTTCACCGGTTCTAGCGACAAAGACGGCTTAATTGTATGGGACTTTTTAAATGCTGATACTGTCTATACTTTGCACGAAACCCCTTTTACAGGCTATATCCCCGCTGATGATATGATTATTAGCGTTCCGGCAGGTCAGACAATTAATCTTGCCGTTCAAAATCATACAACCAAATCATTTACTATAAAAAAAGTTGACGCACAAAATGGTGCTGGCTTGATCGGCGCAACTTTTGTAATTGAACAAGTGGATGGCACTTTTAAAACTGAAAAAATCACAGGGCATGATGGGATAATCACCTTTAATGATGGCGACATACCCTTTGGCAGTTACAGAATATATGAGACGAACGCCCCAGACGGTTACGAAAAATGTGATGATAATAAAACTGTTTCGTGGGACGGACGAAATGATATCTCTGTTGTTTTTGAAAATGTCCGCAAAATGTCCTTAAAAATCATCAAAATAGATGAATCAAATATTTCTCTTTCCGGCGCGGTTTTTAATGTATATAAAGACGGGCAGCTAGTCACAACCGTAAAAACTAATGACGCAGGAGAGGCTACCGTTAGCGGCTTATCCGAAGCCTATTATGAAATTGAAGAAACAAGCGCGCCTGAGGGCTTTGAACGCCTTACAGAAAGAATTGGCGTACATATTGACCCTTACGATCCGGCGAACGACGCCGACCCTGTTTTGATAGTGAGAAATGAGCATAAACCTAGCTTGCGAATTTTAAAACTGGATTCTGAGATGAAGCCGCTCGTTAATGTGGTGTTTGAGGTTTACTGTGATACCGAACTAATAGGCACTTATACTTCTGGTGCAACTGGCGAAATAAAACTATCTTCTTTAAAACCGGGTACTTATTTTGTCAAAGAAGTTGCGACCGATAGCTCTCACGTTGTCGATTCAACCCCTCAACAAATAGAATTAAAAGCAGGAGCAGCCGAAACACCTACACTTATTTTTATCAATCAGAAAAAGCCGGGCATTTATCTTTTAAAAATAGATTCACAAACTCTAAACCCTCTCCCCGGTACGAGATTCTTAATTGAAAAAATAGGCGGTAGTTTTTCAAGAGAATATATCGTGCCTGCTAGCGGCGAGATCGAATTAACTTCCCTTGAACCCGGCGCATACCGAGTAAAGGAAATATCAAGCGTTTCTACGCACCTTATTGATGACAGCGAAAGAATTATACAAATCAACCCGGATGAAAACGCTACTTTTGTCTTTACAAATACCGTAAAACCTAGCCTTAAAATTGTAAAAACAGACGCGATCACTGGCGAACCAATAAAAAATGTTATTTTCACAATAAAAAAAGCTGACGGCGAAACATTAACTACTGTAACTACCAACGAAAACGGCGAAGCGCTTTTAGAATATCTCGATCCTGCCGTTTATGAGGTAATTGAAAAATCTGTGCCAAATACCCATTTGCTAGATAGCAATTCACAGTTTATTACCCTAATCCCCGGTAAAACAGGCACGTTATATTTTAAAAACTATCCAAAGCCTACGCTTACTATTTTAAAACAGGATTCAATAACCAAAGATCCTATAAAATCAACTAAATTCCACATTTATTATGCTAGCAATAACACGTTCACTGGCGAAGTAAACGATCTCGGCACTTTTTACACAGATGATAACGGCAAAATCGAATTAATTAATAGCGAGCTGCGCGATGGTTGGATTAAGGTAGTGGAAGAAGAACCCGCCAAAGGTTATGCAATCAAAGGAACAGGAACGCAAGAAATCTTTTTAAAAGCCGGAGAAAACAAAATACTTACTTTTGAAAACACTCCATTATCTGCTTTAATTATTCGTAAAGTAGACGCGAAAACCGGCGCTGTAATTCCTGAAACTTTAATACGCATTCGCTATTTAGCCGGAACGTCCGGCACAGGCGGTACGGTTATTTTTGAAGGTCGCACCTCTCCAAACGGTACAATCGTACTCACCAACCAAAAAGCAGGCACTTATATTGTCGAAGAGGTTTCACCAAATCCTCTCTACTCTATGAGCGGAGAAACGACCAAAACGATTTATTTTTCCGGCAACGAACAGGATATTATAACCGTTGAACTTACTAACAATAAAAAAGGACAGCTTATTTTGAAAAAACAGGACGAGAACGGCAAACCTCTTGCAGGTGCCGTATTCTTTGTAACCGACAGCGACGGCTCCGTAATCGGATCAAATAACGGTTATTACACCAGCGGAGCAGACGGCCTTATAGTTGTAGATGAATACATTACCCCGGGAACAACAATTATAGCGAGAGAAACCAAAAGCCCCGAAGGATATATTTTATCCGAAGCGCCGCAAACGGTAAAAATAAAAGAAGGAACGACACACACCCTTACTTTTGTAAATAAAAAGGTTGGATCGTTTCAACTCATCAAGCTTGACGCTGATAATCGCTTGCCTATCTCCAACGTGCAATTTGAAATATCGCGCTTAAATGGAGAGCGAATCGGTACTTATCGCACAAACGCTTACGGCATGATCTCTGTTAACCTTGACAGCGGTGCGTATGTAGTTGTTGAAAAATCAGTAGACCGGCCATACAAATTAGACCCTACGCCGCATACTTTTGAAATCAAAGACGGCAAAGCGACAACGCTTGAAATCACAAATCAACGTTTGGCGTCAATCCTCATTCATAAAATCGATAGTATAACTCGCAAAGGTATTTACGGTGTTTCGTTCTTACTCTATGATAGTGGAAATAACCCAATTGGTCAGTTTTCAAGCGACCAAGACGGTTATGTTTGGATTGACAAAGAACTGACACCCGGCAAGTATTTTTTGCGCGAGCTGCGAAATGACGGATATATCTTAGATGAGCAACTAAAAACGGTTTACGTTGAAGCAGGCAGAACAACCGAGATCAATTGGGAGAACACACCCATTCGCGCACAAATCCAAATTTATAAACAAAGCGCAGACGATAACCAAATTAACGGTCTACCTGCAGGATCTGTACTTTCCGGCGCAGTATATGAAGTCTTAGATAAAGCCGGAAATATTGTTGACACAATTAAGACAGGAAGCGACGGCAGGGCTATTTCCAGTCCCCTACCTCTACAGCGATATTTTGTCCGAGAAAAAACAGCACCTGCTTTTTATCACCTTGACACAACTACATATGAGGCCGAATTAGAATACGCCGGGCAAATTGTAAAACTCAATTTAAAAGATAAAAGTATTTCTCTTGGCGTTAGCGTTAAAAAGCGCGGCTATGTAGAAGCAATTCCCGGTCAACAAATCAGATATGACTTTTCGCAGATCGCAAACACCTCAAATGTGCAGCTTTCTAATTTCTATTGGCGTGACAATCTGCCAGTAGACGCGGTGCGCCTTAATAAAATTGTAACCGGCACTTGGAATCAGAATTTAAGCTATAAAGTTATTTACAAGACAAACATTTCTGATTACCGAGTTTTAAGTGACAATCTCTCCACGCAAAAGAAGTATACTTTGGACGCTTCACCTGCATCCCTCCGGCTTGCCTCAAATGAATATATTACCGAAGTTATGTTTGTTTTCGGTCAGGTCAAAGCAGGGTTTAGTCAAGTTGAAACTCCATATATTTATTGCGATGTGCTTGCAGGGCTTCCTCATGAATATCGTTTCACCAACAATACTGATGTAGGAGGAACTTATAACGGCAACTGGATCATGACAAATGACAGGTGGGTTACAATTATTTACGGTAAAACTACGCCGCCAAAACTTCCGCAAACAGGC
>JAVBPR010000012.1:0-154585 GCA_031549485.1 Eubacteriales bacterium | reverse complement strand
CCAAAATTACTCTCAAAAAAAATTTTACAAGGGTCTTGTAAATTATCGTTGTTTAATTTTCAAGGTCCGTTGCTACCACCCGTTTTCGGCGACAGCTTTATTAGTATACCAATCCCCATTCCCCTCTGTCAATACTTTTTTATGCTTATTTTATAAAAATATTTTAGCGGGAGTGGACTTTTATTTTATCACTTATAAATTATAAAAGTCAATATGATTTTTAATTTTCCTTTACTTGTAAATAAGTATTATTTAGATTATAATTTAAAGATAAATTATACACGAGGTGAACCGGATGCCTATACGCATTCCAAACTCGCTTCCCGCCAAGCTCGTGCTGGAAAACGAGAACATTTTTACAATACCTTTTGACCGGGCCGAGGCGCAGGATATCCGCCCGCTTAATATTATTTTGCTCAATCTTATGCCCACCAAAATCGACACCGAAACGCAGATTTTAAGGCTTATCGGAAATTCTCCGATTCAGCTTGAGGTCGATCTGCTTCAGACCGCCACTTATAAGTCTAAAAACACGCCGGAAGACCATCTGCTGAAATTCTATAAATTCTTCGATGAAATCAAGGATAAACGCTATGACGGCCTTATCGTCACCGGCGCTCCTGTGGAGAATATGGAATTTACCGAAGTTGCCTATTGGAACGAGCTTTGCGAAATATATGATTGGGCTGACAAAAACGTGTTTTCTTCCTTTAATATATGTTGGGGCGCGCAAGCCGCACTTTACTATTATTACGGAGTTCCGAAATATCCTACCGACAAAAAAGTTTTCGGCATTTTTGAACACAAAAATCTTGAACCCACCAATCCGTTGGTGCGCGGGTTTGATGAAATATTTCTCGTCCCGCACTCACGGCATACCGAAACAAAGGCGAGAGATTTGCGGCGAATTCCCGAGCTTACAGTTTTATCTGTTTCGGACGAAGCGGGTCTTTATCTCGCGAGCACCAAAAACGGCAGGCGCGTTTTCGTTACCGGCCACTCGGAATACGATCGCGATACCTTGGCAAAAGAGTATTTCAGAGATTTAAACAAAGGGCTTCCGATAGAAATGCCTGCCCATTATTTTCCGGGCAACGATTCCGAGAAAAAACCGCTTCACAGCTGGCGCGGTCACGCGAACCTCCTTTATACCAACTGGATAAACTATATTTACCAGGAAACGCCGTATGATTTGACCGAACTCGACAATCTGTAAAGATACGAAATAACCAAAAAGCCGCCAAGCAATGCTTGGCGGCTTTTTTATTCCTCCTACGGAGTCTGCTTAAATATACTCGCCGAAAATATCAGGAACAGCGAATCTCAGAAATCAAGTTGCATTGAGCAAGATGAAAAATAATTCTCCTATGGAGTCTGTTTAAATGTGTTCGCAGAGAATATCAATAGCAGCGAATATCAGAAATCAAATTTCATTAAGCAGTGCGAAAAACAATTATCTTCGGGATGATGAGGGCATCGTCCCCCACTTCGCACTTTTTGCGGACGGCACACTTACATACCGTGTTTTGCCATGTAACTTGAATACCATTTTCTGAAATTTTTATCGACTATTCTCGTTCCGTCGAGAAGCGTTTTATTGAGGTCTCTTTCAAGGGTGACGCCGTCGATAGCGCGCCTATCCTGTCTCCAAATCCCCTCAGCGACTTTACTTTTGACAAGATTCGGCTTGTTGTATACGCCGCAGAATACGGCAAATCCGTGCTTTCTAAGATATTCATGCTTTGGATCGCTGTCCTTTACAACCGAACCGTAAGGATAAATATAAATAGGAGTTTTCTCGATAAGCGGAAGAACTTCAACATCCCAGCGGTCTGTATCTTCGGCAATGACATCGTAAGTAGCCGTTGCAGTATCTCTATGCCCCTGGCTGTGGGAGGCAAACTGCCAACCGGTTTCTTTGAGCTTTGCAATAATCGGCTTGACCGCTTCGCGTTCCTCAAGATAATTATCATACTTAATCGAGTTTGTCCTATAACCCAATACGCCGGCAAATCCGGTTAATCCGATAAGCCCTTTTGCGTTATTAAAAGTCGCGTCCGGATGCGCTTTTATAAAATCGTCAAGAAGCGGGATAATATCGATATCGCGGCGGACTTCCTCTTGTTTTTGCATGTTAATTGCATATGCCGCGACTTCCCCGTTTTTATCAAGAACAAGTTTCCACGGCTCGCCGTCGATTCGCATATAGTCATAATAATTAACGTCGTCTATCGAAAGAATATACGGCTTTTTGCCCTTTGGAAGATATATTTCTCTTCTCGCCGCCGAAACGGTTCCGTCCTCTTTGAAGGTGAAATCAAAAATGTCATACATAGTTATCAGAACATAATTATTTTCGTACATCTGATCGATAACCGCATTAAATTCCGGGACGGTCACAAAATAATCGTTCTGCCCCTGATCGTTTTCAATTCCGTCCATGGCGCGCTCGGGATATGCGATAATCGGATGGAAAAAGATATGTTCGATAGGACCTTCGTAAAGTTCAAGGTCGGTTATCGAAAACACGAGATTTTTGACCGCGCTGTCGTCCGGATTTGTTTCGTTTAATTTAGCGATAAAAGCTTTTGCAAGGTCATATTTGCCAGCGGAAACAAGTTTTCTCGCTTCGGCCACCTGCTCTTTAAGCTCGTCGCCTTTTAACCCTTTGTTGCCGGAATCATCTTTGTTTCCGGAATCGCCGTTATCCCCTGCGTTTGTAGTTCCGTCACCTGTCTGTCCCTGTCCGTCTCCTGTCGGCACTGCCGTTTTGACACATCCGGAAAACATCAAAACTGACAATACAAGCGCCATCAGGAGTGCTATAATCTTTTTCATTTACTTTCCCTTTAATCTTTTTATTATTTCTTTCGGATCGGGAGCGCCGAAAACCGAGCTTCCCGCAACAACCACATCAACACCGGCGGCCGCAACTTCTTCTATATTATCAAGGCCGATTCCGCCGTCGATTTCAATTTCAATAACAAGGTTTTCTGCCGTTATTTTTTCTTTTAACGTCCGAACCTTTGCAAGCGAGTCCGGCATGAATTTTTGCCCGCCGAATCCCGGCTCTACGCTCATAACAAGCACGAGGTCGCAAAGCGGCAACAGATGGAAAATCTCCTCCGGTTTTGTCGCCGGTTTAATTGAAAGACCTGCTTTCACCCCCGCCTTGCGGATTTCTTTCAGGCACTGCTCGGCATCGCACGCCTCATAATGCACGGTTATTATATCGCTTCCGCAATCTACAAAATCTTTTATATATTTCAGCGGCTCGCTTATCATCAAATGAGTGTCGAAAACGAGGTCGCTGTATGGGCGAATACCTTTTATCACAACCGCCGCAAACGACATATTCGGCACAAAATGCCCGTCCATTACATCAAGATGCGCGTATTCCGCGCCGCCTTGTTTTATCATTTCAAAACTATCCGCGAGATGTGCAAAATCCGCCGAAAGTATAGATGGCGCTACCTTCACAAAACTCCTCCTTTTATTCCGCTTTTTATTCCGCTTTTTATTCCGCCTACGGCGTCTGCTTAAATATGCTCGCTGAGAATACTGAGAACGGTAAATCTCAGGAAGCAATATTCTTATCGCTCCGCAATAAACGCTTTTTTATTCCGCCTGCGGCGTCTGCTTAAATATGCTCGCTGAGAATATTGAGAACGGTAAATCCCAGAAAGCAAATATTTTCTTGCTCCGCAACAACTGGCTTTTATTCCGCTTTTTATTCCGCCTACGGCGTCTGCTTAAATATGCTCGCTGAGAATATTGAGAACGGTAAATCCCAGAAAGCATTAATTACCTTGTACCGTGAAACTTATATATTTCATCGATCGGCCGCTGTATATCAAAATCAAGGCATTAAAACGTTCCGCTTTCGTATAGTTTCCTTATTTTATAATATAATCAACTCGCAAAAATTACAACTGGCAAATATATTTATTTTGAATATACTGTATTGATTGCCGCATTATCGGCGCGCCGTGCGTGCGAAAATCTTTATATAAAAGGAAGAACTTGCCTAGGCAGGTTCTTCCTTTATTTTTCTTTATTAAAACTGTTTAAAATGTTTTCAAATCTTCGCGGCGGCAGAAGGAAAAGAAGCGCCGCATTTGTCGCCGCATGCGCAAGGTCGAATTTCGCGCTTGCAACGCATGCCGCCAAGAATTTCCCAAGCGTGAAACCGCTGTAAGCAAGAAACCAAATATTCATAAAAACGCCGAACAGGTAGCCCGAAAGAGCGCCGTAAATAATCACTATATAGGTTTTTTTGCCTTTTAAATACGCGGCGCCCACTCCCATGAGCTCCCACGCGATAAGCTGCCAAGGAGTCCACGGTCCTATCCCGTTAAGCAGTCCCGACAAAGCCGCAGTGACTATTCCCGATGCAGCGCCAGCAGCCGGCCCGAAAAGCGAGCCGCATATTATTACCGCAAAACTGCTTGTCTGCACACTCGGAACGCCTTTAAGCAAAAAGGTTCCGAGCCCGCCGACTGCCGAAACAAGCGCGATGGCAATAAGATTTTTGAGCGGCATTTTGCCGACGCCTTTGCCGAAAATCCAAAAAACCGCCGCGGCGAGGATTAAAATTATAACTTCCGCTATTTTTCCTCACCCCTCAGTTCCGGACAGTGCTTTCCGTTTCTAAAGACTTTAGCCGCATAAAATGCGGTTACAAGCATCATAAATCCTTCGATTAAAAAGAGTATCTGCACGCTGTGAAAGCGCATTCCGAAAAGAAGAAACTCATACTCCCCGATTGCCCTGTTCACCGTAGCACCGACAAGCGAAGCAATAAATCCGACAAGATTTCCAAAGCAGCTATTAAACGCGAAATAAAGCGTTCGCCCCTCTTTCGGCGCGCAAAAAGTGTTTACGGCAAACATTCCGGCAGTAAGCCCGGTCAGCCCGATTGCCGCCGTGATATTTACTAAAATAAGCACAGCGTACATAAAAACGACCGGTCCGGTCGCGAAAAACCAAAGCGAATAGGTTGCCGAGAGAACTATCAGGCTCATTATGATAATTTTTATCGGGCTTTTTCTTTTCGAAGCGCGTCCCCACCAAAATCCCGCGATAATCCTGACAAGATTAGAGAGAACGCCGAGCCCTGTCGCCACCGCAAGCGGCACCTTAAGGACGCTCACAAGATAAATCGAGAAAAAAGCGTTTGCAAACTGAAGCGAAAACTGATAGATTCCGCCAAAGGCGATAACTTCGCGGAATCTTTTGTTTTTTAGCGGTTTTGTTATGACATCTTTTAAATTTATCTTCTTTTTCTCGCGTCTGATTACCGGCTCGCGAAGTTTGCATACGACAAACAGGTCAATAAGCCAAAAGAACGCCGCCGAAACAAAAACAACGATGAATCCCTCTTTTTGCCTGCCCGAATTAATAAAATGGTCGAGGACAAAGCTCATTACGAGGCTCGAAAGCGCGCCGGTAAAAAGCATCATCGGGTTTCTTATTCCCATAAAGCTGATTCGCAGCTTTTCGGGAACTATTGACGCCTGATAATCAACCCAGGCGGGATCGGCAAAGTTGCTTATCAGGTATCCGCCTATAAACACAACGCCCATTATCGCCGCGCGCAGAGCCGGGGCGGTGACCGCCATCGCCATAAACGACGAGAAAATCAGCATCGCGCGCATTGTTAAAATACAAAAGCGCATATACGGCAATTTTTTTGTAAATCTTTCGAAAAAAAGCGGTGAAAGCAGCTGAACGGGCGCGACAAAAAGCGGAATTTGCAGGATGATTGCCGCGACGCTGTTCGAAATTCCGAGAAAATCCAAAAATTTCGCCAAAAAAACGCTCGAAAGCAGGGCGGAAATCGTCGCTCCCGCCATCCCCTCAAGAAGAAAAATCTTTCTCGATTTTTTATTTTGTTTTAACGGAAACCGCTTGTTTTTATAACCGTTAGTAAATTTCATGAAGCTCTCTTTTTCTTTAAAAAGCAACCCTGCGGCGCCTTGGCCGCAGGATTGCTTGAATGTGTTGGATTTAATCGATCAATTAGACTTTTACGCCTCTGTTTATCATCTTGATATTGCCGTTCGGGCAACGATTGTAGCACATTCCGCAAGCGACACACTCGTCTTCCTTGATCTGAACGGCGTCGTTGCCGACGTTGTAAATAGCAAACTCGGAGCAGATGCTCTTGCAAAGCGAGCAACCCTCGCCGCATCCGCAGGCAAAGCATCTCGAAGCCTCTTTGACCGCTTCTTCTTCGGTGAAAATTCTTGTGTAGGTGTCGAAGCTCTTTACGCGCTCCGCGCCGCTCTTTGTCTCAAGCGAAATCGGTTTTTCGTCAACGAAAAATCCGTTTCTCTCGATAACCGCAATTTTGTCGACGACCTGAAGTTTTTCCGGCTTTTTAATCTCGCTCTTTTTGCCCGAAAGGAATTCGTCTATGCCGTGAGCCGCGGTTTTACCCATAGCGGCGGCGGCGATAACGCTTTTAACTTCGACGGCGTCACCGGCGGCGAACACACCCGCTCCCGCCTCGCAATTATCTTTTACATTTATCCAGCCTTTTTCGGTTTTATACGAAGCGCTGTCGATTTCCTGGCCGGCGGCGGCGATAACGGTATCGGCGGCGATTGTGAATTTCGCGCCGTCTACAGCCGCCGGGCGTCTTCTGCCCGAAGCGTCTACGCTGTCAAGAACCTGATTGCAAAGGGTGATGTTTTTAACTTTGCCGCCCTCGGCTCCGATTTCGACCGGCGAAACGAGGTACATGATTTTGATGCCTTCTGCCTCTGCCTCGTCGACCTCTTCGCGGGTTGCCGGCATTTCGTCTTTTGTTCTTCTGTATGCGATATAGACATTCTCGGCGCCAAGGCGTTTTGCGGTTCTCGCCGAGTCGACCGCGGTAAATCCGCCGCCGATTACGACGACGTTTTTGCCCTCTGTTTTTATCTTGCCTTCGTAAACATCTTTAAGATAATCAACGGCAGCAAATACGCCCTCGCTGTTTTCACCCGGGATTCCAAGCGGTTTGCCCGCGCCCGCGCCGATTGCGAGAAGCACGGCGTCAAAGCTCTTTTTGAGGTCTTCGACAGAAAAATCTTTGCCGAGAGCTTTGCCGTATTCGATTTTAACGCCGAGGTCGGTGATGACCTTTACTTCGTTATCAATTATCGATTTATCAAGGCGGAAATCCGGAATGGCATAACGCATCATGCCGCCCGATTTTGCCTCTTTTTCAAATAGTGTAACTTCATAGCCTTGCATAGCAAGTTGGAAAGCGCCCGAGATGCCCGCAGGACCGCAACCGATAACGGCAACTTTTTTTCCGTTTTTCTCTTTCGGAGAAAGCGGAGTAGCAAAGCCGTGTTTGTTAGCGTAATCAAGCGCGAATCTCTTGAGGTCGCGGATTCTGATCGCTTCTCCGATAACCCCTCTTGTGCAGGCTTCTTCACAGCGGTGGTCGCAGATAACGCCGCAAAGGTTCTGCATCGGTCCGGCGGTCATTATGCTGTCGTATGCGCCTTTAAAATCGCGTTTCGCGATTTTTCTAACGTAAGTTTGCGCCGGAACATGCGCCGGGCAGGTGTCCTTACACGGAGCGGCGAGCTGGTTGTTTTCGATATTTGCATAGCCGTCGTAAATTGTGACGTCGGCCGCGGTGCGGACGTGCGGAACAACAGCATCGCGGATATCCGAAAGCTGTTTGTAGCCGTGCGTATCAAGATAGTTGCGCACACCGGTGATAACGTCGCCGATATAATCGAATCCCGAAATAAGGGTTTCGGACGAAACACCGAGGAGGTCTGCGCCGCACATAACCATTTCAACGGCGTCCTGCCAGCCGACAACGCCGCCGGCCTGCATGATTCGTAGATCCGGCCCCGCGACATTTCTCATCTCGTAAGTATCGCGAAGCGCAAGCGGTTTTATGTAATGGCCGCAATGGCAAGCCATCGAAATTTCTTCCATAAGGTGGAACGGAGATTTTGACGGATCTTCGAGATTTATAGGCGGTATCGCCATACGGTTTGAAGTTCCGCCCACAGCGTCTGCGCCCGCGGCGAGAAGCGTTTTCGCGACCTGTGCGATTTTTCCGCCCTCCGGAGTAAGTTTTACGAAAACCGGGATTTTAACGACTTTTTTAATTTCCTGGAGAATTTCGGCAACCGCGTCTCCGTGCTGGCCGAGCGATGCGCCGGTATGCTTTGCCGAAGCGCCTTCGCTTCCCTTTGTGAGCTCAAGGTTGAAGCTCATATTCGGGCAGCACATATTAAGCTCGATAATATCCGAGCCGACATCTTCAAATCTTTTTGCAAGGTCCACCCAGCCTTTTGTCCCCTCATCACCCGAATAGGTGATGTTCGCCATCAAAATAAGCTCTTTGAGCTCTTTTTTGGCGTCGTCCATAAGCTTGAGCCCCTCATCGGTGGCAAGCCTTTTTTCGGTGGTGAAGCAAAGCGCGTCACGGTCTTTGAACATCGCATAGCGCGGTTTTCTGTTAACATACGGGTACGGATCAATTGTGAGCTTTATCGAAGCTCCTGCCCAGCCGGCTTTTTCAATAGCGCGAAGCTGCTGCATCGATTTTGTGGTCGGTCCCGACGCGACATAAAACGGATTTTTAAATTTTATCCCGGCAACTTCTACCGGCAAAATCATTTCTTTGCTCATTTACTTTTCCCCCATATTCGGATTTTTTACCGCGATTCCCTCGCGCGCTGATTTGTATATTGCGTTTATAACGCGGAGCCCCTCAAGGCCGTCCATTCCTCTTGTGCCGACAAAGGAATCAACTCCCCTTGCGCAGCAATCAACAAAAGTTGCGATTTCGGCCGCATAGCCGACATTATATTTCTCATCGACCGCCGGTCTTGACCAGCCTGTCTGAATTTCCGCTTTTTCAACGGTATATGAAAAACCTTTCTGCGAAAAGCCGTTTAGCGAACTGCTGAAGGTAAGGTCGATATGCAGGCAGCCTGTGTCGCCGTAGAAATTCAAAACGTCTTCCATTCCGCCGCTTGTAACATAGTTTCCCTCGAGAAGCGCGTGGGTTCCGTCTTTGAATTTAACAATCGCCGCGGCCCAATCTTCGCCCTCCATGCCTTTATGGATAAGGTTTTTCTCTCCGCCGCCGCTGGTCATCGCGACAACCTCGGTCCATTCATTGTTTTTATAACCGAGCGCGAAGCAAATCGGGTGAATTCCGAGATGAATCATCGAGCCTCCGCCGCAGTATTCAATTTTCTGTGCAAACGGGCTGTGTGAGCCGCAATGCGCTTCGCGAAGACGCATATATTTGACATCGCCAATAGCGCCCTCTTTGATGAGTTCAAGCGCTTTTGTAACCGCCGGGGCGAACATCCAGTCTTCCGCGTAATAAATATGTACGCCAGCGTCTTTCGCGGCTTTTATCATCTCTTCCGCATGTTCGATTTTTGTGGCGAGCGGTTTTTCGCTTATAATGTCTCTGCCTTTTTTTATCGCCAGCATGGTCGGCTCATAATGCAGGAAGTTAGGTAAGCAAACATCGACAAGGTCGCAGTCGCAATCTTCGATAGCGGTTTTGAAATCGTCGTATGTTTTGTAGCCTGTAAAGCCGTATCTGTCGGCAAGGCTTTTAATTCTTTCGGGATCTTTATCGGCGATGCCGACGATTTCGCATTTGTCGCGGATACGGGCGTATCCGTCCGCATGAAGGTCGGCCGAAAACGCCGCGCCTAAAATTAAAACTTTAACTTTTTTCATAAATTCCTCGCTTAAATTATTTTACTAAATACCATCCAGACGCGGATTTTGTGTAATCAAAACTTAAAAAATAAAGTTTTCCTTTTGAATCTATCACTAGATATATATCCATACTTTTTTTATTTTCCAGGCTTATATAATTTTCGTAACGTATATATTCTATGCTTCCATTTTCGTCACACAATGCCGATAGCGCCTTCTCATTGAAAGTTGCTTTTACTTCTTCATAGTTTAATACTTTAACTGTTTCAGGGGATAAGCTTATTCCTTCAATTTCAATATTGCTTCCGACAATTTTAATTTTATCAATATCCCATTTGAATTTTTCATCAGTTAAATCGGATTCTTGTTTAAGTCTACTACTTCCTTGGAATCCCTTTAAACTGGCTTCTATAAAATCGGCTTTAATTGGGTTTATTTTTTCAGATGTTGCTTCAAAAACTTCTGTTATATTTTTATCAAACGATATTACCACTATTTTACCATCTTTATTTACCGCAAGAGACAAGTAGAAATTTTCGCCCTTTAAAATTGTAACACAAATTTTTTCATTGCTACTAAATAAAGATAACTCATCCGAAATATATCCAAATCTTTTCTCAAACGCTTCTTTATTTAAAATATCTATTGAAAATAATTCTACTTTCTCACCATCGAAAGAAAGACTGTCTTTTTGGATATTAAGTTTTTTGCCGGCACTTGTTGTCCATTCTCCATAAAAAGGCGACAGCGCTGTTTCATAAAAATCTCTTTTTGTCATTTGTGGTGAACTGCAGCTTGTTAAAACAAAAGCCAATACCACAAGTACAACAGCAACAGCTTTTTTCATCACTTCTTCTCCTACCCGTTTATATAAAATCCGCGCCGCTGTCTTTATCACAAAACAGTTTCGCGCCTGTGGCTTTTCTTAAAATACTTGCCGGGCAAGCTGTGGAAATTTCGTTTTCAATCATTGCTTTTATCGCCGCGCGTTTGGTCGGCGCGGGGACCGTAACCGATGTGTATGGTATGCTCATAAGCATCGACATTGTGAGGGTGAGCGCGATTTTCGGGACCTGGTCGAGCGTTGCAAAACAGCCGTCGTTTACCTGCTGATTGCGGCAGACTAAATCGAGTTCAACCGCTTTCACCTTTTTCGGATCGTTAAAATCTGCGACGGGAGGATCGTTAAACGCCAAATGTCCGTTTTCGCCGACACCGAGAAACACAAAATCTGGCGGATTTTCCGAAAGGAGCTTTGAATATCTCTCGCACTCGGCTTCGGGATCGTTTTGTCCGTTTATTTTATTGACTGCTTTAAAAGGTTTTTTGCTCCAAACCGCGGCTTCGAGGAAGTTGCCGAATCCTGCCGGATGAGCGGGATCAAGCCCGATATACTCGTCCATATGAAAAGCGGTGATTTTCGAAAAATCGAGGTCTTCATTCAGCAAATTCGCAAGAACTTCGTTCTGCGAAGGCGCTGCCGCAAAAACAACGGATGCTCCTCCTTTTTTCGCTATTACCTCTCTTAAAATGCCCGCCGCATATTTTGCCGCCGCTGCGCCCATTTCGTTTCGGCTTTCATAAATTTCCACAGGCAGGTTGCCCGCGGTAAAAGACTTTAAAAGCATACCATTATTTCCTTTCAAGCGTAATTATTGTTATTTTAACATTATATAATATTTAAAGCAATCATTTCAACGGGTTTAGCTTTGTTTTTTGTGCAAAATATTTATAGACCGGAACGGAGGCGGATATTGTATAAATTTGTAAAAAAAATTTCCGCCGCTTTTTGTTTGCTCCTTCTTTTTTATTCCCTTTCGATTATTTCCTTCGAGCAACTGAGCGAGGCGGTTTATTTTAAACTTTTTGAAATAAATTCGGTAGAGGCTTTCAATCATAAATCGTTTGCATTAAAGCAATAAAACATCCCGCAGAAGCGGGATGTTTTATTGCTTTAACTCAGTCCGTCTTCGGTTTGATATCCGCTTCCCGATATCGGAATTTCTTTTCCGAGATATTTCGGTTTCATTTTGAATAAAGTATAAAATACGGCTTTCGGGCGGCTCCCGAATTCGCGGATAATATTATATCTTATGCTCCCGTAATCGCTAAGATCGCTCGCGACGCCCTGCGCCGAAATACCTCCGATAGCATTTGCGATATAAAGCGCCCGCACCAGATGGAATTCCTGTGTGACGACAACTATTTTCTTGCAAAGGAAAACATCTCTCGCCCTGTAAATGCTGTCATATGTATTAAAGCCCGCGTGGTCCATGAAAATATCTCCCTCGGGAACGCCCAGTTCGACAAGGTATTGCCGCATCGCCGAGACCTCGTTGTATCCTCTTGTTCCGTGGTCGCCGGACACCAAAATCTTGCCCGAAACACCTTTTTTATAAAGCTCATAGCCCTTTAAAAGCCTGTCGCGAAGCATGGGCGACGGATTTCCGCTTGAATAAACTTTAGCCCCCAGAATAACGATAGCATCCGCCTTTTCAAGCGAGATTTCGTCCTTTATAATGCTCTTTCCGCCCGAAATACCGACGAGAAAATAGCTTCCCACAATAGCGCAAACAGCCAAAGCGGCAATTATAAAAAGTATCAATAAAATTTTAAGTGTCTTTTTCATTTTCCACCTCTTCCTATATTATATCAAATTTGATTGAACAAACAAGAAAGATGTTATATAATGTAAATTGAAAAATTGTATGGACGGTGCAACTATGTCTGTTATCAGCGATAAAAAGGGCGTAATATGCGACATGGACGGTGTTATTTATCATGATAACGAACTGCTTCCCAATGTGCCCGAGTTTATTGATCATCTTATAAAAACCGAAAAGAAATTCCTTTTTTTAACTAACAGTTCAGAGCGTTCGCCAAAAGAGCTTCAGCAAAAACTTTCCCGCCTCGGAATCGAAATTGACGAAAGCCATTTTTACACTTCCGCGCTTGCGACAGCCGCGTTTTTGAAAAAACAATCGGTGAGCTGCAGCGCCTATGTTATCGGCGAGCCGGGGCTTATTAACGCGCTTTACGACCAGGGAATCACGATGAACGACGTCAACCCCGATTATGTGGTCGTCGGCGAAACAAGAACATATACATATGATAAGATAGCAAAAGCGGTCACCCTCGTCCGCGGCGGGGCAAAGCTCATCGGCACCAACTTCGACCTCACCGGACCCGGCGCGGGCGGAAGAATCATTCCCGCCTGCCGCGCGCTTCTCGCTCCTATCGAGCTTGCCACAGGACGGACAGCTTATTACCTTGGAAAGCCCAATCCCCTTATGGTTAAGACTGGCATCGACCTTCTCGGTGTAGATCCCAAAGACAGCGTTCTTGTAGGCGACCGGATGGACACCGATATTATCTGCGGAATCGAAGCGGAAATTGATACAGTCCTCGTCCTCACGGGCGTCAGCACTATCGATATCGCCGCGGAGTTCCCCTATCGTCCTAAATATATCGTCCGCGGTGTCGGCGATTTAATCGATTAATCTTTCGCAAAAAACTTACAGAATAATATTTTAGGGAAGTGAAGAATTGCCAAATAACATTATCGCTGCCTGCTTGCTAATTTTTGCGGCCATTTCTGCCCCTGTTGCGTTCATCGCCTCGGGAAGGAGAACCGAAAAAGCGGCTACCGTTTGGTTTGTTCTGCTTTGTGCCAGCAACACGCTTTGGGCCGTTATCAACGCTATTGCGTATATTGTGCCAAGCGTTGCAGCCACGCTTTTTCTTCATAATATAAAGCTTGTATTTGTATGTTGTTCCGGCATTTTTCTCTTTCTTTCGGTCCGCGCCGCGCTTAATTACAAGCCGCTTAGCCGAAAGATACTTTTCCCGATTTTTATCTTCCCGATAATAAATCTAATCTTCGCTTTAACGAATCACCTTCACGGATTTTTGCGTCACGATATCGTGATGTCTTACGAAGACGGGATAAAAATCGTGCGTTGCATAAACGGATTTTGGTTTTTTGCACACTCGATTTTCTGCTATGTGCTTTTAATTATCACAGCGGTTTATCTTGTCCGCCATATGATAAAACAGCCCAAGGGGTATCGCCTGCCGACAAATCTTATGCTCATCGGCCTTTTCTTGTCGATGATTTCTTCGGGCGTTTCCGCTTTGGGGCTTGCTCCCTACGGACTTGATTTGGCACCGTTTTTTAACAGCATCACACAGATTTTGTTTTATTATGCGATTTATAAATCGCACGCGCTTGATATGCTCTCCTCTTCGCGCGCTTTATTTTTCGATGCTTCACCTAATCCGCTGCTCGTTTTGGACCTCGAAAAAGTAATTTTGGATTATAACAGCAAGGCGGCGGAAATAGGTAAAGAGCTCGGCATCCCCTCGTTCAAAGGATATTCTATCGATGAATTTATATCGCTTTGGGTGAGCGCCCATGACGGGCAGCATCTTAAAGAAGATGATTCTATTTTCACGCTTCACCAAGGCGATATGGACCTAAACTATCAGGCTGTTGTTTCTGACTTTTATTATTCGGGCGCAAAGGCCGGATTTTATGTTGAAATCAAAAACATTACGCCTATTATGTCGCTTATACATAAACTTCAGGATTCCGCCTATTTTGACAGTTTGACCGGTCTTAGAAACAGGAACTATCTCAATAATCTGATAACCGAATGGGACAGATATGATTATCTTCCTATCGGCGTTGTCGTCGGCGACGCAAATAATCTTAAAGTCACAAACGACGCTTTCGGCCATTCGGTCGGCGACCAAATGTTGCAAACTCTTGCGGATATTCTTGCCGCCTGCGCGCCCGAAAACTCTATTTCCTTCCGTATCGGCGGTGATGAATTTGTGATTTTAGCGCATAACGTCACTCGCGAAACGATGCAAAAGGTTGTTTCGGATATCGAGGCAGCCTGCGAAAAAGCCCAAAACCCGAAATTCCCGGTTTCGATTGCTCTTGCCTGCGGCGTTAAAAACGACCTTGAAAAGTCGATAAACGAGCTTATTCATGAAACCGATATTGAAATGTATACGCAAAAACGCGACCGCCGCAGAAGATGATTTTTATGCCAAAGCCAAGAGGAAGAGCAAACGCTCTTCCTCTTTTTTGCGTCCGCGGCGGAGTTTTGCCGCACTTTCGGCGGCAGGTATTTTTTAAGGCGGCGCAAATAAAATAAAGCGGTTTTTGGTTGCTTATTTATTAGAATTTATATATAATTATTAGACAAATATATGCAAAAGGCGGATTTTTTAATGTACGTTCTTGGAATCGATATCGGAACTACCGGCACAAAATCCATGCTGATTGACAGCCATGGGAAAATCTTAAAAAGCAGTTATAGGGAGTATTCGCTTATAACACCCGGCGGTTATATAGAGCAAAACGCAAACGATTGGTGGGAAACGGTTGTCACCACCGTGCGCGCCTGTATCGAAGGCTTTAGCCACACCGAAGAAATAGCGGCGCTCTCTATGAGTACGCAGGGCGGAAGCCTTGTTTTTGTCGACGAGGACGGTACGCCGCTTAATAATGCCATCACATGGATGGATGCCCGCGGCAACGATTATCTTCCGAAACTTTTTGAAAAAATCCCGGAAACCGAAATATACAGGATTTCCGGCTGGAAGCCGAGCGGCGCGCTTTGCGCCACAAAGCTCATGTGGATAAAAGAACACAGAAACGACCTTATCAACGGCTCTTATAAAATGCTTACCACCGTTGACTTTGTCAATTTTCGGCTAACCGGAAAATTTGCTATCGACCAAACTAACGCGGGTATCATGCAGATTTTTGATATAAACACCTGCGATTGGAGCGATAAAATCCTCTCTGCCGTCGGGTTCCCGCGCGGGCTTCTGCCCGACATCGTGCCGACCGGCGAAATAATCGGCAATCTCACGCATGACGCCGCCGAACAGCTCGGGCTTACAACCAAAACTATTGTTGTTTCGGGCGCGCACGATCAATATGCCGCCGCTACCGGCGCCGGCGCCGTAAATCCCGGCGATGTTCTACTATCCACCGGAACGGCTTGGGCTCCGCTCGGAATTTCTGACAAACTCACCTTTGACGACAAAAGCATGGTCGGCGTCGGCAATCATACCGTCCCCGGGCTTTACGGCGTTCTTTGCACCGTGCCGGGCGCGGGCGTTAGCCTCGAATGGCTTCGCAAGCATTTTTCTGCGCAGAAAATCGACAACGGGCATCTTCGCCCCGACAGCTTCGCCGAAATCGATATCGAAGCGGCGTCCAGGAGGGATAAATGCAAAAACCTGTTTTTCTTCCCTCACTGGAACGGAAGCGCATTTCCGCGCTGGAACGCGAAAAGCAAGGCTTCCTTTATCGGCCTTTCGCTTGAACATGATTTTTACGATGAAGCTCTCGCGATTATGGAGGGCATTGCTTTTGAGGCAAAACTTATTCTCGACGGCTACGCTGCAATAGGTTCTCCCGCAAAGGCTCTCCGCCTTGTTGGCGGCGCTTCCAAAAGCCCGCTTTGGACCAACGTCATCTCAGCTGTCACCGGGCTTCCGATAACAAGATTTAAAGAGGCTAATATCGCCTGTATCGGCGCGGCCGCTATCGCCGGTACCGCCGCCGGGGTATTTTCTTCGGTAAACGAAGCTGTCGCAAACACCGGTGAATTCGTTGAAATCCCCGCCCCCGCCGCCGCTGAGCATGAATTCTATCTTGAAAAATTCGAAAGATATTCCGGAATGATTCCCCTTATCGAGAAAATATATAACGGAAAGGCGTTTTAAATAATGAGTTTGCTTAATGTTACCGATGTCGACCGCAGAATTTACCGCGAAGAATTAAAAGATTTTCTTCCGAAGCGGTTTATAGACGCGCACACGCACGTTTGGCGTTCCGAGTTTGTCACCGGCGTCGACGAAGCGGCCCGCTCCTGCGCGTGGCCCAACATGGTCGCAAGCCACAACCCGGTCGAGGACCTTGTTGAAAGCTATAACCTGATGTTCCCTGAAAACGAGGTCGTTCCCGTCATGTTCGGCTTTGCGAATGTCGCCGTCGACCTCAAGGTCAACAACGACTACGTCCGGGACGAGGCGAAAAAGCGCGGTTTTGGCGCGCTTTATTTCGCGCATCCTTCCGAGAGCCCCGAGGAGCTTGAAAAAGCGGTTTTAAGCGGCGGTTTTAGCGGAATAAAAGTTTATCTCGAATTTGCACCTTCCTATATTCCGACCTCTGAAATCCGTGTTTTTGATTTTCTTACGCACGAGCATTTGAAAGTTTGCGACAAACACGGCCTCGCCGTTATGCTTCACATTCCGCGAAGCGGACGGCTTAAAGATCCTGTAAATTATATGCAGATGCTTGAAATTGAAGAGAAATATCCCAACGTTAAGCTCCTTATCGCCCATCTCGGGCGCGCATACGCAGACGAAGACCTCGGAAACACCCTTGATATTATGAAAAACAGCAAAACTACAATCTGGGATTTCACCGCAAACACAAACGCATATGTCATGGAGCAGGTAATGAAATATTTTGGAACCGACCGCTTCATCTTCGGCTCCGATCTCCCGATTTTCAGAATGAAAGCCAAAAGGGTTGTCGAAAACGGCTTTTATATAAATGTTATCGAAAAAGGTTCGCTCGGCGATGTTTCTTCCGATCCGCACATGCGCGAAGTTGTCGGCCCCGAAGCGGAAGAAATTTCATTCTTCCTATACGAAGAAATTCTCTCCTGCAAAAAAGCTTGCAAAGAGCTCGGCCTTTCCAAAGAAGACGTTGAAAAAATATTCTATAAAACAAGCTCACAAATATTCGGAATAAAATAAATAAGGAGGAAAATATGAAAAAAATCAAAATCGGCTTTTTGCCGCTATATGTAAAACTTTACGACGAGGTTGTTCCCGAGACGAGAAATGACCTCACTCCGTATCTTATCAAAGCCCAGACAATGATGGAGGACGAGGGTTTTGACCTTGTCAAAGCTCCTATCTGTTGTGTCGCAAGCGAGTTCAAAGCCGCTGTCGATATGTTTAACAGCGAAAATGTTGACGCTATTGTGACTCTTCATCTCGCCTATTCGCCGTCGCTTGAAAGCATCGAAGCGCTTCTTCTTGCGAAAGCGCCCATCGTCGTGCTCGATTCCACCGTTTGCTATAACTACGCCGAGGAATACGACGTCGCGAATCTTATGGCAAACCACGGCATTCACGGCGTACAGGATATGACCTGCCTTCTCCGCAAATACGGCAAAACATATTTTGTGGAAGCCGGGCATCTTGACCACAGCGACGTCGTTTCGCGCGTCGGCGATGTATGCCGCGCTTTGTCGGCGGCAAAGGCTTTGAAAGGCTCTAAAGTCGGCATCGTCGGCGAGCCGTTTGACGGCATGGGCGACTTCCGCATCACAAGCGAAAAACTCCTCTCGGATTTCGGTGTTGAGCTTGTTGAATTCGACCTGAAAAATGATGCTCCGGCGATAATTTCCGCGATTACAAAAGAAGAGATTGACGCCGAAATCGAAAGCGACAAGCAAAATTATATTATCGAAACCGAAATAGATAACGATTACATCGAAAGCACCAAGGCAAACCTCATGCTCCGCAAATGGGCTGAAAAAACCGGGCTTTCCGCTTTTACGGTAAACTTTCTTGCTATAACAAAAGATAGCGGCATTCCGCGCATGACCTTCATGGAGGCCTGCAAGGGAATGGCTCGCGGCCTCGGCTATGCCGGAGAGGGCGATGTTCTCACCGCCGCTATCGTCGGCTCGCTGCTCTCGGCTTTCGAGGGAACTACCTTCGCCGAGATGTTCTGCCCGTCATGGAACGACGACCTTGTTTTCCTCTCTCATATGGGCGAGATGAACACCGCTCTCTGCGCCGAAAAACCGGTAATTTCCAAAATGAAATTTGAATATACCGACGCCGGTTATCCTGTGTTTTCATGGGGCAGGTTCAAGGCGGGCAAAGCGGTTTATTTCAACGTTTCGCCGAGCCAAGACGGATTCGATTTTATCCTCTTCCCTATCGAAATGGTCGACAAAGGCGGCAGCGATAAGATGAAAGCGACCATCGAGGGTTGGTTTAAACCCGAGATGCCGATAAATGATTTTCTCAAAAAATACAGCGAGGCGGGCGGTACTCACCACGGCGGATTTATCTACGACGCAAGCGTTGAAAGCCTTGTTGCCTATGCAAAGCAAATCGGCCTTAACCCGGTTGTTATTAAATAATTTTATAAAACAAAACCGTCCCGCAAATGCGGGACGGTTTTTATTTTTTAGTTATAATCTCTCGAAAACAAGACGGACTTCGAACTGCCTCTTTTCTCCAGGCTCGATATATTCAAGCGTCCCGTTTTGCTCCTCCGGACCGGTGCCTTTTCCGAAATTGTTGGTCGGCTCAAGCGCGGTGACGTAATCGCCTTTTAAGAGCCTTGTCCAGTTGCAAAGCGCTTTTAGCTGCTCGTTTTTAAATTCCACCGTGGCTTTTATGCCGAGCTTTTTGTTCTGCAAAACGCCCCTTGAAATGCCGTCGCCATCCGGGATAACCGTGTGATGAACGCAGCGGTCGCCCACCGGATCCTGCCCCGGCTCAAAAAACTTTGAATAAAGGTCAACCGCTTTCGGATCGGCATCGCAGGTCGGAACGGTTTTTGCGCTGTTTACAATAGTTTCGGCATCGGGCGAAACAAAGGGATAGCCGAAATTAAAGTGATAAAGAATCATAAGCGGCTGTTTTTCGCATCCGATATTCTCGACCGTGTCTTTAATAATTATCGTATTCTCGCCGAGTTTCGAGCTTATTTCTCTGGTCAGCTCGAGATTTTCGTGATTAAAATAACTTTGGCGGACGACACCGCGGGCACCCATTTTCATGCTATCGCCGTCCCAGTCTTCGAAAGTTCCGACATTTGTCGCCGGGATTGTCGCAATCTCGCCGTGCTGAGGAAGCCTTCTTCCATTATATATATTAGGCGCGCCGACGCAGGTCAGTCCGCAGGTTGTCATAAGCCCGCCGTAAAACATATCTCCCCACGGCTCTCTCGTCGGCTCCCAGTAGTTTGCGCAGGCGACGCCGGATTTGCTTATAAACGAAACCGGCACCCCTTCGAAATCCGCCCAAGCGATATCAAGGCAGCGGCCCGGCAGGATTTTATAGTTAAGTCCCGCGCCGGTGCGAACCTCAATCATCTCCACGCCGTCTTCTTTTCCGTCTTTCAAAACGCTCTTGCGAACGCCCGCAATCTGCGATAAATTCCCGATTCTTTCAAAAAGTTCTTTCTTAGTTAGTTTGTTCCCAAAAAGATTAATCATCGGCTTCTCCTTTTGCTTTATAATTTACAATTATATAATCCGCAAGATAAGTTTACAATATATGAAATTAATATTATAATTAAAAAAAAGCTATCGGAGGAATATACATGTATAACGAACTTGGCGGAAAAGTCGCCGTTGTCACCGGCGGCGGCGGAGTTATTTGCTCTACGATATCAGAATTTCTCGCAAAAGAAGGCGTTAAAGTCGCCGTTGTCGACCTGCGCGAAGAGGCGGCTGTCGAAGTAGCAAACAAAATCAAAGCTGCGGGCGGCGCCGCCGAGGGCTTTGGCGCAAACTGCCTTGAAAAAGAAAGCCTTGAAGCTTGCCGCGAAAAAATTCTTGCAAAATTCGGCACTATCGATATTCTTATAAACGGTGCGGGCGGAAATCATCCAGATGCGACGACAAGCGATGAAAAAAGTTTTTTCGACCTTACCGTTGACGGTTTCAGGAAAGTTTTTGACCTAAACCTTATCGCGACAATTTTGCCGACACAGGTTTTCGGAAAGACGATTTGCGACAAAAAAAGCGGAAATATCATTAATATAAGCTCGATGAGCGCATACCATCCGCTCACCAGAACTATCGCATACAGCGCGGCAAAAGCTGCCGTAAGCAATATCACCGAGTGGCTTGCCTGCCATTTTAATCTCGAATATTCCACCGATATTAGGGTTAACGCCATCGCTCCCGGATTTTTGCTTACCAACCAGAACCGCTATTTGATGACCGACAAAGAAACCGGAAAACCTACCGCGCGCGGACAGCGTGTGCTTGATCACACTCCGATGAAGCGCTATGGCGAGCCTGAAGAGCTCTGCGGAGCTATTTTGTTCCTCCTTTCGGATGGCGCAAAATTTGTAAACGGCGTTGTTATTCCAGTTGACGGAGCGTTTAACGCGTTTTCTGTCGTATAATTTTTAGGATTTTACATAAATATCCTGCAATTTTTACAAAATTGCAGGATATTTTTTATTTTTTAAATTAATTTTGCCAAAACTATAAAAAATTCGCTTGATTTTTTCTGAAAAAGGTATAAAATATAGAAAAACAACAAGAATATGAGGCAATTATGGTAAATCACGACATTTTTTCTATCTACGACGTCTATGGGAGCATGGTTTTTGACGACAAAGTTATGCGCGAACGTCTTCCCAAAGACGCTTACAGTTCTTTGCGCAGGACTATCGTCTACGGCGAGGAGCTAAACGCGAAAATTTCCGAAGTCGTCGCAAACACCATGAAAGACTGGGCAATCGAAAAAGGCGCTACCCATTATACGCACTGGTTTCAGCCGCTGACCGGCAATTCCGCCGAAAAGCACGATTCTTTCATCTCCCCCACCGGCGACGGCCGCATCATCATGGAATTTTCGGGAAAAGAACTTATCAAGGGCGAGGGTGACGCGTCCTCATTCCCGTCCGGCGGGCTTCGTAGCACCTTCGAGGCGCGCGGATACACTGCCTGGGACTGCACCTCTCCCGCTTTTGTAAAAGATAACACCCTTTATATTCCCACCATTTTCTGCTCGTATACCGGCGAGGCGCTTGACAAAAAAACCCCTCTCCTGCGCTCTATGGAGCTAATTTCGAGAGAGACGCTCCGCATTCTCCGCGTTTTCGGCAACACCTCCATAAAAGGGATTGTAGTCAACGCTGGGCCGGAACAGGAATATTTTTTGATCGACAAAAAGTTTTATGATGTCCGTAAAGATTTGCAGTTTACCGGCAGGACTCTTTTTGGCGCGATGCCGCCGAAAGGTCAAGAGCTTGACGACCATTATTACGGAAATATAAAAGAGCGGATCAGGGATTTCATGCGCGAGGTCGATATCGAGCTTTGGAAACTCGGGATTTCCGCCAAAACCGAGCATAACGAAGCGGCGCCGGCGCAGCACGAGCTTGCGATGATTTATACCTCGGTCAATATCGCCTCCGACCACAACCAGCTCATTATGGAAATGCTTAAAAAAATCGCGCTTCGCCACGGGCTCATCTGCCTGCTTCACGAAAAGCCTTTTAAAGGCGTAAACGGAAGCGGCAAACACAACAACTGGTCGCTTTCGACCGACGACGGGCAGAACCTCTTCGAGCCGGGCAGCACGCCGCAAAACAACGCGCAGTTTATAACCTTTTTGTGCGCCGTTATCCGCGCGGTCGATAAATATCCCGACCTGCTCCGCGCAAGCATAGCAACCGCCGGTAACGACCACCGCCTCGGCGCTTGCGAAGCTCCGCCCGCTATCGTTTCGGTCTTTTTGGGAGACCAGCTAACCGCCGTTTTGGAAGCTATCGCAAACGGCAAACGCGCGGCGAAAAAGCTCGGCGGTCAAATCGAAATCGGCGTTTCAACCCTGCCGAAACTTCCGGCGGACAGCAGCGACCGCAACAGGACTTCCCCCTTTGCTTTCACCGGAAACAAATTCGAATTCCGCATGCTCGGCTCCGCCGATTCGGTCTCTACCTGCAACTATATTCTCAACACGATTGTCGCGGACTCTTTGCAAAAATTCGCAAATCGCCTCGAGAGCGCCGAAGACAAGAACGCCGAAGTCAAGCAAATTGTTATCGACACCATGCGCAAGCATAAAAAAATCATCTATAACGGCAATAACTATGCCGAAGAGTGGCTTGCGGAAGCAGAAAAAAGAGGTCTGCCGAATCTTCGCACCACCGTTGACGCCGTGGGGGCTTTTACAACCGAAAAAAATATCAATCTCATGGCAAAGCACGGCATTTTGACAAAAGCCGAGGTGGAGTCGCGCGCGATAATTCTGACCGAAAACTATAATAAAATCATCAATATCGAAATAATGGCGATGATAGATATGGCTTATAAATATTACCTGCCCTGCTGCATAAGGTATTTGCGTTTTCTTTCCGAGAGCATTGTTTCGATGAAAGAAAGCGGGGCAAGGGTCAGCACCGGCAGCGAAACCGATCTTCTCGAAACACTGTCAGGGATTACCGATAAAATCCACAGTAGCCTTTCGCTTTTGATTTCAAAAAAAGCGGAGCTTCCCGCCGACCCCTCCAAAGCGGCGCTTTATTACCGCGATATACTTCTTCCTATTATGGAAACGCTTCGAAGCGCGGTCGACAGCGCCGAGCCGATGGTCGCAAAAGAATATTGGCCGGTCCCGTCATACGGCGATCTTCTATACAGCCTATAAATTTTAAAGCCGCTCTTGAAAAGGGCGGCTTTTTTTGTTAAAATTATTAAAATAACGGAAAGCGGGTGAAAGTTTTGTTTAATAATCTTATTGATTTTAACGAAATGCCTCTTTCCGATTGGGAAAACCTTTATCTTCAAATTGAAAAAATTATCGATAATCCGGTGGCTTATGCAAACTGTCTTTCCGGCAGGGTGCTGGCCACCCCTTTTTATGAGCCGAGCACCCGCACCCTCTTTTCTTTCCAGACCGCCATGCTTCGCCTCGGCGGTACTTATATCGGTTTTTCCGATCCGGGAAATTCATCGGTTGCAAAAGGCGAATCGCTGAAAGACACCGTCCGCATGCTCTCGGGATACGCCGATATGATTGTTATGCGGCACCCCCTTGAAGGCGCCGCTTTTGCCGCTTCGCTTTTTTCCGAAGTTCCCGTTATCAATGCGGGCGACGGCGGCCATCTTCACCCCACCCAAACGCTTACCGACCTTGTCACGATAAGAAAAACTTTCGGGCGGACAAGCGGTCTTACCGTCGGGCTTTGCGGAGACCTTAAAAACGGGCGTACCGTTCACTCGCTTATCAAAGCGCTTTCAAGATTTGAAAATAATTCATTTTGCCTTATTTCAACGCCGGAGCTTCGCATTCCGGATTATATAAAAGACCACCTCGACTTTTGCGGATGCGCTTACACCGAAGCCGACTCGCTTGAGGAAAACATCGGAAATCTCGATGTTTTGTATATGACGCGAATACAAAAAGAGCGTTTTTCTTCGGCCGAGGAATATAAAAAACAGGCGGGTAAATATGTTTTGACCGGCGAAAAAATGAAGGCGGCAAAGCAAAACATGATTGTGCTCCACCCACTACCACGCGTGGATGAAATTTCCGAGGATGTTGACAGCGACCCCCGCGCGCTTTATTTTACCCAGGCGCGATACGGCATGTTTACGCGAATGGGGCTACTTAATACCCTAGCCGCGCTGCCGCGCGGAAAAGCCGAGAGCGTAAATTCAAATGTTGCGGATGTGCACTGCAAAAACCCGAGATGTATCACAAATCACGAAAAAAATCTGCCCGAGCTTTTCAAAAGGCCGGAAAGCGATCCGTCCTCACTGATTTGCATGTATTGCGACCATCCGGCGGAGATATAGAAAACAAAACTGTATTGTGTTTATAAAAAAACCCGCAAGAAACGGCTTGTTTCTTGCGGGTTTCTTTATTTATATGTTTTCGGAATGTAGCCGTAATAAGTAAACGGCAGTATATCGCCGCCGTATTTTTCATTATATGCCTTCGCTTCCTCTTCGGTCTCGAAATAATAAAACTCGCCTCTGTTTTTTACGCCAAATGCAAGCACTTTAGAGCAAATTTTGCCTTCATCTCTTCCGGTATATTTTCGGCAAAAGCGGGTCGCTTTGTTTTCTTCGTAGTATGCCGCCAGAATTTCTTTTGAACAATTTTTTCTTGCGGAAAGCGCTGATATAAACTCCTTCGCAAGGTCCTGAAATTCCTGATTTTCAAAATAAACAATCGGTACATTGCTATCTAAAAAAGCATCGCTGTAATACTTTTCGTAATTAGGATGAAGAAGGTATTGCCCCATCACGAAAAGATTGTCCATCGCCTTTTGATAAGTAGCTTTATCGAATTCGCCGGCGCTTATTTTACCGATAAGATAGCTTTTTCCCAAATTAAAAAGCTCGGCTTTGACATAAGCTAAATCAGGAGATATTTTTGCCAGTTCATAATCCTCGCGATCTAAACTGAAATATCTCATATATGCCTTGTGGAACTCGGCAACATCAAGATTATACCCGCTTTTTTTCGCAGCTTTAAAAAGCAGATATTCTATATCGCTTTGCGACAGAAGCTCTTTGTTCATATCTTCTATGCCGAGAATTTCGGCTAAAATTATATATGTAATATACCCGGCGTAGGGATATCCGTTATTCGAATAATTTGAATACAAATATCCGAAAAAGTCGGCTCCGCTTTCTTCGAAAGGTTTTGAATCAAAGTCAAGGCTTAAGGCATGTGCAAATTCATGCGAAAAGGTAACATTCGAATTAGCGGTCGGTTGAAATGTCAAGTCGGCGCCGCGCGCAAGACCGGCTGTCGGCTGTTCCATAAACGAGCAAGACAGGTGCGCCAAAATTTGCTTAAGCGAACGGGCGCAATCGAAAACACCTTTTTCTTTTAAATATCTATAGGTGCAATCTTTCGCTCTATTCATAAAATCATCATTTACTATAAATCCCGCGTCTCTGCGAGAAGTAATCAAAGCTGCGCAATCTTGAAACACTTTTTCAGAATATCCGTTTTTTATCGCTCTTTTTTGTTCGGGCTTTGTTTCACCTATTATTATCATTTCGCCGTAAACCCTGTTTTTATCGACCACTCCCAAATCTATAAGCTTATCAAGCAGCAGCGTATCGGTATCTTTAATTTCACTTCGAAGCACACGGTCCAAAATCAAAAACGAATATTTGCGATAAAATATCGAATCGTTATTTATTTGGTCAAATTCGCCTCCGCTCAACACATCAAGGCTTTTCGCGTAATTAAGCGCCTGGCTGTAAATAAAATCCGTTGCCGAATTATATCCCAGCGCCCTTAGCATAAAGGTCATGAACTCGTTGCCGTTTATAGGATTATTTGAGCCGAATTTATTATCGCCGATGCCGAGTGTGATATTGTTTTTTTGCGCCCAGCCGATGTAATACTTCGCCCATTCCGGAACATCATTAAACGTAGTTTCAGTTTTCATATCGAGAACATTTTTTCTGCCCGCCGTGCATGCGGCGACAAGCACGATCGCCTCCGCTCTCGTCAAAGAATTGTTAAAACCAAAGTCGCCGTCCCCGTATCCTCCGACAAGCCCCAAATAATTCAGATGATCCGCAAGCGAAACATAATCGACAAGATATTTGCCGCCGTAAGAAAACGGAATTCGAAAAGCATAGGCCGGATCTGTCGCGGGATCTTCTTCCGCCGCGGAGCTTATCCCGACAATACCAAAAACAAATATCATAGCCAGCAAAAACGCTGCTAGCCTTTTGAATTTTTTATTTTTCATTTTTCCTCCTGCGGTACAATAATTTTCATATAGTTACGAGCCGCCAAAATTTTCGCGAAAAAATAATCTTTATATTAATTACAATATATCAATTATTCGTTTACCAGTCAAAACTAATTATCTGTATCGGGTTTATCATATTTGACTTCCGCGCATCGCCGTGTTACAATTTAGTAAATTACTAATTTACTAAATACGGAGAAGACAATGGACATCGAAAAAAAGAAGGCTTTAATAAACGAATACAAATCCAGGAAAACCCAAATGGGCATCTTAAAAATCAAGTGTAGCAAAAGCAAAAATATTTATTTCAAGGCGGCGTCAGATATTTCGGTTGCTGAAAACAGCTTAATCGCGAGGCTTTCCTCAAACATGTACCGCGGCAGCCGAAACGCCGAGATTCAAAAAGACTGGAACGATTTCGGAAAAGACAGTTTTTCTTTTGAAATTGCCGATATTTTGGAGCAACGCGAAAATGAGAGTAAAGAGGACTGCGAAAATGAGCTTTCGGTTCTCCTTTCTCTTTGGCTTACGAAAACCGAAAACTCTAAGGAGGTTTTATAAGAAGATGAAAATACCCGTTACGCTTAAGCACAAGCCGGTAATTGTCGCCGAGGACTACGAAAATATCGACGGCCGGTATGCATATGACTCAGACGCGAAAGGGCTTTCGCTCGGGCTCGCACAGTGGAACGACCGCGGCAAAGTAGAAGCCTCCGCAAAAGTCTGGCGGTATACCGGCGAAAAATGGTCACGGCAATCGGAGGAGCTTCCGCTGCACCGTGTTCTCGACCTTGCTATGCTTATTTGCAAAAGCAAGGAATATTTTAAGGAAGCATACAGGATTCCCGGTCTTTTTGACGAGGCAAATCCCGATATCGGTCGCATAGGGCTCCAGGGAGACGCCATGACGCTTAAAATTTGCACCGACAACGAAATGATAAAAACCGATATTCAGCTTCTAAACGACGCTCTCGCAAAAGATGACGAAATGCTCTCCGAGCGGCTTCACCGCCTTGCCGATCTTCTTCGCGAGATGGGCTACGGCAAGCGAAAATAAAAAAAGGCCTTTCCGGAAACTCCGGAAAGGTCTTTTTATTACAGGCTAAACCGTTGTTTCTACATAGCTGCCGAGGTCAGCAGGCGCTTCGATAGCAACCCCGCCGATTGCAGTAACTTCAAGTTCCATATCTATAGTTGCTTTAACCGTTTCTCCCGCCATTGAAAAACTCATATCTGCATAAACGGTTATGCTTTTCGGCGCGCCGTCTTTATCGACAAGCATTTTATAAGTCAGCTTATCCGAAGTTATCTGCGCGTCGCCGCCGGCCATGCTCTGTATAGAAGAAATCGAATCTCCGAGCATGCTCTGCAACGCGTCGCCCGAAATTTCAAAATTAAGTTCTTTGCCGTCCGCTGTTTCTTTTATACTCGAAGTTTTTATCGCGCTCTCGTCAAATTTTACCTGATACTGCGACGCGGATTTCATCGCTGTTTCGAGATCCATCGCAATTTTCATTTTCTGTCCCGATGTATCCATATATGCAAAGCCGTCTTTAAAGTAAATTACGACTGTCATTTCCTGTCCCGCAGCGGCAGTTTTCATATTCATCAAGAATTCAATTTCGGTCGGGCTGCTTGTGACCATGTTCATGTCGCCGTCAACAGTTACATCAACTTTTTGACCGGCAACTTCCATGTTCATAACCATGTCCATATCCATCGAATACGAGCCGGCAGTTTCCATGAGTTGCTGGGCTGCCTGCATAATTCCATATGCTTCCGCGTTGGTTGCGTCGGATTGCGGGGTAGCGCCTTCGCCGCATGCGGCGAGCGACGCGCACATAAGCGCGGCAAGAATTATTGCCAAAAGTTTTTTCATAAATAAATCTCCTAATTTTTTATATAAATATTTTATTAATCTAAATTAACGTCCGGCAGCTCTTTTTACCGCGTTTGCAATATCTTGCGCGGTCATCTTAAAATCTTTAAAAAGCTCAAGGTATTTTCCGCTTTTGCCGTAACAATCGGGCATTCCGACAAGCTCGGTTTTTGCCGCAACACCGCTTTTGCAAAGGGCTTCGCAAACCGCACTTCCGAGCCCGCCCATTATATTATGCTCCTCTGCCGTAACAACCGCGCCGGTTTTTTTCGCATAATCGCAGACGAGCTTTTCGTCAAGCGGTTTTATCGTATGAATATCAATAACCGCGACATCCATACCCTCTTTTTCGAGCATTTCCGCCGCCTCGATAGCGCCGAAAACCATATAACCGGTGGCGATAATCACCGCGTCCTTGCCCTCTCTGACGACAATTCCCTTGCCCGGCTTAAAATCTATCTCGGTTCTTTCGCAAAGCGCCGGAACCGGATTTCGGCCTGTGCGAATGTAGCAAGGTCCGTTATGAAGAAGCGCCGCTTTTACGCACTCTTTGGTTTCGATTTCATCGCAGGGGCTGAAAATCATCATTTCCGGAATCGCGCGCATAAGGGCGATATCCTCGTTACACTGATGGGTTGCGCCGTCTTCCCCGACCGAAATCCCGACGTGCGAGCCGACGATTTTGACATTAAGATGCGGATATCCTACCGAATTTCTTATCGGCTCAAAAGCTCTGCCGACGCTAAACATCGCAAAGCTCGCGGCGAAAACCGGTCTGCCTGTCGACGCAATTCCTGCGGCAACCGAAATCATATTCGCCTCCGCAATGCCGCAGTTAATATGCCTTTCGGGGAATTTTTCTTTAAATATATCTGTTCTTGTGGATTTTGTAAGGTCGGCGTCCATCACGACAAAATCATATTTCTCGCCGAGCTGTGCAATAGCTTCTCCAAAGGCCGCTCTTGTTGCTTTCATATTTTTGCGCCCTCCAATTCTTTAATCGCCTGTTCATACTGTTCTGCATTCGGAGCGGCGCCGTGCCATTTATAGTCGCCTTCCATATATGAAACCCCTTTGCCTTTAAGCGTTTTGCAAAGTATCGCCGTCGGCTTGCCTTTTGTTTTTTTCGCTTCTTCCACAGCACCCGCGATTTCATCGAAATCATGCCCGTTTATCGTTATTACATTCCAGCCGAACGCCTCGAATTTTTTGTCGACCGGATTTGAATTCATAACATCTGTAACTTTGCCGTCTATTTGCAGTCCGTTTAGGTCGACAAAAAGAGTAAGATTATCGAGTTTATAATGCGCCGCGAACATCGAAGCCTCCCAAACCTGGCCTTCCCCGAGTTCCCCGTCGCCGACGGCGGCGTATACTCTGTAGCTGTCGCCGTAAATTTTTGCCGCGACAGCCATTCCGCATGCCGCCGATATTCCGAGCCCGAGCGAGCCGGTCGTCATATCGACGCCCGGAATTTTTTTCATCTCAGGGTGTCCCTGCAAAACGCTGTCGCTTCTTCTGAAAGTTTTCAGCATTTCGACATCGAAAAAGCCTCTGTAAGCAAGCGCGGAATAAAGCGCCGGTGACGTATGCCCTTTCGAAAGAACAAATCTGTCCCTGTCTTTTTTATCCGGCTGATTTGTATCGATATTCATTTCGTTAAAATATAAATAGGCCAAAACATCCGCAATCGAAAGCGAACCTCCCGGGTGTCCGGACTGCGCGCTGTATACGCAGGTGACAGCTCCGATTCTGATGTCGGCGGCCGCATTTGTAAGTTTTGTTTTTAAAGTTGCGTCCAAAAAAATAGCCTCCTTTTAAGTATTTCATAGTTATACTATTCTACTTAAAAGAAGGCTAAATGTCAATTATTGAGAAACTTTGACGCAACCGGGATTTTGGTGAAAATAAACGCCGCAACGCAGTGTGTTAGAAGTTCGATACCCATATAGGAGCCATTGTAAATCAGCGAATAAAGCTCCGGCAAGGTTCCTTCCGCAAATGCGCGCCACAGGATGATTCCCGACAAATAATGAATAACGAATCTGGCAAATATCAGCGCTGCCGAAGCGACGACAAAGCCGTATTTCATTTTTTTGAAAACGCTTGCAAAGCCGAGAACCGTATATGCAAAAATAAAATCAAGTAGCACAGCGCCGATGACGGTCATGAGCGATATGCCTTTAAGGTCCTGAAGTCCGATAAGCAGCTGAATAAGGCTTGCCGCAAAGCAGCATAGGATTCCCCACTTAAGTTCGTGCCGATATGAAAACAAGAGCAGCGGAAGCATAGCGAGAATTGTGACCGAACCGCCCTGCGGCAGCTTAAAAAATTGCAGCATCGAGAGCACCGTGGACAGCGCAAGCATTATGCCCGCTTCGGTCAGGATTTTTGTTGTTTTTTCTTTCATTTTCTCCTCCTTTAATTTACCAAATTGCGCCGGAGAAAATAAAAAAGCATTTCCCCGTAGAGAAATGCTTAAACTTTATTAGTTCTCGTTTCCTACGCCGGCATTATCCGGATCAGGTCTACGGGTTTAATCTCAGCCGCTGTTGCGACACCCCGACATATTTGGTTTTATTTATTTTATCAAATTACGAAAGTTTTGTCAAAGCGCTTTTGAAATATTCCGGCAAATCGCTTTCAAATTCCATATACTCGCCGCTGATTGGATGAACAAATCCGAGCCTTGCGGCGTGAAGGCATTGCCCGCCATAATCCTTGCTTTGTTTCTTCGCGCCGTAAACCGTATCGCCGAGAACCGGGTGTCCGATATATGCGCTGTGAACCCTTATCTGATGCGTTCTTCCGGTCTCGAGGCGAACCTTTACAAACGCGTGTTGCGGCAGATTTTCAATAAGCTCAAAATGGCTTACGGCACGCCTTCCGCCCGGAGTTACCGCCTGTTTTTTGCGGTCGGTTTTATGTCTTCCCAGCGGCGCGTCAACCGTAAACGCTTCCTCTTTTAACCTGCCGCAAAGAATAGCGCGGTATTCCCTTGTTACGCTGTGGTCCTTTATCTGTTTTGCGAGAAAATTGTGCGCTGCATCGGTTTTCGCCACAACCAAAAGCCCGCTTGTATCCTTATCTATTCGGTGAACAATTCCCGGTCTTAAAACGCCATTTATGCCCGAAAGGCTTCCTTTGCAGTGGTGCAAAAGCGCATTTACCAAAGTTCCGCTGTAGTTGCCAGCCGCCGGATGGACGACCATCCCTTTTTGCTTGTTCACGACAAGTAAAAAATCGTCCTCGTAAACAATTTCTATCGGGATTTCCTCCGGCGCGGTTTCAAGCTCTACCGCTTCCGGAATCATAATTTCGATAGTTTCGCCGCCGAGCAGAGCAAGGCTTTTTCGAGCGGTTTTTCCATTAACTAAAACAAGCCCCTCATCGCACAGCGAAGCTGCCCGGGAGCGGCTAAAGCCGCATATCTCAGCAATAAAGCTGTCAATGCGGCCGCCCTCTTCCCTATCAAATTTAACTACTTTTTTTTGCATCATTTTGTTTGTAAATAAAAATAACGAAAATAAGCAGCAACCCGACGCCGATATTTATAAAGACATCGGCAAGGTTGAAAACCGCAAATTTTACAAATAAAAATTCGATAAAATCGACAACGTATCCCTTTGAAATCCGGTCGATAAGGTTGCCCACACCGCCCGCAAGAATCAGGCAAAGCGAGGATAAAAACAGTTTGCTTTTCATTTTTCCGAAAAGGACAAACCAAAGAATCGCGAGGATTTCAATAATGGTGACCGTGACGAAAAACGCCGCTTTGCCCTGCAAAAAGCTAAAGGCAACGCCGGTATTTTCCGCATAGGTTATTCCCAAAACTCCAGGTATCAAAACCTTTTCGGCTCCCTTGAAATTCGCGCTTATATAAACCTTTGAAAAGAAGTCCAAAACGACGAGCAAAGCGGCCGCCGCGATGTAATAAAGCCTTTTATAATCAAAGCCTATCTTACGCATTCACTACCACCTGCGCACAGCGCGAGCAGAGCGTTTGATGTTCTTTATTCGCGCCGAGTTCGGTGTGTTTCCAGCAGCGTTCGCATTTTTCTTTTTCGGACGCCTGTGCCAAAACGGTGATGTCCGAATTTTCGCCCTTTACACCCTCACCCGTGCCGTTTACAATCTCGACTTCGGAGACGATAAAATTCTCGGCGAGATCGATTCCCGCGGTGGAAAGAAACTCATATTCATCACCCTGTGCGAAAATAGTGACCTTAGCGTCAAGCGAAGCGCCGATAACCTTATTTGCCCTTGCCTCTTCGAGCGCTTTTTTGACATCGTCGCGGATTTTCATAATCCTGTTCCATTTCGCCTCGGTATCGGGCGAAAGGGTATAATCTGGGTTAACGCTTGCCATCTCGTTAAAAAGAATGCTCTCTTTATCATCCGCGTCCTTATGCGGCATAAACTGCCATATTTCCTCGGCGGTATAAGCAAGCGCGGGCGCGAGAAGTTTTGTTATTGCGTCTAAAATAGTATACATCGTCGTCTGCGCGGCGCGGCGCCCTTTTGACTGCGCCGCTTCTACGTAAAGCCTGTCTTTCAGAACGTCAAGATAGAAGTTCGAGAGGTCGACAACGCAGAAACCGAGCACGGTGTGGAAAATATTGTGGTATTCGAAGATTTCGTAAGCGGCGCGCACTTTTTCGATAACGCCGTTTAGTTTGTGGAGGATATATTTATCCATCTCGGGAAGCTCGGAATACGGCACGCTGTCGCGATTAGGATCGAAATCGTTTATATTTCCGAGGATAAATCTTGCGGTGTTGCGGATTTTTCTGTATGCTTCCGAAAGCTGTTTTAAAATATCATTTGAAAATCTTATATCAACTTTATAGTCGGACGCGATTACCCAAAGGCGCAAAATATCTGCGCCGTAGTTTTTTATAACGTCGAGCGGATCGATTCCGTTGCCGAGCGATTTGCTCATCTTTCCGCCGTTTCCGTCAACCACCATTCCGTGTGTCAAAACGGTTTTGTAAGGCGCTTTTCCGTATACCGCGACCGATGTAAGAAGCGAGCTTTGGAACCAGCCTCTATATTGGTCGTTGCCCTCGGAATAAACGTCCGCCGGCCATGCCTGGTCTTCCCTTGTCATCAAAACCGCCGCATGCGACGAGCCGGAATCGAACCAAACATCCATGATATCCTGTTCTTTTGTAAATTCGTCGGCTCCGCATTTTTCGCAGACCGTTCCCTGCGGCAAAATCTCTTTTGCAGAATATTTATACCACGCGTCGCTTCCCTCTTTTTTGTAAAGCGCGGCAACCGCCGCTATGCTTTCTTTTGTTATATGTTCTTTCCCGCATTTTTCGCAGAAGAAAATAGGAATCGGAACGCCCCAAACGCGCTGACGGCTGATGCACCAGTCCGACCTGTCCTCAATCATTTTGACAATGCGCTCCTCGCCCCATGCGGGAACCCATTTTACCTTATGTGCTTCTTCGCAGGCGGCTTCCTTGAAATCGCCGACCGAGCAGAACCATTGCTCGGTGGCGCGGAAGATAATCGGATGTTTGCAGCGCCAGCAGTGCGGATAGGTATGCTCGATTTTCTCGGTTGCAAAAAGCGCGCCGCTGCTGCGAAGCTCTTCCAGAATAGCTTTGTTTGCGACATGGGTTGGCAGTCCCGCGAATTTTTCGCCCGCTTCCGCCGTCATTTTTCCTTTTCCGTCGACCGGCACGACAATCCCGATTTCGGGATAATTGCGGCACACGATAAAGTCGTCTACGCCGTGGCCAGGCGCGGTATGAACGCAACCCGTTCCGGCTTCGAGAGTGACGTGATCCCCGAGAATAATATGCGAGTTTCTCTGCAAAAACGGGTGTTTCGCGGTCATCCCCTCGAACTGCACGCCCTTATGCGTTTCAACGATTTCGTAATCGGTAATTCCCGCGTTTTCCATAACGCTTTTTGTGAGTTCCTCGGCGATGATATATCTCTCGCCGCCGGTTTTTACGATATTATAGACAAAGTCGGGATTAAGGCATATCGCGAGGTTGCCGGGCAGTGTCCACGTCGTTGTTGTCCAAATAACGAAATATGTTTTTTCGCCGCCGAACATGCCTTTGTCGTCCGCCGCCTCGAATTTTACATAAATAGAATCGCAAGGATCGTCTTGATATTCTATCTCCGCTTCGGCAAGCGCGGTTTCACAATCGGGGCACCAGTATACGGGTTTTAGTCCCTTATAAATATAGCCTTTATTCGCCATTTCGCCGAAAACTTCAATCTGTTTGCTCTCGAATTCCTTATGCAGGGTGAGATAAGGATTTTCCCAGTCGCCTATACCTCCGAGGCGTTTGCGCTGGCCTTTTTGCGTTTCAACACAGCCGAGCGCGAAGTCGCGGCAGGCGGCTCTGAAAGTAAGGACATCCACTTCATGCCTGTTGAGTCCGAGCTTTTTTATAGCCTGCTGTTCTATCGGCAAGCCGTGCGTATCCCAGCCCGGAATATAAGGAGCGCAAAACCCGGACATGTTTTTATATCTGATTACCAAATCTTTTAAAATGTTATCAAGCGCGTGCCCGATGTGCATATCTCCGTTTGCATAAGGAGGTCCGTCGTGCAAGATAAACTTCGGCTTGCCCGCATTTTTCTCCATAAGAGAATGGTAAAGGTCCTGCTTTTCCCATTTCTCGAGAAACTCGGGCTCCCTCGTCGGAAGATTCGCCCGCATCGGAAACTCCGTCTGCAAAAGATTTAGTGTTTTATTGTAATCTACGCCCATAATTTTGTTCTCCCATACTAAAGGCGAGGCAGTTTTAACGAAAACCGCCTCTCCTAAAAAATACTATTTTATTATTATATAATTATTTTTTTCGGCCGAAAAGCCCGCGTTTTTTGTCGTCTTCATTCATATCATAATCGGCGCCGAAAAATATCTCTTTTTTCGTGTCGAAATTTTCGATGGCTTTTGTGACATCCACCTTTTCTTCCTCTTCGGGAATGGTGACCTTAAATTCTCTTGTCGCGTCCTCGATAGGAGCGGGTTCTTCCTCCGCTTCTTCTTTTGAGGGGAAAACAACAGGCTCTTCCTGCTTTTCCGGCTCGGCGTCAGCCTTATCGAAAACTATTGTTCTGTCGGCATCATCCGGCTCTGCGGGATCCTCAAATACTTCGGGAGCGGCGGCTTCAAAAAAAGGAAACTCGTTTATACTGCCGATTTGCTTGTTAAATAAATCGAGAAGCTGATTTTTAAAGCCCGAAACTTTTTGCTCAAGATGCTCAAGCTCTGCTTTTTTTGCTTTTGCCTGCGCACTTATATCGCCCTCTGTTTTTTCAATTCTTCTGTGCGCGTCGGCTATAATAATATCCGCTCTCTCCTGCGCGCTTTTTACAATAGCATCGCCTGTTCTCTGCGAATTCAAAATTGCATTTTTCAGAAGGTCTTCGTCCGACCTGTATTTCTCAACCTGCGCAATCAAAACATCAAGTTTTTCCAAAAGCTCGGCATTTTCTTTTGAAAGCTGTTCAAAACTTTTTGCCGCTTCCTCAAGAAAGCTGTCAACCTCGCCGAAATTGTATCCCGACATGGATTTGCGAAAGGTTATGCTATTAAAATCAGCCGCTGTTAACATATATAGTCCCCTTTTACTTATATTTTCGAACGCAAAGAATGATTTTGCCTTTTTTTGTGATATTTTCGGTGTTTTCTATCAAATATTTCCCAAAGCCCCTCATTGATATTTGCGAGCCCTGTTTTACCTGCTTTGTAGCGTCAAAGCACTTTTCAAAATCGAGGGTAATCAGCCCTTCTGAAATCGCCTCTGCAGCGCGGCTTCTCGAAGTTTTAAAAATCGCCGACACCACCACATCAAGCCTAAGCGAAATCACCGTGAATCGCAAATCCTCGAATTCGTGCGGATTTTCTATCTGCGGCAGCCTGTCGAGAATTTCGACTTTTACGCCGCAGCTTCCTATTTTCCGTATATTTTCAGCGATAAAAACGGCCGCTTCCTCGGTGGCAAATAAAGTTGCGCCGGTTTCTCCCGAAATAATATCTCCGGTAAGCTCTCTTTTGATTCCGAGCGACATTATCGCGCCGAGATAATCCCGGTGATTAAGGTTTTTAAATCCCGCGTGCGAAAAAGAAACCGCTTTTATCTTCGAGAGTTCGTTTCCGATAATCAATCTTTTCCGAATCGCGTCAGGATATCCGCCGTCAAAAAAAGCCGTTGCCGCGCCGCCGAGGTGACGCTCGCACAAAAGCTGTTCGCGCGGATCGAGAAACGGCAAAATCCCGCCGTCTTTTCGAAGCGCATCGTCCACCCTTGCTATCAGAAATTTATCTTCTTTTTGCAAAGTTAAAAGAACACGCCGCTGTTTTCGAGCTCGTCCAAAAGATCGCCCAAAATATCGACATTATACGGCGTGATAATAAACGTGCTGTTCGCAACTTTTTTAATCTGACCGCCGTTTGCATAGGCAACGCCGGAAAGGAAGTCGACAAGCCTTCTTGAAATTTCTTTGTTGGTATTTTCAAGGTTTAAAACAACCGTTCTTTTGTCATTAAGATGATCGGCAATGCCGCCGACATCATCAAACCTTTCGGGTTTGACAAGAATGACCTGAAGCTGAGCTGTCGTGTGGATATTTACTACCTTGTTGTCCTTTTTCTCTCTCTTTTCTTCTCTTACGACCGAATGGTATTCGTTTTCATCGTCGTAATCGTCTTCAACATTTCCGAAATAGCCCTTAACCTTATCAAACAGCCCCATTTTCGCGCTCCTTTGCCCTTATTTTTTATAGATTCTTTCGCCGAAGATAGCCGAGCCTACTCTAATCAAATTAGCCCCGTTTTCTATCGCCGGCAGATAATCCTCGCTCATCCCCATTGATAGTATACATATATCATCATTATGCGTTTTTTTGCTCAAAATGTCAATATATAGTTGTTTCACCTCTTTAAAACATGAAACGAGTTCCTCTTCCGAAATATCAAACGGCGGAATCGCCATAACACCTTTGATTTTTATGTTCGGCAAAAGGCGGATTTTTTCGAACAAATCAAAGAAATCTTCGGGCAAAACGCCCGATTTGCTTTTCTCTCTGCCGATATTCACTTCTATCAGAATGTCGCTAACAAGCCCTTTTTTCTCCGCCTGACGCGATATTTCCGCCGCCAGCCGCTTGCTGTCAACCGACTGAATCAGCTCGACTTTATCAATTATATATTTCACTTTATTAGTTTGAAGGTGCCCGATAAAATGAAACTTTGCCCCTTTTTCATGAAGTTTCTCATATTTCTCAAGCAGCTCCTGAACATAGTTTTCGCCGAACAGCGTCTGCCCGCAGTCCACCGCTTCAAGCATTCTATCCACAGAAACGGTTTTGCTGACCGCAAGGAGCGTGACATTTTCGCCTATTTCATTTTTTATCCGCGCAATGTTCTCTTTAATCATCGATATTATACAACCTTTCCGTCGTATAAATTCCTGCCCTCATAAACCACCAAATCATAGAGCATCAAGGCATTTTTCTTTTCTTTTTCATATGGGATCAGGTAATAATCGTCTTTATCGAATTTCACGTCGCACGGCTTCCATTTGAGCACGTCGCCGCTTCTTACAAAAACGCCGCTTGCCCCGTCGATAACATGCATGGCGGCTTTTCTCACCTTTAATCCGCTGATTGACGATTTAACTATCTGAACCGTTTGATTGCGGACAAGGTTAAGCTCCGGAAGCTCATAATTGCTGAATAAAACGACAAGTTGCTCCGTCCCGTCGCCGTTGACATATTCCACCTCGGCCGGTATCGTTTCGCCCGGCGCAAACGGAAAGCGCAGCCTGACAAGATCGCCCTCCGAAAGTCCCGAGTTTTTCATCGGCGCCGCAAAATACCAACCGAATCCGGTGACGATTTTTCCGAGAATATCATCCCCGTTTATTTTCGGAGCGGATTTTATAATTTCATCGAGCCCTTCACATTTGAGATCTTTCAAAATGCCGGGAGACAAAACCGATTCAAACCCGTCGGCAAAAGCGACGAAAGAACCGGATTTCGAAGTTTTCACGCTTGAAATTCCGCCGCCGCTTTGCGCCGACAGCTCGTCCCTTTCGGTTTTCAGCTCTTTAATAATATCTCCAAATCCGCTTATTTCGCCGAGCATAACGCTCTTTTGATTGAGCAGGATTGTAAGTTCTTCTTTTGCTTTTTGCGCCGCAGCACCGTCGCCGCTTTTCCCGCTTGCCGCGATTTGCGAGACCGCCGCCATAATATTTTGCTCAAGCTTAATAATCTCGTTGCTGCCCATAACGGTGACAACTTCGGATTCTTCAAGAACGGTGATTCTCTGATTATAATCCTTTATTTTTGCGCTTGCTTCCGCCTGTGCCGCGCTTTCGTAAACGGTCGCGATAACTCCGTTTTTCTTCACGCGCATACCGTCCGAGGCCGAGACATCGTAAATCTCGCTGCCCGGCTTTGCTATAATTTCTTCCTCGCGGACGATATAACCGGTTGCGGTCACATCATCGTATGCGGTATACAAAAGAGCTTGCTCCACCCGGACTTTGGGCAGGAAAACCGACGTCCCCTGGAACGCAAAATATACGACCAGCCCCAGGGCCGCCACCCATATCAAAATTCTTTGAAAAATCTTTTTCATTTCTTTCCCGCTTATAAAATGTAATATTAAGATATATTATAACAAATAATAACGGCGCTTTAAAGACTTTTTATCTTTAAGCGCCGTTTATTGTTTTATTCGCTGTCGTCCGACATTTTTAAAAGCGCGGAAGGAATTACTGTCGAAATCGCATGTTTGTAAATTATTTGTTGCATTCCCGCGACATCAAGCATCAAAACAAAATTATCAAATCCCTTAACCGTGCCTTGTAATTTGACTCCGTTTACCAAAAAAATCGTTACCGGAACATGGTCGATTCTCGCGTTGTTAAGCAGGACATCCTGCAAATTCGGCCTTTGCATTTACTTCACCTCTCAATTATTTTCCTTGCTTCTTCTAAAAGCTCTGAGGGTGAAAGCTCGTCCACAAAAAGCCAGTTTACATCGCTTTCTGTCCGAAGGAATGTAAGCTGCCGCTTTGCATACCTTCTTGATGCCTGCTTGATTTTTTCGATACCCGTTTTACGGTCCGGCTCGTTTAAAATCTCTTTATATCCTATCGCCTGCATCGCCGTAGATTCCCTGTCAACACCCTCGCATAAAAGCCTGCCGATTTCATCTTCAAGCCCTGCATTAATTATATTGTCAACGCGAAGGTCTATTTTGTCATATAACGTCGAGCGGTTTTTATATGAGAGCGCAATTATTTTTGCCGAAAACTCTGAATCGCGTTTGCTTTTTTTATCAAACTCCGTTTTGGTTATTCCTGTTTTATAAAAAATTTCAAGCGCGCGGACCACTCTTTTTTCATCGTTTTTATGAATTTTTTCCGCCGCTTCAAAATCGATTTTTTGAAGTTCTTCATATGTTTTTTCGGGATTTGCTTCGAATCTTTTTTGTATTTCTTCTCTTAATTCCCTGTCGCTGTTTTCTTCAAATTTTATTCCCTGAAGCAAACTTCGGATATAAAGCCCCGTTCCGCCGACCAAAAAAGGCAGTTTTCCCCGGGAATTTATTTCTTTTATAACCTCTTTCGCTTTTAAAACGTAATCGGCGACGCTGAAGTTCATATTCGGCGAAAGAAATCCGATAAGGTGATGCGGCACCCCTTGCATTTCTTCCTGAGTAGGCGCCGCCGTTCCGATAGTCATCCCCTTATAGATTTGCATACTGTCCGCCCCGACGACCTCGCCGCCGAAGGCTTTGCAGAGGGCAATCGACAGCGCGGTCTTCCCTGTCGCCGTCGGCCCGGTTATAACAATCAGCGGAATTTTCGATACATTCTCCACTTGCCTTAAATCCTCTTAAATTCTTTATCAATTTCGGTTTTCTTGAGTACCATGGCAACAGGTCTGCCGTGCGGGCAATACCTGATGTCCGGCATTTTCAAAATCTGCCTTGCCAGCGATTCGAGGTCTTCTTTAGGGGTGTCATTGCCCCCTTTGACCGACGCTTTGCAAGCGATGCTGTGATATATGTCGTCGTATAGCGCGGGGGTAATTTCTCTTTTGTTTTTTGCAATCAAGCCGCAAATTTCTATCAGCGTTTCTTCCCCTTTTTCAGGTGCTATATCCATCGGAACTGTTCTCATAATCACCTTGCCCGTGCCGAAATCTTCAAGCATAAAGCCGAGCTCCTCGAGTGTTTCGAGGTTATCAAGCGCAACCGCGTGTTCTTCTTTTGAAAGCGCGATTACCGCAGGATTTAGCAGGGATTGGCAAGCGAACTGTCTTTCGGTTTTTTTCAGCTTTTCAAACCTTATGCGCTCCTGTGCCGCGTGCTTGTCAATAAGCAGAACCTCGCTTTCGAGTTCCACCAAAATATAAAGATTAAAGAGTTCCCCGACATATCGGAAACTTATCTCTTCGCTGTTTTCCCGGTTCGAAGCTAAATTTTCCGCCTTTCCTGCGTTTGCCGCTTCTTCAGAGAGCGCGAGCGCTTCTGCATAGCCTTCCTCTGTGACAATCGGAGGCGCGCCGGCTGGCACGGTTAGCGGTGATTCTGCCGATGCGCTTTGCGGCGCGGCTGCCGGTGATTCTGTCGGTGATTCTGCCGAGATATGCGGACTATTCTGCGCCGCCCCATCTTTTGCTCCCGCTACATTCTGCGCAAAGGAAATAGGCGCTGCTGTGGATTCCTCCCGAAAACCGTATCCGTTAGGATGGGACCTGTAAAAACCGTCGGCGTCTTTAGTATGCGCAGGCGCGGCAGCAATTTCCGCAGGCGCCGATTGAATCGCAGGCATCGGTTGTACCGCAGATGCTGATTGTGCCGCGTTTTTTTCGGATGCTGCGCCCGAAACCATGTTCATATAAACCTGTTTTGCTTCAAAAGACGGTATCTCGGATTTCGGAATCGTGAATTTATTTTTTGAAACGGTGAATTCCGGACGCCGTTCGGTTCCGAAAAGCGCGTTTTTCACCGCGAAGTATACTGCATCGTAAACCGCTTTTTCATCGCTGAATTTCGCCTCTGTTTTGGCGGGGTGAACGTTGATATCCACCGCGCTCGGGATGATTTCGATGTTTAGCACGCAAAGCGGATATTTCTCTACCATAATGCTGTTTTTAAGTGCTTCTTCAAGCGCATAGGTCAGCACCCTGCCCTTGATATATCTTCCGTTTAGGAAAAAATACTGGAGCGCCCTGTTTGGCCGCGCATGTTCGGGCAAGCTGACATATCCCGAAACCTTTATCCCTTTATTTTCGTAATTTACCTCGGCCATTTTGGCAAGAATTTCCCTTCCGAAAATCTCTCTGACCACTTCCGAAAGACCGCCGCCCTGCGTTATAAGCACCGATTTTCCGTCTTTTATATATCTAAAAGAAATTTCGGGCGAACCGAGCGCGGCATGGTCGACAACAGCCGAAATGGCCGCCGCTTCGGTAATATCTTTCTTTAAAAATTTTTGCCTTGCGGGAACGTTATAAAAAATATCGCGAAGGACAATAGTAGTGCCCTCCGGGCATCCCGCGTCTCCGATTTCCTTTATTTCTCCGCCGTCTATTGCTATCCTTGTCCCCGCGACGCTGTCTTTTTTTCTTGTGAGAAGCTCTATTTTCGAAACCGCCGCAATCGCGGCAAGCGCTTCACCGCGAAAGCCCATTGTCGCAATAGACTGGAGGTCTTCCTCGGTTTTCAGTTTACTTGTGGCGTGGCGCAAAAAGCACCGCTCGGCGTCGCTTTTGTCCATCCCCTCGCCGTTATCGGTGACTCTTATAAAACTTATTCCGCCGTTTTTTATCTCGATTGTAATCGCGCCCGCGCCCGCGTCTATGCTGTTTTCAATCATTTCTTTGACAGCCGAAGCGGGCCGCTCGACAACTTCGCCGGCGGCAATTTTATTCGATACTTCTTCGCTTAACAGATTTATCTTCGCCATTTTGCTACCTTTTTCTATATTTTTTCAGCTTCGGTCACAAGTTCGTTTAGCTTCTGCATACATTCGAGAGGCGTCAGCGTATTTACATTTATTTTGCGGAGTTTTTCGACTATTTCTTTCTCGAAAAAGCTGTCGAGAGTAATTTCGCCGTCGTCACTTCGCGGCGCATTAACCGGCATTCTTTCACCGCTTTCAAGGTCGCTTAAAATCTCTTTTGCCCGCGCGATAACCGGCCCGGGAACTCCCGCAAGAAGCGCGACCTCTATGCCGTAACTGTCGTCCGCGCCGCCGCGGACAATTTTGCGGAGAAAGGTGATTTCATCTCCCCTTTTTTTAACCGCGATATTATAATTTTTCACCCCGTCAATTTCGCTTTCAAGGGTGGTAAGTTCGTGATAATGTGTCGCAAACATCGACTTTGCGCCGAGTTTTTTCTTGTCGGTGACATATTCAACAACTGCTTTTGCAATGCTCATCCCGTCGTAGGTCGAAGTTCCCCGTCCGATTTCATCAAAAATAAGAAGCGACCGCTTTGTGGCATTTTTCAGAATATACGCCACTTCGCTCATTTCGACCATGAAAGTCGACTGCCCCGCCGCGAGGTCGTCCGACGCGCCAACCCTTGTAAACAGCTTATCGACAACGCCTATTCGCGCCTCGCTCGCCGGGACGAAAGAGCCGATTTGTGCCATTACCGTAATTATCGCCGTCTGCCTCATATAGGTCGATTTTCCCGCCATGTTCGGGCCGGTTATAATAGCGAGCCTGCCGGCGCCTGTATCAAGCATTGTGTCGTTCGGGACAAAAAGCCCGCCCTCAAGCCCCAGTTCTACAACCGGGTGCCTGCCGTTTTTTATAACAATTTCACTTGAAAAATCAACTTCGGGGCATACATAATTATTATTTTTCGCCACTACTGCAAAGGTCGAAAGAACGTCTATAACCGCAAGTTTATCCGCGGCAGTCTGAATCCTGTTAAAGGAGCGCGCGATATCGTCGCGGATTTTGCAGAAAATCTCGTATTCTCTTGCGCACAATTTTTCGCTTGCCGAGAGCACCGTTTGCTCGTATTCTTTCAGTTCTTCGTTGATAAACCGCTCGCAATTTGCAAGGGTTTGCTTTCTTATATATTCCTCGGGAATTTGGTCGTAATTCGATTTTGTTATTTCTATGTAGTAACCAAAAACCTTGTTGTATCCGATTTTAAGGTTTTTTATCCCTGTTTTTTCTTTTTCCCTTTGCTCCATATCGGCGATAAATTTCGCGCCGCCGTCCCTCATTTCGCGAAGCCTGTCCACCTCGTGATCAAAGCCTTTCAAAATGATTTCGCCCTCGCTTATAGACACCGGAGGGTTCTCGCAAATCGAATCGCAAATAAGTTTGTTTATATCCTCGAGGTCGTCATATTCCCCGAGCATTTCATCGATAACTTTGTTTTTGCCGGAGGACAACACCGCGCGAAACGCGGGAAGTTTCCCCGCCGCCGCGCCTATAGCTTTTAGGTCGCGCGCGTTTGCCGTGTTGTAAACGACCTTACAGGTAAGGCGCTCCAAATCGTTTATTCCGTCGAGAATTTTGCGGGTTTCGAACAATAAATCGTATCCGCTAAAAAATGCCGAAACAACGTCCTGCCGCCGTTTTATCTCGCCGACATTGCAAAGCGGCTGCTCGATAAATCTTCGAAGCGCGCGGCTACCCATCGACGTTTTTGTTTTTTCCAAAACGCTTAATAGGGTATTTGCTTTTGATTTTTGCCGCATATTTTCGCAAAGCTCAAGGTTGCGCCTTGTATTCACGTCAATTTCCATAAACTGATTTTCGGAATATATTTCTATATCCGAAAGATTGGGAAGCCTTCCCTTTTGCGTATTGCCGAGGTATGCCAAAAGAGCACCGACCGCGAGGGCAGCGCCGGGCGCGGAGTCAATTTCCATCTTGCGGAGTTTTTCTTCTCCGAACTGAGAAACTAGAGTTTTCCTGCACTCCGCTTCGTCAAAAAGCTCGTCCTCTTTAGCGTAAAAGCAGCCGATTTTGTCTTTTAAAAACCTGATGAGTTCCTCGTCGTCTTTTTCGGCATGAATCAGCACTTCGGCGGGCGAAAAGCGCGCCAGCTCGTTTTCTATTTTTTCGATGCTGCCGCCGTCCGGCGAGGTGACTTTTATAATCCCGGTCGAAATATCGGCAAAGCAAACCGCCGCCGTTTTGCCTTTTTTGTAAACCGCGGCAAGATAGTTGTTTTTTGTTTCGTCAAGCATGTTGCTCTCGGTAACCGATCCGGGCGTAACGATTTTTGTGATTTCCCTTTTTACTATCCCTTTTGCTTCTTTCGGATCCTCAACCTGCTCGCAAATCGCGACCTTATAGCCTTTGGCGACCAACCTTGCAATATACGCTTCGGCGCTGTGATATGGCACGCCGCACATCGGGGCGCGCTCTTCTTTGCCGCAATCTCTTCCGGTAAGCGTAAGGTCAAGCTCTTTGCTTCCTGTTATCGCGTCCTCAAAAAACATCTCGTAAAAATCGCCGAGACGATAGAAAATAACGCAATCGCTATTTTGCTTTTTTATCTCGAGATAATGCGCCATCATCGGCGAAAACTCTGCCATACCTTCACTCCGCCCTGCTATAATTTATCGGATTATCAGTTACAACCGCTGCATCCGCTGCAATCTCCGCCGCAGTCCTCTTCGCCTGTAATGTGGGTTCTTATTATCGAATTGATTTTTGCGACAAGCCCTTCAAGCTCGCTTGCGGCTTCGTTAAATGCGGTCATGTTCGGGTTTGCCATGATTTCGTCGTAAAACCCGCGCATTGTTTCGTTAAGCGCGGCGCATTTCGTCTCGTCCGGGCGCTCGTTCTGCCTCTCCGCGATAAGTGTGTTGCGAACGTTTGTAAAAGATTCCACAAGTTTTGCAAGTTCCTTGTCGTTATCGTGCAGAACCTTTTTTTCCTGATAGGTTTTATAAATCGGATCCTCCAAAATTGTCTCGCCGAGTTTTTTTGCCATTTCCAAAACTTCCATATATATTCCTTTCTAAATAAGCTGTGCGAGCATCGAATGCGGCATAGCTTTTATAACTTTTACCGTCACGAATTTTCCCAAGAGTTCTTCCGGCCCTTCGAAATGAACGAGCCTGCCGCCGTCGTCCCGCGCGGTCAGCCTGTTTTCATCTGCGCTGTAAACAAGCACCTTTTTTTCGCTGCCCACAAAAATTTGATTTTTCTCTTTTGATATTTCATCCTGAGTTTTTATCAGTTTTGCTATTCGCGCCTGTTTTTCCTCTTTCGAGATTTCGGGTTTCATCTCCGCCGCGGGCGTGTTTTTTCTTTTTGAATAAATAAATGTATAAAGCGCGTCGAACCTCACCTTTTTAATGAAATCGATGGTGGCTTCAAAATCTTTCTCGCTCTCGGTCGGAAACCCGACGATAATATCGCTTGAAACCGCGACATCCGGCATTTTCGTCCGCGCATAATCGACAATTTCAAGATACTGCGCCGTGCTGTATTTGCGGTTCATATCCGACAAAACCTTGTCGCTTCCGCACTGGACCGGGAGATGAAGATGCCGCGCAATATGACGTCCGCCGGCCATTACGTCGATAAGTTTTTTGCCCGCGTCTTTCGGATGGCTTGTCATAAAGCTGATTTTATATTCGCCCTCAAGCGTGTCGATTTCGGTGAGAAGTTCGGTGAAACCATAATCCTCATACAGCCCTTTTCCATAGGAATTGACGTTCTGCCCGAGGAGCATCAGCTCCTTATATCCTTCGGCGATAAGACTTTTTGCCTCGGCAATTATTTTTTCTTTCGGCCTGCTTCGCTCCCTGCCGCGAACATACGGAACAACGCAGTAACTGCAAAAATTATCGCAGCCGTACATTATCGTTATATATGCTTTTATTCCGTTTTCGCGATCTACCGGAAGCCCTTCGGCAATTTCCCCTGCCGAGTCGTCAATAAGGCAAACGCGTCGACCGGTCGTCTGCACTTCGTTTATCACTTCGAGCAGGCGCGGGAAGGTGTGCGTTCCCAAAATAAAATCGACCTGCTTGTGTTTTTCGAGAATTTCGCTTGCCCTGTGCTGCTGCTGCATCATACAGCCGCAAAGCCCGATAATAAGGCTCGGTTTTTTCGCCTTTAAATGTTTAAGGGCGCCGACATTTCCGAAAACTTTAAGCTCCGCATGCTCTCGCACCGCGCAGGTGTTGAAAATTATTATATCCGCTTTTTGCCGCTCTTTTGTAGGCAAATATCCCGCCGACAAAAGCATTCCGCGCAGTTTATCGCTGTCCGCTTCGTTTTGCTGGCACCCGTATGTTTCGATCAATGCATATTTTTGCATATAATTTCCCAAATTTATTTTTATTTATTATATCAAATTAACCCGCCCGGTAAAAGGGCGGGTTAATAAATATGAGCGAAATATTTTTAGTGCATTACAACGTATTTTTTGATTTCCTCGGGGACCTCGCTGATGTCCGCCGAAACGGTTATAACAAACTTGCACTGTCTGTCGGCGTTGAGCTCCTCGAGCCTTTTGATAAATTCCGCAAGCTCTCCGAAATCAAATCCCGCAAGTTTCAAAATCGAATCTATATAAACATCGGTAACGTCATAGTTACAAGCCAAAATGCCCGCGATAAATCCGATAAGCCCCTCATATCCTTTTACCGGATATTCACGGAAATTAATAAGGCGACAACCGTGGTTGATTTCAAGATTTAGCTTTCCGCGCTCGACACAAACGACGGTTTTTTCCGCTTTGACGTCCGCATTTACCATGTCTATCAAGGTTTTTGTTTTGCCCGTGCCTTTTTTGCCGATGATTATCTTCACCATATTAAAAACCTCCAATATATTTATAAGATAACTTCTTTAGTTAATTATACAATACGCCCCATTTAAAGTGCAACCTTTAAATGGGGCAATTAATAATTTATTTATAATCTTTTCTCAAGCTCTGCTCTTCTCTCTTCATATCCCGGTTTTCCGAGAAGCGCATACATATTGTTTTTGTATCCTTCCACTCCGGGCTGGTCAAACGGATTCACGCCGAGCATGTATCCCGAAGCCGCGCAGGCATTCATGTAGAAATAAACAAGCTCGCCGTATGTCTGCGGGCTTCTGTCGTTAATTTCAATCAGCCCGACCGGAACGCCGCCGTCGTTATGCGCAAGCACCGTTCCCGAAAGCGCGGTCGCGTTGACGTAGTTGAACTCTTTTCCCTCAAGGAAAGAAAGTCCGTCCGCGCTGCCTTTATCCTCCGGAATGGTAATCGCGCCTTTCGGAGTTTTGACCTTGATGACCGTCTCAAAAATATTGCGAAGCCCGTCCTGTATATACTGGCCCATAGAGTGAAGATCGCACGAAAATACAACCGAGGCGGGGAAAATTCCTTTTCCGTCTTTGCCTTCGCTCTCGCCGAAAAGCTGTTTCCACCACTCGGCAAAGTATGTAAGCGACGGTTCGTAAGACGCGAAAATCTCTGTTGTGCGGCCTTTGTTATACATTATATTTCTTGCCACGGCGTAGCGGTAAGAGTCATTTGTATCAAGATTCAGCACCGAGAATTTTTCTTTTCCGGCCGCCGCACCCGCCATAATAGCGTCGATGTCAACGCCGGTCGCCGCTATCGGCAAAAGCCCGACAGGGGTTAGAACCGAATATCTGCCTCCGACATCGTCGGGCACGATAAATGTTTCGTATCCCTCTTCGTCCGCAAGTTTACGCAGTGCGCCGCGGGATTTGTCGGTCGTCGCGAAAATCCTGTCTTTCGCGCCGTCTTTTCCGTATCTTTTTTCAAGGTAGCTTTTAAGCACGCGAAACGCTATTGCGGGCTCGGTGGTTGTTCCCGATTTTGAAATAACATTTACGCAAACGCTTTTATCTTCGCACATAGCAAGCACTTCTTCAAGCGCTTCGCCCGAAATCGTGTTGCCCGCAAAAACAACCTGCGGCGTTTTTTTGCAAAGCGCGTTATAGTTCGGACTATGAAGAAATTCTATGGCGCTGCGGGCGCCGAGATATGAACCGCCGATTCCTATTACGATGAGAATATCGCAGGTGTCGATAATTTTTTTCGCCGCGGTTTTTACCCTTTCGTGTTCTTCCTTGTCCCTAATTCCCGGCAGGTCAAGCCAGCCGAGAAAATCATTTCCCGCGCCGTTTCTCTGCTCTATCTGGCGGTGGGCAGCGCCGAGAATCGGAGCAGTCGCGCTCCATTCTGCCGCTCCTATAAACCCTTCTAAGTTTTTCCCGATAAATTTTACGGACATAATGCGCTCCTTGATGGTTTTTATTGTATTTTATTCTTAATTTAAAATGAATACAAGAAATAGTTTGTAATTTTTTGTAAACAAAACACTGCATTCTTCGTTAGCAATTTTTTATTCAACTACATTCTATAATAAAAAGTCTTCACACGCAATGTTAAAAATATAAAACCGGATAAAAATCCGGTTTTATATTTAAGTATTTGATTCTGCTTCGTCAGCCCAAAAATCGAAATAAGGATTTTCCCATGTCGTTCCATCGGCAAATTCAACTTGCTCTATACAAGCTTCTAAAATATATATTTTATTGTAAATTTCGTTAGTTGTATCAAGCTTCCAGTATCTTGAGGTAATATTCGTTGTTGTTTTCGGGTTAATTATTTTTAATTCATAATTGGCGAAATAAATATAAAATGCGTCGTTTATTTTTAAATAATTCCCCTTATCGTCTTTTGCAAAAAAAGCTATGTTAACTTGTTTAATAGCTTTATCACTATTGTTTTTAACTTGAGCAACGACGCCCCTAGTGCTTGTAGATTTTGGCGTTAATTTTGGTTCAACCGCTAATACTATTTGGGTTTCCTTCAAATAATTTATCTTTTTTGTAGTTACATCTTTAATCTTTTCTTGAATAGTAAAATCATCCGGCAATAAATCAAACGCGGCAAAAAGCCTTTCATTAGCTAAATCGTAATTATTTTCAGATACAAGTTTGTCAGTACTTTCAAAAAGCTCCTGCTTGCATTTTGCACTAAGCTCTGAAACTTTTTGCTGTGCTTTCTCATAATTGTCGTCGGCATTTATTACTTTTTTGTATTCTTTTAGCGCGCGGGCCGTTTCTCCTGGAGTTTTCTCATAATTTTGCCCTCTATCAAAGGCTTCTCTTGAAGAATTGAGTTCAGAGATAGTTTTAAGGGCATTATTTGCGTATTCTGCGCAAACTTCACTGTGTACTATATTATCAAGAATCTTCTTTGATACAAAAAAATCCGTTCTTTTATTTTTAAAATCTCCGCTGATTTTATCGACGTAATCTTTAACTTCTTCAATGAAGGAATCTTCTTTGTCTGTATCTTTAACACGTGTTTCGTAAATTTTATTTGCATCTTCAGCCAAAGAATTATTTATAGCCACTTTATAGTCTTTTATCGGGGTATGAGAAATAATTGTAATTATAGCGAATGATCCGGCAAGTAAAACAAGGAGCACCGCAAAAATGGCGATAATTAAGCCAATGCGTTTTTTCTTTTTGGGCGCTTTTAGCGCCTCTGGGGCAGAATATTTATTTGTCAGAGGTATATGCTGATTTCTTGGTTCTTCGGGCTCCTTCTGCGCGCCATTACTTGCTGGCATAATATCGGCGACAGTATTGCTAATAGGTAGCGTCGCAACTTGAGGTTGCTCTGAAACCTTTATATCGTCCGTTTTTTCATAAGAAGCTTCTTCCGCTGACTCCGGTTCTTGAAAAATTTCATTCGTTTTTTCCACACTTTCGCTCTTCGCTCCGCAGCTTACGCAAAACAGATCGCCGTTTTCAATTTTTGCCCCACATTTTCCGCAAAACATAAAAATTATCCTTTCACTTTATATTTTAAATAAATTATAACAAAAAAAGTTTTTTTTGCTACATATTTTATCATATCCCCATTTAATTAAAAACAAATTTAATCTAGTTTAAATAATCATAATTATTTTTTCGCAGTATTTTCTAAGTTTCGGGATATCGTCCACCGCCGTGTCCCAAAGCGTTTCGCTGTCGAGCTCCGCATACTGATGCGCGAGAAAATTTCGAAAATGGCGAATGCTCTCCCACGGCATGCCGCTATGCTTATTCTTTATTTCCTGTGAAAGATATTTTGTCTGTTCCCCGATTTGAAGAATGCACATCGCCGCAGCGTTCCGATATATCGCGCTTTCGCGCATGGCAGGAAGCGAAAAACGGAATTCACGGTTTATTAAATCAAGCTCTCCGCAATATCTCAAAATATTGCGAAGAACGCTTATATCTCTACTGCGCCTGTTCATACAGCACCGCTTCTTCGCCTTTTATCGCCTCGATAATCTTTTTGCCGAGGCTTTCTTTTGTCACGACGTCGACCTTCCGCAAAAGCTTTTTTTCAAGCTCGTTTTCGAACTCCGCAAGCGCGAAAAGTCCTTTGATTTCGCCTCTTTCAATGTATAAGTTAATATTGCTTTTCTCGGTCGCCTCGCCCCTGCCGTACGAGCCGTAAAGCACAACCTTTTTAGCCCCGAACGCCTTTGCGACCGGAGCGATTATCTGCTTTAATTCTTCTATCGTGAATATTTTAGTTTCCATAAAAATATCCTTTTTTATTTATTATATCACAAAAAGCAGGCGGGAGATTTTCTCCCGCCCGCTTTTTTCACGCCGTAAAACACATCCGGCGCTACTTTTTCTTTGAATATTTTTTCAGGTAAACAAACCGCATAAGTTTCCGGTCAATAAACGATAAAACAGGCGGTTTTCCGTATTTTTTTGCGTGCAGGAACGCGAGCGCGTTTTTCTCCATCAAGGTCAGCAGCGCTTCTGTATCGGATTTATCGGAGGCAAAGCAGAGCGCCCCAAGTCCGCTAACAAAAACGCCGTTTCGCCCCCGGCACGCTTTGACGATTTTTGGAATATTGCCCGACGGCACGCATTTTGCGTCGTTTCCGACCATCTGCGCAAAATCATCCAAAACGGCGGGCAGCTTTTTCTCCGCCTTAATAAGCGCATCGCAAATTTTCGAGCCGCGCCGCGCCAAAACTTTTGCGCCCGGGTTTTCCGAGAGCAAAGCGGCGTGCAGTTTCAAAAAATCGGGAAGGGTTTTATCATCATTTTTGTATGTTTTTCGGTCGCCGTCCTTTTCATACAAAAACTCGTTTTCCCCCTGCAGCGAGCTTATTTCATCAGAAGCACCGTCGAAAAACTCAGGAATATCGGCATTATCCGGCAAGGCGGCCACAGCACGTTTGCAAATTTCTTCAAGCAGGTTTGCGCGGTCAAAAGCGCTCTCCCTGTCCTTGCCGGTAATAAGCGCGCCGTGCTTTTCCATCAAAATGGCGCAGCAACCTTTTTCCAAAATAGCGGCGACATTGTTTTTCAGTTTCTTTGTGCCCGGAAGCCCGTAACCGGCGAGCAGGATTTCGCCGCCGAGTTTAGCTTTTTCCTCCGAAGACGGAGCGAGGTTCGAAAACCCAGCCACGCTCACGCAGGTCGCGTAGGTCTGGTGGGTGTGAATCACATAATTCGTCTCGGGGTTTGCTTTATATGCCGCCGCGTGAATCCCCTTTTCCGAAGAGGGTTTTATCTCTCCCTCGTGCTCCAGCGTGTCGATGTGCGTGACGACAATCATCTCGGGCTCAAGGCGGTCATACCCTATTCCGCTGGGGGTTATGGCAAAGTATTTTTCATCTATGCGGCAGCTGATATTTCCCCATGTTCTCGCCACAAGCCCGCGCTTTACAAGCTCTGCGGAGGCAAGAATAACTTCATTTTTCGCCTGAACTTTTTCCACCTGGTATTCCCCCTTTCGCTTTGCGGAAATTTATTCTTTCACGACAATTTGCCCAAACACTCTGTCGAAGCGCGACAACACATCATCGATATCTTCTTTTGTATACGTCGCGTTGGTGTAAAGGCGATTTCCCGCTAATGTAACAAGCCCCTCCGCCATATATGCGGCGCCCATATGCTCCATTTCACGCTTTCTCTGCGAAGTCGCTTTCAAAATTTTCGGGACCTCCCAAAGTTTGCCCCAGTTTATCGAATAATGCATAGTTCCCAGCGTATCAAGGTGGCATATCGAGCCGACATTGTAGGCGACAAACGGCAACTTGTGCTTGTCGATTAATGCGACCAATCCGTCTGTAAGGTAATCTCCCATTTCATTTGCTTTTGTGCATGCGTCGGTGCGCTCGAGTTCGCAAATCGTTGTATAGCCCGCGATACAGCTGAGCGGCGTTGCCGCCAAAGTTCCGCCCGACAGCGCTTTTTTCCCGCCGCCGTCAAGACCTGCACCGAGGAATTTCATATATTCGCGTTTCCCGCCGAGTCCGCCTGCACCGGGATATCCGCCGGCAATAACCTTGCCGAAAACGGTCAAATCAGGCGAAATTCCGAAATATTCCTGCGCGCCGCCCATGCCCATGCGAAAGCCGGTTACCACTTCGTCAAAAACGAGCAAGGCGCCGTATTTTTTGCAAAGTTCCGCAACGCCTTTATTGAAATCCATGTCAACCGGTCTTGTTCCGCTTTCGGGACCGATAGGTTCGATGAAAACAGCGGCCGTTCCGCCTTTTAACGTGTTGCCGCGCAAAACATGCTCAAGGCTGTTTAAATCGTTCGGGAAAAATTCGCGGGTTTTCTTGAAATTAAACCCGGGTATGCCGGGCGACTGAAGCCCTTTGGTGCCCGGGATGCGGATGCCGTAAGCAAGCTGGTCGCTCCAGCCGTGATACGCTCCGCCCATTTTCACAACGAATTTATTCTTTGTCGCGAGGCGCGCGACGCGGCTTGCCACCATACAAGCCTCTGTTCCCGATGTGTACATCCGAAACATATCGACGCTCGGAACGCATTCGGCTATTTTCGCGCCCAAAAGATACTCGTATTCGTGGAAAAGCCCGGTGGACGGGCCGCAGGTCTCGAGCAGTTCGAACACTTTTTTTCTGACCGATTCGGGATTACTTCCCAAAACCGTAGGTCCGCCCGACTGCAAAAAATCATAATAGTTATTGCCGTCAAGGTCGGTCAGGGTGTGGTCTTTCGCGCTTGTAAATACAAGGGGAAACGGATAGTTAAAAGCGAGATTATGCTGAACACCGCCGGGTATAACGTCTTTCGCCTTATCTATCATCTGCTTTGACTTTACACATTTTTTGCCGAAATATTCGCTTTCATAATTCTTCAAGCTCTCGTCGCTTATAGAATAGATGGGCATTTTAATCAGATTGTCTAATTTTTCGGTGACCGCTTTTGCGTCAACATATCTTGAAAGCGCAATTTTTTTGCTCATAAAAAATTACCCCTACAGCAAATTTTAATAAATTTTATTTCAAAGAATTCAGAAGCTCAAACGATTTTTTGTTATTTTTATAAAGAACTTTAAATACTTTATAATTTCTGTCATACACAGCTTTATTCTCGTGATTCGGGACAAACATCCGCGGCTTTGGCAAAAGTTTTTTCGCGCTCTCGATAGACGGAATTTTTTCAAGCGATTTTGCTATTATTATCGCCGCGCCCAAAGCCCCAACGTTTTGCGGGTTGGGATAGGTGATGACTTTTTGCCCGATTGTATCCGCTAAAATCTGGCAAACCACGGGCGAAAGCGCGCCGCCGCCGCAAACGGTGATAACTTCCGAAGTTTTAATTTTCTTTTTCTGCGCTTCGAGCATATAGCGGCAGTGAAAAGCAATTCCCTCGACCACCGAACGGATAAGCGCGGTTTTGCCCGTTTCCAAACCAATATTAAAGAACATCCCCCGCGAGTTTGCATCTTCAAACGGACAGCGGTTCCCGTGGAGCCACGGGGTGAAAATTACGCCTCCGCTCCCCGCGGGAACATTTTCAATAGTGTCGCACAAATAATCGAAAAGGCTGCGGTAAACGCTCTCCTCGGTTTCGGTAACATCTTTCTTTTCAAGGTAAATTCCGATTTCATCGAGGGCAAGGTGATCCTTTACCCATTCGAGGCATTTCCCCGCCGTTTCCATCTCGGCAAAATAATTGTATAGCCCCGGCTGCGAGCCGACTATCGCTCCTATCGAAGCGCCGACATCAACAATCTGCTTTTTTATCACCGTTGAAACCCATCCGGAGGTTCCGATATAAATATGTGTGCTTCCCTCTTCGATAGCTCCGGCGCCGATTCCGATAAGTTCGGCATCTCCGCCGCCGCCGAAAACCGGCGTTCCCGGCGCAAGCCCGACTTCGCGCGCAGCGTTTTCGGTAACGCCGCCGACCATATCATACGACTTAATAATATCCGGCAAATGACCTTCTTTAACTCCGGCAATGCCGCAGAGTTTTTTGCTCCAGCACCGCTTGCCCGGGCGGGTATCAAAAAGCGACGTAGCAAACGCCGAGCCTTCGGTCATGGTAAAAACGCCGGTCATGCGGGCGGAAAGATAATCCTTGGCATCCATCCATTTATAAATGCGGCTGAAAACTTCCGGTTCATTTCGCAGAACCCACTTGTATTTCCAAAGCGGATCTTTGGTGCTTGTCGGCGCGATTCCGGTTATCCTCAGCCAGGTCAGCAGATTTGGAATTGCGGGGCCTTTGCCGAAAATCTGCACGGCGCGGTTATCCATATAGCTCATCGCCCTGCGGATCGGCTTTCCTTCGCTGTCCGAGAGAACGAGGCATTGCATCTGAGAACAAAAAGATACCGCTTTGATTTCCTCCGCTTTTAGCGACGCTTTAATAAGCACCTCTTTTGTGGTTTTGCAGAGGGCTTCCCACCATTCTTCGGGATCCTGCTCCGCGCCGCCGTTTTCCAAAATATATAAATTGTAGCTTGCGTATGAACTTTCGATCGGAGTTATCTTATCCGAAATCGAATATATGCAGGTTTTTATGCCGGTCGTGCCGAGGTCATATGCAATAACGTGCACGGGAGATAACATAATTATTCCTCCGTTTCGGCTTCTTTTGCCTTTTCCGCCTCTTTAAGCGCCGCTTTGTTGGTGTTTATCGAGTCGCGAAACACAACAAATCTGCAAAACAGGAACTCGGTAACAAGATTTAAAACCATTGTGACAAAAAGAATAATATATTCATTTACTCCTGCCACATCGGCGAGATTTCCGAGCCAGGTGGAAAGCGGGGTAAAAACAAGGTAATATCCGGCGACTTTAAGCATCGCGATCGGAACATTATTGGCGGACTTAAAGGTGAACCTTCGATTTACCGTAAAGTTGTACAGCACCGACAAGACCAAAGCTATGATATAGCACGGCCAATAAGGCATATCGGTGAGCTCATTTAGCAGCGTGAACGAAACGGTTTGAATGACGCCGGCAGAAACAGAAAAGGCAAAAAACTTAAGCGCCTGCACCAAATTTTGTTTTTTTGTGAGTTCGGTCGAAGATGTTTCGCTTTTTTTCATTGCGATTGCCTCCGTTAAGTCAGATTCAAGGTATTTTTGCGAGATATTTTGTTTGATGACTTAATCATACATCCTGGTGCAATTTGTTTCAAGGTTCATTTGTAACTAAAAAAAGAATCCTGCCGTTTTACAGCAGAATTCTTTTTTTTAATTTTTTATAGTTCAACAATCCAAATTTTTGCATGCGAAAATATTTCAGCAAGCGAAACGCCTAACGCTTTCGATAGTTCAAACAGCATATCAGCCGAAATCCCGGTGTTTTCATTTTGCAGGGCCCCGCGAACCGGCGTCCCGCCGCTCAAGCCTTCACCGATTATTGTTATCACTAACAAAGCCCGCCCTAAAGGGCGGGCTTTGTTAGTGGTGCCGCTGACCGGACCTATCACCCCACAAAATTTCATTTTGCGGGGGCCCCGTGAACCGGCGTTCCGCCGCTCAAGCCTTCATCGATCATTGTTATCACTAACAGAGCCCGCCCCAAAGGGCGGGCTCTGTTAGTGGTGCCGCTGACCGGACTTGAACCGGTACAGAATTGCTTCCGAGGGATTTTAAGTCCCTTGTGTCTACCTATTCCACCACAGCGGCACAGCATTAAAATTATAGCAATATGAGGCTTACGTGTCAAGAACTCGCTTGCCGATAAAGAAACCCGCCGGCATGCCGGCGGGTTTTATTTTTACTGCTCCTTGCTTACGCTTTCGTCCCGAACCGCGCGCAATTTGTCACACGCTTCAATAAATATGCCTTTATCCTTTGCCCTTTGCGCCTGCATAAACGCCTCTTCAAGATAATTTTGGAATCCCAAAATTACATGCGGATGCTTTTCGGCAATAATATCGAGAAACGCCTTGATTTTCGCTTGCGCCTTGCCGAATTCGTATTTTTTCAGTACCGGAGAAAAGACTAAAACAAGCGAATGTGATTTACCGCTCGGAATCCCGTTTGTATATTGTTTGGTCGTTTTTTGATAGCTCCAGAGCAGGTCGTCGGTCTTGTAAATAAATTTTTCCGAGAAAATATAAATATCGGTAAAATAGACCGATTTGCCGAACGCGATATAATTTCCGGCGGCGAGTTTTTCGTTGATTTTCGCCATCACCAGCGCATTATCGCCATATTCGCCAAGCCGTTTATAAAGCTTGTGCTTTTTGTAATCAAACAAGATTATCAAATGCCAAACAAGCCAAAATGCAAAGAATAAAATTAAAATAAGCTGAATTGCAATTTGGAAATATACGTTAAACGGAGAATATCTTTCAAGGTCGAGAACGCCGCTATAAAACGCCGCTATAAGCTCGCCGTCATCGCCCGACACTTCCTCTATGAGCCCTTTTTCAAAGCCGTCGAGCTTGCGAAGCTTGCCGGTTATCGTGACATTTTCCTCATCAAAAAGATGCTCGTCTTTAATCGGGACAAGGCAGAGGAGAAATCCGTCCTCGAACTCCACAATTCCGTAAATCCCCTTGTCAACGTCGTCTTTTGTATAATAAATATCGGTGTAATAAATAAATTCGGTCGTGACTTTCGAGCTGTTGTTATACTTAAGCGAAGCGACATCTTTAAGCTCGACCGATCCTTTTGTGAATACGCTGAGTCCGCCGTTTAAAACGGTTGTATTAATTTCTTCTCTGCCCCAAAAATAGAGAACGCCGAAAATCACAGCTAATATAACCGCATAAAGAATCACCTTTATAAGCGCGTTTTTCTTTATAAATGACGCGAATATGTTTTTATCATTCATTACCAAAAAATCCCCTTATCAACATTTTGTAACTTATTATTTCATATTCCGCGCAATTTTACAAGAAAAAAAGCCGCCTTTCGGCGGCTGATAATATTTACGGTTCCAGTTGCCTGCCGAGAAATCCCGCGGCTGTCTGCGCAAGTTTTTCCTCCACCTCGGTTGCCGGAACGCCGTCGTTGTTCACAATCATGACCGCGCCGATAACATCACCCTCGGCGAGAATCGGTGCCGCAACCTGAACAATGGCCCCCTCGACGCCGTCTATCGCCGCAAGTTCTTTACTCCCGCTCGACAAAAATATTTTCCGCTGTTCCATAATATCCGCGATTCCCTCGCTTACCGATTTATCGAGGAAATCTTTTTTTGCCATACCGTATACCGCGACAATCGCATCCCTGTCTGATATCAGAACGGGAAAACTGCACGCGCGACTCATCGCTTCGGCATATTGCATAGCAAAATTGCCCAGCTCGCCTATCGGCGAATATTTTTTGAAAATGACCTCGCCGTCGCGGTCGGTATAAATTTCCAGCGGGTCGCCCTCGCGAATTCGCATAGTTCTTCGGATTTCTTTCGGGATGACCACCCTGCCCAGGTCGTCTATTCTTCTAACGATTCCCGTTGCTTTCATCATAAATTCTCTCCTCAGTAAAAATAACTCTTTACGCTATTATTTGAGGAAAAGAACTAAATTATTCTTTTAAAACCAATTAAAAATCCGGGCCGATTCACATTCTTAGTAAAACAACCCGGACCGGCGCAGATTATGCAAAATTAAGCTTTTTAAGTTTTTCTCTTCGGCTTTTATAATCGGGCAAAACGCTCTCGACGATGCGCCAAAATTCTTTTCCGTGATTAAACTGCCGCAGATGCGCCAGCTCGTGCACGATGACATAATCTACCTCGGCCTCCTCTGCGAGCATGAGAAAGTGCGAAAAATTCAGCACGCCTTTTCTGTTGCAACTGCCGAAGCGCGTTTTCGCGCTGCCGATTTTCACCGCAGACGGGCAAACGCCCATTATCCCGGCGAAAAATATAGTTCTTTCGGGAATATACTCGGCCGCCCTTTGCGAGAGCGCCGCCTCATGCTCTTTTGTAACCGGGTTTTTCGCGAGCATGCGCTCCCTCGTTTTATTTATCCATTCCTGTTTCTTCGAAACGAACTTTTCTATTTCGGAAACGGGCATAGAAAGCGGCGCCCGTATCTCTACCGCGCCGTCTTTCTTTATGTGTATCGCAAGAGTTTTTCTCTTCGATTTGATTATGTTATAAATAGGCATAACTATCCTTATTATAAAGCGGGCTTTAAAAAACCTTTTTAAAATCAGCTTTTCGCCTTTTTTGCGGCCGCAACTTCTTTTAAGCGAAGGTCGTTGCTAAGCGTTTTTTTCCTGATTCTCAGGTTTTTCGGGGTGACCTCTACAAGCTCGTCATCACCGATAAACTCAAGGCTCTGCTCAAGCGACATGATTTTGGGCGGAACAAGACGGAGGGCGTCGTCGCTTCCCGACGCGCGCATGTTAGTTACATGCTTTTTCTTGCAGACGTTTACCGTTATATCCTCGCCGCGGTTATTTTCGCCGACGACCATTCCCTCGTAAACGCGGACGCCCGGTCCGATAAACAGCGTTCCGCGCTCCTGCGCGTTATAAAGCCCGTAGGTGATGCTTTCACCTGTCTCAAAGGAGACAAGCGCGCCCCTTTGGCGGGCGGAAATTTGCCCTTTATAAGGCTTGTACCCGTCAAAAATCGTGTTTAAAATTCCGTTTCCTTTTGTGTCGGTGAGAAGCTCGCTTCGGTAGCCGATAAGCCCGCGCGACGGGATTTCGAACTCGATTCGCGTATAGTTGCCGGCCGACGGCTGCATATTTTTCATCTCGCCTTTTCGGTTTGCGATTTTTTCGATAACGGTTCCGGCATATTCCTCCGGAACGTCAACCAAAAGCGTTTCATACGGCTCGCATAGTTCGCCGTCTATTTCCTGCATGATGACCTGCGGTTTTCCGACCATAAATTCATACCCCTGGCGGCGCATGTTTTCGATAAGAACCGACAGATGAAGCTCGCCTCTGCCCGAAACCTTGAACGTGTCGGCGCTGTCGGTCTCCGCGACGCGGAGGGCGACATTGCTCTCAAGCTCTTTGAAAAGACGCTCTCTTATCTGGCGGCTGGTGACGAAATTTCCCTCGCTTCCCGCGGCGGGGCTGTTGTTTACGAGGAAATTCATCGAAAGAACCGGCTTGTCGATTTCGACAAACGGCAGCGGATCGATTTTTTCGGGATCGCAAAGTGTTTCGCCGATATTTATTTCGCCGAGACCGGAAATAGCGATAATATCGCCTGAGCCCGCTTCCGAAACGGCTTTGCGTTTCAGATTTTCGAAGATATAAACATTTGAAACCTTTACCCTTTTTGTTCCGCCGTCTTTTGTGCAAACGGCGATATTGTCTCCGACCTTGACGGTGCCGCGCTCAATTCTGCCGACCGCGATTCGCCCGGTAAAGCTATCGTAATCGATATTTGAAACAAGCATACGGAAAGGCTTGTCGTTGTCGTCCTGCGGCGCGGGAATGCTGTTTATTATAAGGTCGAAAAGCGACTGAAGGTTGTCTGTTTTCTGCTCGAAATTAAAGGTCGCCCAGCCGTCCCTGCCCGAGACGAAGATAACCGGCGAATCGAGCTGCTCGTCGGTCGCGCCGAGGTCGATAAAAAGCTCGAGAACTTCGTCGACGACCTCGTGCGGGCGGGCGCCGTCCCTGTCCGCCTTATTTACCGCGATAATCGGCACAAGGTTTGAAGCAAGCGCTTTTTTAAGCACGAATCTCGTCTGCGGCATACAACCTTCGACCGCGTCGATAAGCAGAACTACGCCGTCTACCATAGAAAGTCCGCGCTCTACCTCGCCGCCGAAATCGGCATGTCCCGGGGTATCGACGATATTTATTTTGTGGTCTTTATAATACATCGCGGTGTTTTTCGCGAGAATTGTTATGCCTCTCTCCCTCTCGAGATCGTTCGAGTCCATAACCCGCTCTTCCAAAACTTCGTTATCGCGAAAAGAGCCGCTCTGCTTTAGCATAGAATCGACAAGCGTTGTCTTTCCGTGATCGACGTGGGCGATGATTGCGATATTTCTGATATTATTACTCTCGGTCATAATTTCCTAACCTTTTCTCTAATTTGCCTTATATATCAATAAAAAGCGGTGAACATCAGTTCACCGCTAAAATTTGGTGGGGGGTGGTGGATTCGGACCACCGAAGTCGAAGACAACAGATTTACAGTCTGCCCCCTTTGGCCACTCGGGAAACCCCCCATATGGAGCTGGTGAACGGACTTGAACCCCTGACCTGCTGATTACAAATCAGCTGCTCTACCAACTGAGCTACACCAGCGCATTTTGACAGCGAAATTGATTATAGCATGCCTTTAAAACCTTGTCAACATTAAATTCGACATTAATTATATAAAAATACTTGTAAATTATTAATTATATTGGTATATTTATCTTATTATTATTAATGGAGGGATTTTTTATGGCTGAATTGACATATGAGATAATCAAAAATTTTGGCACGATTTCGGAAAAAGCCGGCTGGAAAAGAGAGCTTAATCTTGTCAGTTGGAACGAAAGAGAAGCGAAGTTCGACCTTCGCGACTGGAACGCGGACCACGACAGAATGAAAAAAGGCATCACTCTTTCGGTTGAAGAACTCATGAGCCTTAAAGAAGTCATCGACGCGATCGACTTCAAAGAGCTGATGGAATAATCCTTCGTGTAGCAAAATAATCTCCCGCGCCATATCCTGGCAGCGGGAGGTTTTTTTATGGAAAAATCAGATATTAAAACGCTGCTTGAGCTTTCTGCAGAAGCATATCACGACCATCAGGTTCCGAGAGATAACGTCCGCCTCGTTACCGTTGACGACAAAAGCATCGGGGTGACCTATTTTATGCGGTTTACCGACTCGCTGATGATTATCGTTTTCCGCGGAAGCGACGACGGCAAAGATGTTTTGACAAATTTAAATTTTTGCAAACAGGTTCCTCCTTACAACAATTATTCGTCCAAAATTCGCGTTCATTCGGGATTTTTGAATGTTTATAAAAACGAAAATGTCCGCGATAATATTCTTCAAAACATAACCCCTGAAATAAAGAAAATTCAGATAACCGGTCACTCGCTCGGCGCCGCTCTCGCCATTCTTTGCGCCGTTGATATTCAATACAATTTTCCGGATATTGATTGCGAAGCAATAGTTTACGGGTGTCCGCGCGTCGGCAACAAAGCTTTTGCAACATCTTATAACCGCCGCGTTTTCAAAACGCTTCGGGTAAAAAACGGCGGCGATATTATAACAATGCTTCCGCCTGCAATGTTCGGATACAGCCACGTCGGCGCGAATATAAAAATCGGCAGGCGGGTTCCTGTTTCAGCCGCCGACCACCACGTTTACGGATATTATTCAGCGTTCTGGCAAAGCGAATTCTGTCTTGATTCCTCGCCGGCATGGTTTCACAAACTATAGTGAAAAAATCACCTTTCTTATGATATAATATTAAATCATAAAGAGGGTGATTTTTTGAATGTTATTTTAACGGGAATGCCGGGCTGCGGAAAAAGCACTTTGGGCGTTTTGCTCGCCAAAGCCGCCGGGATGTCCTTTATCGATACCGACCTTTTAATCCAGCGCGAAAGCGGGCTTTTGTTGCCCGAATTTATCGAAAAGCATGGCGTTGCGCGTTTTCTCGACTTTGAAGCTGCGCTTCTCTCCTCGCTTTCATGCAGTGACACCGTTGTCGCCACCGGCGGAAGCGCAGTCTGCCGCGAAAACGCGATGGAACACCTAAAATCACTCGGAAAAATTGTTTATATTAAACTTTCGCCAAAGACGCTGACCAAGCGGGTGAAAGACATCAAAACACGCGGCATCGCCGCCGCGCCGGGCGAATCGATAAACGATATTTACGCCGCCCGCGCCCCGCTTTACCTGCGCTATGCCGATATTGTTTTTGACGCGGAAAATCTTAAAATCGAAGAAAGTGTTTCACTTTTGGAAGAGCTGATAAATGAAGAAAAACGATAAAATAGAGCTTGAAATAACCGGGTTTTTGCACGACGGGACGGGCGTCGGGCATCACGGCGGCCTTGCCGTTTTTGTCCCGAATACCGCAGCGGGCGATAAAATCCTCGCCCATATCCTCTCGGTCAAAAAATCTTTTGCCTATGGGAAGGTCGAAAGAATTATCACGCCTTCCGCGGCGAGAACAGAGCCCGTCTGCCCTGTCGCCGGTAAATGCGGTGGTTGCGCGTTTTCGCATATAAACTATGAAGAAGAGTTGCGGATAAAAAAGGCGCGCGTTTTGGATAATTTACGGCGTATCGGCGGGCTTGATATCGCTGTTTCGGATGTTTTCCCGAGCCCGCAAACCGAAAATTACCGAAATAAAGCCCTCTATCCTATAGGCGCGGAAAACGGCGAGCCGGTCGCGGGTTTCTACGCGCCGCGCAGCCATCGGATTGTGCCGCACGAAACCTGCCTTCTTCAAAATTCTGCCGCTGATTTGGCAAGGCGAATTTTTCTTGATTTTATGCGGGAAAATAAGATTCCCGCTTATGATGAAATTTCGGGGCACGGTCTTGTCCGCCACCTTTTTGTGCGGACAAGTTCTTCTGGCGAAGTCTGCGTTATGCCTGTTATAAACGGCAAATCGCTTCCAAAAGCAGAGCTTTTGATCGATAAATTGAAAAAGGATTTGCCCGGCCTTTCCTGCCTCATGCTGAACTTTAATACCGAAAAAGGTAATACTGTTGTTGGCAAAAAAACCGAGCTTCTTTACGGCGCGCCGTATATCGAAGACACGCTTTGCGGTGTGACCTTCCGGATTTCTCCGCTCGCCTTTTATCAGGTCAACCGCGCGCAGTGCGAAAATCTTTATGCGAAAGTTGCAAAGTTTGCTGCTCTTTCCGGGCGTGAAACGGTCGCAGATTTATATTGCGGCGCGGGCACAATCGGTCTTTCTCTCGCGAAAAACGCCAAAAAGGTTTTCGGAATTGAAATTAATCCGGAGGCGGTAGAGAACGCGAAAGAAAACGCAGAATTAAACAATATCGAAAATGCCGAATTTTTCTGTGGTGACGCTAAAACCTATTTTGCCGAGGCAGCCGAAAAAGGCGAAAGCCCCGACATTGTAGTCGTCGATCCGCCGCGCGCGGGCTGCGACGCCGCACTGCTGCGCGACATCGCCAAAGCCGCACCGAAAAAAATAATCTACGTTTCCTGCGACCCCGCAACCTTGGCAAGGGATTTAAAAATATTATCGGAACTAAACTATACCGCCGATAGAGCATTTCTTTTTGACATGTTCCCCCGCACCGCTCATGTTGAGACGGTGGTGGCGCTGGCAAAGAACTAATACAAAGAAAATTTATATAATTGAGGGGTGTTTAAAATAACCGAATTTAAAAGGATACATAAAATTGTTAAAAAAGCAATTGACAAATGGGATCCATATGCACTATTAGCATCTGGAGCTCCAAAGGATGAGTTTGATTCAGAAACAAATATGGTTTTAACAAAAATTAATATTGACAGCAACGTCGAGGAAATTGCTAATGTAATTTCAGAAGTTTTTTCTGAGATGTTTTTTCCAGAAGACTTTCCGGTTGAAGATTGCATTGACGTAGCAAAATCTATATATGAAAATTTATTGAGCTTGCATTCCTAAAAAGCATTTTCTGTAATACTTACGCCAAAACCTCGCCGCGCATACGGAGATGATTATTTTGCTCACTAAGTCATAATTTTAGAGCGCGGTGAGCTCGGCGCTATGCACGCAAAAATTCGACATTACGTTAGTATAATAAATTATTAACTGCGGCGTGCCGAGGTCGTCACACCCTACAAAAAACCGAAATAATTTTATGATGGAGGAATAAATGGACGAGTTTTTATATGTTATGACTCTCGAAAAAGAAAAAATATATAACAGGATGACAAAAGCGGTGGTGACAAGGCACGTGGATTTTATTAAAAAACTTGACGACGACGGGCTTTTGGCGTTTTGCGGAATCACTAAAGGCTACAAAGGCGCGGCGGGTATGATTGTTTTCCGCGCAAAAGATTTTGAGCAGGCGAAAGAAATCTGCAAAGAAGAGCCTCTTTCCGCCGAGGGTTTTACGACATACAAACTTTGCTCGTTGCAGCTTGCAAACAGAGAAAATAATTATTTGGCTTGAATTTTTATCCCACCTGAGAAATGCGTTTTCGTATTTAATGCTCGCGAAAACAAAGCGCCATCGCTTTTGCGATGGCGCTTTTTATATATTTTGTTGACATCGCCGCTAATCAGTGTTACGATATAGTGGTAGTATGTATCACTTAGTATTAAAAATGGCTTTGGAAAGGTAATATCATGGAAAATTTAACCGAAATGCTTAAAGGCGTGCTTGAGGGTTGCGTCCTCGAGATTATCGGCCGCGGCGAGACCTACGGCTATGAAATAACCCGCAAGCTCAATGCTTTGGGCTTTTCCGACGTGGTGGACGGCACCGTTTACACAATTTTAATCCGCCTTGAAAAGAATAATCTTGTGGATATTGAAAAAAAACCGTCCGAAATCGGCCCTGCGCGCAAATTTTTCACGCTCAATGATTCGGGCCGGGCGAAGCTGCAAAATTTCTGGGAGAAATGGGAATTTTTATCGTCAAAAATCAGCGAATTAAAGGAGCTAAAGTAATGAATTTTTTTGAAAAAGTTACGGGCAGCGATATGACCGAAAAGCAAAAGATTTTTGAGGCGCGCGCAAAAAAATTGCCCGCCGATTTTCAGGAGGCTTGGGAAACAATAAAAACAAATATCTGGCCGCACTCGGATTTCAGCGGCCGCAATCTGATGCCGATTCTCGAGAGCGCGCTTGCCCTACTTGAAGAAAGCGCGGCGGACGGTCAAAGTATCGAAGAGGTTTTCGGAGATGATATCAAAGGTTTTTGCTCAGCTTTGGTTGGCGGCGAGGGGGCAAAATCCTATCGCGACAAATGGCGCGAGCAGCTAAACCGCAATGTCGCCAAAAAAATAGGCAAATAAGGGGAAAAATCATGAGTATAAAAGATATCATCAAAGGAAAAAAAGAGTGGAACGCGCATGTCGCGCGGGTTAAAGCGCTTCCGCAGGACTATCAAAGCGTCTACAAAGAAATTCAAAAATATCTCTTTAAAGTCGGGCCTGTCGAGCTGACCGAAAGCAATGATTTACTCTACGGGATTGTCGGTCTTTTCGAAGAGGGCGCGAGCGCCGGAAAAGGCGTGCTTGAGGTAACCGGCAGCGACGTTGCGGCTTTTTGCGACGACCTTATCAAAGACTCTAAAACCTATGCCGATATATACCAGGAATCGGTCGACAAAGAAGTAAACAAAGCTATGAAAAAGGTCACCGACAAAATAAAATAGCAAAATATATCTTTGCGGCAATTTTCCCGCTCGACAGGTTGCTATAAATCGCATTATAATTAAATAACCAATTTGTTTTAAGGAGAAAATTATGAAATTTTCGCTTGTGACTTTGCACGTCAAGGATATGGAAAAGGCTTTAGCTTTTTATAACGGTCTGCTCGAAATGCCGATAGCCGGGCGACAGCCTATCGCGCCGGGCAAAGAGCTTATATTTCTCGGCGGCGGCGACGTGAAATTGGAGCTTGTTCCGTCCGACACCGAAATATCTTATTCCGGCTTTAGCGTTGGCTTTGACGTCGAGGATTTGTCCGCCGTCAAGAAGCGGCTTTCGGATAATGGCTATTCGGTGAAAAATGAATATTCCCCCGCGCCCAACCTCACTTTGGCCTTTCTTGACGGTCCCTGCGGCGAAGAGGTTGAGCTTATCGAGCGCAAGTAAACGTTTTTTTATTTTGTAGCATAATACAACAAAACCGCATTTCGCCTCCGCGATATGCGGTTTTGTTGTTACTAAAATATCTTTCTTGTAAATTTATTACTAATATTATATTATGCTATTAAATAGATTAATTCTTTTAGGAGTTGCGGAAGTGAAAAGAAAATTTGCGGTTTTTCTCTCGTATATTTTGTTTTTGACTCTGTTTTTCAATATTTTTATTTTTGCGACGGGTGCCGAGTCCGACGCGGATTCTGCCGCGCCTTTTGAGCTGACAAGCGCGGAAAAGGAATATTTGGCAAGCGTTTCTGACCATGTCTTTACCTTTGCTTACATGGATGATGTCGCGTATTTTTCGCCTGGCGGAGAAAAATACGGCATGCTTCTTCCCCTTTATGACTTTATTCAAAACAAGCTCGGTCTTAAAGCCGAGTTTGTCAAAGAGGACTGGACAAACGCGTATACCAAGTTAAACGCAAACGAAATCGACTTCGTCTCGCTTCAATCCGAGTTCCCCGGCAGCCGCAACTCGTATTTTTCCACCCTGCCGATTTGCACCTCAAAACTCTCGGTTGTAACAAGAGAGAGCGATCCGCTCGGCTCAATTTTAAACTTATATTCTAAAAAAATCGGCATGATGAAAAACTCTGCCCTTGCCGATCAAATCCGTCCATATCTCCAAAAAGAAAGCCATTACACTTACTTTGATTCCGCCGACGCGCTTCTCTTGGCACTCGAAAACAGCGAAATTGATGTTGCTCTTTCGACAGCCGTGCACCTTCCCGGCGAGCTTATCCGCCACCCCAGCCTTAATTTCGAAGCGTTTTTTGAAAGCGATTCGATAAACATTGTTATTTACGGCAATAACAGGGCGTACAAACCGCTAATCGACATCATTAACCGGTATCTGCAAAGTTCCGAAGGCGAACTTTTGAAAGACGAAACCGCCGCCGCAAGAACCGACGCGCTTTTTGCAATTGCCCGCGATTATTATAAAGATGATATCGCATATTTAAAAGCAAAATACCCATCAAAAATAGTTGATTACAACACAGGGACACTCTATCCTTTTTCCTTTGTTGAAAACGGAGAATACAAAGGATTTTTGATCGATATTAATAAAATTTTCACCTCGATTACCGGCCTTGAAATCGAATTCTATAACGGGAGCGACCTTGCTCACCCGTTTGACGATATGATAGAGCTGATGAAAAAAGGTGAAATTCAGTTTGCCACCGGCGGTTATCTTAATCCCACCCTGCGCGATGATTCGAATTTCACTTATTCGGATGTCGCCTGGTCTTCCCCAATGAGAATGTATTCTTTCCGAAAATTTGACGGCGACTTCAGGACTGCGCGAATCGGAACCACGTCAAACGCCATTCCATATCTCAACTGGACCGCGCTTTTTGACCAAATGCCGATTATATATGAATCCCGCCCGCAAATGATAGAAGCGGTCAAAAAGGGTGAAATCGACGCTGTTTTTATGAACGAACTTACTTACGATTATTGTTATAATATTTTGGGCGAGCATAATCTCAGACCTGTCGAGGGGATGTTCTCATACGCTGGAATTCATTTCCTTTACGGCACACAAAACGAAAAGCTAAACCACCTTTACGACAGAACGCTTTCGCTTATAAATATTATAAATCCCGAGAGCCGGCTGCAATGGGAGCAACTTTCAAGCGATTATAAATTGCAGTTTATCGATACGCAAAACAAACTTTTGGAGGAGCGCGGAAAACAGACTCTTTTCTATTTGTTGGCAGCTTTCATAGTTTTCGCTTTATTCTGGCTTATTTTCTTCCTCTTCCGAAAATACCGCAGTTTTGACAGGCAAATTTCAAAACTTATAATGAACCAGCAGAGCTTTGACCTTGCATGGGGAAATATCAGAACTAAAAAAATCAGCAGCAAAGGTCATTTTCCGCTACACCGGAAATGGAAAATTGGCGACTTCGGCTCGAAAATTTCGATCGATGAGCTTAGCGAGGCAACAGGCGTAGACTATTACAGCAGAATTTTAAACGAGATGAAAAAGCTTGAGCGCGAGAATTCGAAATTTGACAGAAGCAAAGCAACATATTCTCACAGCGATATTCACATAATCTCGAAAATAGACGGCAGCTCGTATTATTATTCGCAGTATCTGCACCGCCTCAGCAAATACAAATTTATGATTTTTGCGCAGGATATTACAGACGATATGCTTCAAAAAGAAGCGCTTCTGCAAATTGCCGATACCGACTTCTTGTCAAAACTTATGACAAGACGCGCGATGGATAATCTTATCAAGGAAAAAAGCGCGCTCAGCAAGGCCACCAATCAAAATTTTTATATTACCATGTTTGATATCGATAACTTCAAAAAGGTCAACGACACTTACGGGCACGATGTCGGCGATGAGGTTTTGAAATTGGTTGCCGATTATATTTCGAAAACAAGCGGATTTGAGGAATCCACCTCCCGCTGGGGCGGCGAAGAATTTGTCGCCGTTTTCGAAGCGCCAGATATCGATATCGCGGTTGTCAAGCTCGAGGCGATTTTAAAACGGATTGCAAGCGCAAGAATCACCACCGAAAAATATGATTTCTCGGTTACCGTTTCTGCTGGCGTCGCTTTGCTTGATCCTTTCCACCGTTATACCGACTCGATAAATCTTGCGGACGAAGCACTTTACAAGGCAAAATCCGAAGGCAAAAACTGTGTTCGCATCGGGCTTCCCCTTGAGAAAAAATAACTTTTTATAAGGATTTAAAAATGGAAAAATCAAAAGTGTATTTTTGTAATATGCGCACAAAAGAAAATAACAGCCTGCTTCAAAAGCTCGAAAAACTTATGCGGGCGGCGGGATTTGAAACGATAAATTTTGATCGCCAATTCGCGGCAATCAAAATTCATTTCGGTGAGCTGGGGAACCTTGCTTTTCTTCGTCCCAACTATGCAAAAGTAGTTGCCGATTATGTTAAAAAGCTCGGTGGTATGCCTTTTTTGACCGATTGCAACACGCTGTATGTCGGAAGCCGCAAGCACGCGCTTGAGCATATGGAAACCGCATATTTAAACGGTTTTTCCCCGTTTTCCACCGGTTGCCATGTAATAATCGGCGACGGACTTAAGGGCACCGACGAAGCACTTGTGCCGGTGCCAAACGGCGAGCTTGTAAAAACCGCGAAAATCGGCCGCGCCGTTATGGACGCTGATATATTAATTTCACTTAATCATTTTAAAGGCCACGAGGCTTCCGGCTTCGGCGGGGCGCTTAAAAATATCGGTATGGGCTGCGGCTCGCGCGCGGGCAAAATGGAGATGCATAATTCGGGCAAGCCAAATGTATCTTATGATGCCTGCATCGCCTGTGAAAAATGTATCAAACAATGTGCGAGCGACGCGATTATAATAGAAAACGAAAAGGCAAAAATTTTGCATTCCGCCTGTGTCGGCTGCGGAAGGTGCATAGGTTCCTGTCCCACCGACGCGATTTATACCAACTGGGACGCGACAAACGCCGCCGTCTGCAAAAAAATGGCCGAATATTCCGCCGCGGTTTTGCACGGCCGTCCGTCGTTTCATATCAGCATTGTTGCGGACGTGTCGCCGTTTTGCGACTGTTACAGCCAAAACGACGCGCCAATCGTCGGCGATATCGGTATGTTCGCCTCTTTTGATCCTGTTGCGCTTGATATCGCATGCGCGGACGCGGTAAACCGCGCCGCCGTAAATCCAGACAGTCTGCTCGGCACCGCCGACGGCGACTGCCGCGATCATTTTACAAAAGTTCACCCAACGACCGACTGGCGCGTTTGCGTCGACCACGCCGCAGCGCTCGGCATCGGGCAAACCGAATATGAAATAATTAATGTATAAAATAAACACCCTTCTCGTCTCGATAAGCGCGAAAAGCGTGCATAAACAGCTCGCGCCGTGGTGCTTGAAGGCGTTTGCGGACGCCCACTGCAAAAGCGCGGAAATAAGCATTTTCGAAACGAGCGTCAACGAAAATATCGCAACTGTTCTTTCAGAAATAGTTTCCCGCGGCCCTGCGGTCGCGGGATTTTCCTGTTATATTTGGAATATCGAAGCGGTGAAAAAGTTCTGCGAGGGTATTAAAAATCTTCTGCCCGATTGCAAAATCGTTTTGGGCGGACCTGAAATTACCGCGGATTTCACCTTCCCCTACGCCGATGAGATAATCTGCGGCGGCGGCGAGGTAGCTTTTTGCAATTATCTTTTAGCTCTTTCGGGCGAGCCGCCGCTTACAGAAACTTTTTGTTTTGCGGATTTCCACTCCTCTTTTACCGAGGATTATTTCCGCTCGTTCGGCGATTTTAAAATCGAAAACCGGCTTGTTTATTACGAGTCATCTCGGGGCTGTCCCTTCAAATGCGCCTTTTGCCTTTCGGGCGGCGCAGAATGCGGCGTTTTTTACCTTCCGCTTGACAGGGTAAAAAGCGAGCTTTTGCTGCTTGTAAACAGCGGCGCTAAGATAATAAAATTTGTCGACCGCACCTTTAATGCGGACAAAAAAAGGGCGCTTGAAATTCTTTTGTTTATCGAGAGCCTTGAAACCGACGCGACATTTCATTTTGAGGCCGCGGGCGATTTGTTTGATGAAAACCTGATTTCCGCCGTTTCGCGAATGCCGAAAGGCCGCGTTCAGTTCGAAATCGGAATACAATCCTTTAACGAAAAAACGCTCGCCGCCGTTTCGCGAAGAACCGACCTTTCACTTTCGGAGGAAAATATCCGGAAACTTGCTTCCTGCGGAAACTGCCATATTCACCTCGACCTTATCGCGGGGCTTCCTTTTGACAGTTTGAGCGATTTTAAGCGTTCTTTTGATAAATGCATCGCGCTTGCTCCCGATATGCTCCAGCTGGGATTTTTAAAACTTCTGCACGGAACAAAAATGCGCGCCATGGCGGACGAAAGCGGCGATTTTGCTTATAATTCTTACCCGCCTTACGAGGTTCAAAAGAGCGATTCTATGAGCAGCGACGATTTGCAATCACTAAAAAGAATCGAGCCGGCGCTTGATAAATACTATAACACCGGTATGTTTAAAAATTCGATTGCATACGGGTTTTCGCTTTTTCAAAGCTCGTATGATTTCTTTGATGAATTTTCGCGCTTTTGCGGCACCGAATTTAAACGTTCGCTAAAAAACGCATATACCCTGCTTTTTGACTTTCTGCGCGAAAAAGGCGACTTCCAAACAGCCGCCCATTATATCAAGCTCGACCAGCTTTCGAATGATCCGAAAGGTCTTTTGCCGGACGGCATCGAGCGCCGCCGGCAAAGGGATATCGAGCTTTTGCATAAAGGCAAATATCAAAACTGCCGCGCCGAATTTTTCCCTTTTGACAATAAAACAAGGCTTTTTGTCTATGACAAAAAGCCCTATGAAATAATTATTTTATAAAAAAGAGCCGAAAAATTTCGGCTCTTTTTTTATAATACTTTTGAGAGAAAATCGACAAGGCGCGGATTTTTTGGTGAGCCGAAAAATTCTTTTGGCTCCGCTTCTTCGAGAATTTTCCCCTCGTCCATAAACAGCACTTTTGTAGCGACCTCTTTTGCAAAACCCATTTCGTGGGTTACCACCACCATAGTCATCCCCTCGTTTGCAAGGTCTTTCATAAGCGCCAAAACCTCGCCGACCATTTCGGGGTCGAGCGCTGAGGTCGGCTCGTCAAAGAGCATGACGTCAGGATTCATAGCAAGCGCACGAAGAATAGCAATCCTCTGCTTTTGCCCGCCCGAAAGCATATTCGGATACTCCTCCGCTTTATCCGAAAGCCCGATTCGCGCAAGGAGCTCATCCGCCTTTTTGTTTGCTTCTTCCTCGGTCAAAACCTTTAAAAGAACCGGCGCGAGGGTGATGTTCTTTCGCACGGTAAGATGCGGAAAAAGGTTGAAATTCTGAAAAACCATGCCCATTTTTTCGCGGAGAGTATTAAGCGCTTTTCCGCTGATTTTGGTAAGCTCGGAGCCCTCAAAAACTATGCTTCCTAAGGTCGGTTTCTCAAGAAGATTGAGACAGCGCAAAAAGGTGCTTTTCCCCGAACCGGACGGTCCGACAATGACGATTTTTTCGCCCTTGTTTATTTTATAATCTATTCCCTTTAAAACTTCATTTTCACCGAATTTTTTTACAAGACCGCTAACTTCTATCACCTTTGCGAAGCCTCCTTTCTATCATTTTCAGCCCTTTTGTGATTCCCGCGACAAGCAGGAAATACACAACCGCCGTAAAAATAAGCGAAAAATACGGCTCTGCCGTACGGCTTCTGACGTTTTCGCCCGCCCTTGCAAGGTCGGTAACCGTAACATAACCGGCGACCGAAGTCTCTTTTAAAAGCGAGACAAACTCGTTGCCGAGCGCAGGAAGAATATTCTTTATTGCCTGCGGCAAAACAACCTTCATCATCGTCTGCCCTGCCGAAAGGCCGAGCGAGCGCCCCGCCTCGGTTTGACCGATATCGACCGCGAGAATTCCCGCCCTGACGATTTCGGCGACATACGCGCCCGAATTTATGCCGAACGCAAGCACCGCAATCACAAGCCCGTTGCTGACGCTTGCAAAAACTATGTAGAACATTATGAGAAGCTGAACGACAATAGGCGTTCCGCGGAAAATGGCAAGATAGCCGCCGCAAATCTTGTTGAGAAATTTCAGTTTTCCCGTTTGCGTGTGATAAACGCGGACGACCGCAACAAGAATGCCGACGATAATTCCGATTACAACCGCGCCGAGAGCTATAATTATCGTGTTTTTAAAACCCTCAAGGAAGATTTTATATCTGTCGGCATCGACAAAAGTTATCGTAAACTGGTGCTTTATCCATTCAAAAACAGTATTCACCCTTTTCACCTCGGAAAAACAGCAAGGGCGGGCAAATGCCCGCCCTTGCCGCTAAAATTTATTTTATTGAATAATCGACAACCCAGCCGGTGATTTTATCCAGAACAAGCGATGCCAAAACTTCGTTTATGATTGCAAGGAGGTCTTCATTGCCTTTTGCAACCGCAACGCCGTATTCTTCTTCGGCAACCGTTCCGTCTGCATATGCAAGTTCGACAATCTTAACCTTGTCATTTGTGGACGCGATTTTCTTTGCTACGTATTCGTCCATAACAACCGCGTCGGCTTTTCCGCCGAGCATAGCCGTTGTCGCTTCAAGCGCGCTCGGATATTCGGTGCAATCGGTGTTTTTTCCGAAAAGTATGCCTGTATATTCTTCATCCTGACCCATTTCGTAGTCCATCAAAAGCGAACCTGTGTATCCTTTTGCAACCGCAACTTTTTTGCCCGCAAGGCTTTCAAAATTTGTAATATCGGTGTCGAGCGGCAAAATAAGATACTGAACCGAGTTTATGTAAGGTGTTGAAAAATCAACGCTTTTCTGGCGATCCGGAGTAATGGTAAAGCCGGAGATGGCAATGTCGCCTTTTCCTCCTTTAATCGCCATAAGGATGGAATCAAAGCCTGCTTCTTTAATTTCGAGGGTAGCGCCGAGCTTTTCCGCGATAGCTTTTGCAATCTCGATATCTACGCCGACAATTTCGTTTCCGTTGTCTTTAAATTCGAACGGCGCGAAATTCGGATCGGTGTAAAGAACGATTTTGCCCGCTTTTTGTATTTTCTCAAGTTTGCCTGTTGCCGAGTTACATCCGGCAAGGCCGATTACGACGATAATCGCAAGTAATAACGCAATAATTTTTTTCATATTTATCCTCCCAATTCTCAAGTATAGTCAATATAACATAATATGCATAAAAATACAACGATATTTATTAATATTCCAAAAATTTCGCAGAAAGCGCTTTAATATCGGCGGGAAGCGGCGAAAAAAGGCATATTTTTTCACCGTTTGCGGGCGTGAAAAATTCAAGGCTTGCGGAGTGAAGCGCAGGTCTTTTAAGCAAACTTGTCTCTTCTCCGTATAAAAAATCGCCATAAAGCGGATTGCCGATATGCGAAAAATGTACCCTTATCTGATGTGTTCTTCCGGTTTCAAGGCTGATTTTAAGCAGCGAAAGCTCTTTTTTCTTGTCAACGCAAAGCGTTTCATAATGGGTTATCGCGCGCTTGCCATCCTCTGCGACCACCCGCTTTATAACCGAATTTTCCGCTCTTTTTATCGGAGTATCGATTGTTCCGCTTTCAGGGCTCGGCTCACCGCAGATGACCGCCAAATATTCGCGCCGCAATTTGCCAGCCGCCATCTGCCGGTGCAAGATATTTTGCGCGTGGCTGTTTTTAGCCACTATCATCAGGCCGCTCGTTCCTCTGTCCAGCCTGTTTACCGCGCGAAAAACGATTTTCTCGCCGATTTCTTTGTAGTGCCACGCGACAATATTTGCAAGGCTGTCCTCAAAGTGCCCCTGCGAGGGGTGAACCGGCATTCCCGCGGGCTTATCGACGACCAAAAGGTCATCATCTTCGTAAACGATTGCAAGCGCGCCTTTAACAGGCAAAATGTTTTCGGACGCCGCGCCTTCCGTTTCGATTTTCACCTCAAGGATGTCTCCTTTTTTGGCGGCGGTGCGGACTGTCACCTCATAGCCGTTAAGCAAAATTCCGTTTGGAATAGCTTTCGCGCGCTTGACCGCCCCGTTAGACATCAAAAGCTCTTTCCGCAGAATATCAAGAACGCATTTGCCGTCATTTTCAATTTTCTTTTTCAGTATTTTTTCCACCGGCATCCTCGATAATTTTCAGCATAATAAATATCTTTTCGATAACATCACAGTCTTTCTGGAGTTTGCAGACAACAGCATTTTCGGACGCGTCAAAGGCAGTTCCTTTTCCGCTTTTTTCGATTATCTTTGTTATCTGTTTAAAGCTCTGTCTGCCCGCGTCTATTTTAAGGATTCCCCGCTTATGCGTAATGCTCGATATTCCGAGCTTGCCTGCTTTTCCCCTTATCAAAGCTATTTTGCAAAGCGTTTCAACCGGTTTCGGTATATCGCCAAAACGATCCAAAAGCTCGTCGAACAAATCGGACAAATCCTCGTCATATGCGATGCCCGCGATTTTTTTGTATATGTCTATCCTCTGTTCCGGCGCTTCGATATAAGTTCCCGGGATATGCGCGCTTACAAACAAATCGACAACGCACGGAACCGCGGCGGTTCCGATTTCGCCCTTGCGCTCCGCGACAGCCTCTTCGAGAAGTTTCATATACATATCATATCCGACGCTCTCCATATGCCCGTGCTGCTCGGCGCCGAGCACATTTCCCGCGCCGCGGATTTCAAGGTCGCGCATCGCGATTTTGTAGCCGCTGTTGAATTCGGTAAATTCCTTTATCGCCGCAAGGCGTTTTACCGCGTCCTCGTTGAGCGATTTTCCGCGGCGGTAGGTAAAATAAACATATGCGCGGCGTTCGCTTCGCCCAACCCTGCCGCGGATCTGATAGAGTTGCGAAAGCCCGAGTCTGTCCGCGTCCTCGATAATCAGCGTGTTCGCATTCGGGATATCTATTCCCGTTTCGATTATCGTTGTACAAACGAGGATATCGAGATCTCCGCTTACCATATCGCCCCAGACTTTCGAAAGTTCCTCTTCCGCCATTTTGCCGTGTCCTATTCCGATATTCGCGTCGGGAAATGCCTCGGCGAGTTTCGCTGCGCACTGCACTATCGATTCCACTCGGTTATGCAGGTAAAACACCTGCCCGCCGCGGCGAAGTTCCCTTCGAATCGCCTCTTCAAACAGTCCTTTTTCATGCTCGACAACATAAGTCTGCACCGGCTGCCTGCTTCCGGGTGCCTCCTCGATAAGCGAGAGGTCGCGTATTCCCGAAAGCGCCATATTCAGCGTTCTCGGTATCGGGGTTGCCGTGAGGGTTAGGCAGTCGACCTCTTTTGTCATTTGCTTTAGTTTTTCCTTATGGGTGACGCCGAAACGCTGCTCCTCGTCGATTATAACAAGTCCCAAATCCTTAAAAACAATATCTTTTTGCAGGATTCTGTGAGTACCGATTAATATATCAATTTCGCCGCGGCGAAGTTTTTTTATTATTTCTTTTTGCTGTTTCGGGGTGCGGAATCGTGACAAGTTATCCGCCTTTACAGGGAACCCTGAGAACCTGCTTAGCACCGTTTGGTAATGCTGCCATGCAAGGATGGTTGTCGGCACCAAAATGGCGCACTGTTTGCCGTCCATCACGCATTTGAATGCCGCGCGAAGCGCTACTTCGGTCTTGCCGAAACCAACGTCGCCGCAGAGCAAGCGGTCCATCGGAGTGGGTTTTTCCATGTCTTTTTTTATTTCCTGCGCAGAACGGAGCTGGTCGTCAGTTTCCCTATAAACAAAGCTCTGCTCAAAATCGCCCTGCCAGTCGCTGTCCTGTGAAAAAGCAAATCCCTTTACGGCGCTTCGCTCGGCGTAAAGTTTAATAAGGCCGTCCGCCATATCGCCGACCGATTTTTTAACGCGGAGTTTGGTCTTTACCCAATCGGTGCCGCCCATTTTGCTGAGCCTAACTTTCGCGCCCTCGCCGCCGCTGACAAATTTCGAGAGCAGGTCAAGCTGCCCTGCCGGGACATAGAGCATATCTGTTCCGGCGTATTTTATTTTAATATAATCCTTCGTAACGCCCTCAACGGTGAGTTTTTCGATGCCGAGATACTGCCCGATACCGTATGCGGCGTGAACGACATAATCAAAAACAGTGAGGTCGTTATAGGTTTTGATTTTTTCGCCCGCCCGTTTTTTAAACGCGCGCTTTTTCCTGTGCTCGCCCGTTACCGCGCCGTCGCATAGAAAGACGATTCCCGCCTTGCTGTACTCCGCGCCCGAAGGCAGCGGAGTTGCGAAGATGCAGATAATATCCTGCCCGGCGGTGAAATCGGAGTCGGCGGATAGCAGCGCGAGCTTATATCCTTTTTTTCGCAAAATATCCGCAAGACTTTCAGCGCGCTTTTCGTTTCCGCAGAATATCGAGATTTCATAGCTTTTTTCGCGGTAATTCTCTATATCCTCGATAAGCAGGTCGATATTTCCGCCCGAGGCGGGAAGCTGTTTTGATACAAAATTTAATAAAAACCCGGGCGCAATCGGATATTTCCCGCGCGGAAGCAGATTAAAGAAAGCGAGCGGGAACTTGGCGGCAAAGCGCCAAAAATCGGCTTTTGAAAGCGCCAATTCATGCGACATCTCGCCGAAAAGCGCGCCTTTTTCAAGCGCGGATTTTATATCCTCCGAAAGCAGTTTTGAAAAGTTTTTTATTCTTTCCTCAACATCAAAGCTCTCGCTTACCGCTATTAGCGTTTCCGGCTTTAAATAGTCAAAAATTGTATAAATCCTGTCATAAATCAGGTTCAAAAACCTGTCCGGATTTTCGGGCGATATTCCGGCTTCTATCATCTCGATGTCGGCGGCGAGCTTTGACGCCGCCGCGGTATTGCCTTTTCTCGCCGCGGCGTTATAAAGTTTTTTTAGCTTCGCAGCAAGTGTTTCGCTGTCAAAAACATTTTCACGGGCCGGAGCTATCGAACAAGATTTTTGCTGGCTTATCCTGCGCTGGGATTCGACTTCGAAAATGCTTATTTGGTCGATTTCATCGCCGAAAAATTCGATTCGCGCGGGGGCGTCCATATTCGGGCTGAAAACATCGACAATTCCGCCGCGAACCGCGAATTGGCCCGCGCCCTCTACCATTCCGGTTTTGCTGTATCCGCAGTTTACAAGATAGAAAACGAGGTCTTGCTGCGCCAGGTTTTCGCCGACCGCTACCGACTTCATCCCGATTTTTTCTGGCGGCGGAGTTCTTCGGCAAACGGCATCCGCCGTTGTAATTATTATCGGATTATCCTCGTTTAAAATCGACGAAAGCACCGACAGGCGAAGGTTTTCCCATTCGCGCGAAGCGCCCGAAACATCCGCAAAACAATAATCGTTCTGCGGATAAAAATGCACTTTTTTCAAAAAAAGCGCTGCAAACAGCTCTTTTGCTTTATTTGCTTCCCTCTCGTCCGCCGCGATAAACATGAGCGGCCGATTTTGGCACAACGAAAAGCACAGATGAACTTTTTGCACCTGTGCCGTGCCGGTTATCGCCGCTGCCGCGCCGTTTGAAATCGCCGCCGACAGCTCCCGGAAATCGGAATCTTTATTTAGTATTTCGGATAAATAGCTCAAAATTTCGCCCTCACCCGTTTACCTCATTCATCGCGGCATCTATCAGCCCCGAAAGAATCAGCGGCAAAATCTCGCCGCATTTTTTGAAGCTCTCGAAAACCGCCTTTTCCTCTTCTTTTGAAAAGTTTCCGAGAACATGCCTTGCGAGGTCCGCTTCTTTATCCTTTCGCTCGCCCACCCCGATTTTGTAGCGCGGAAATTCGTCGCTTTCAAGGTTATATATTATCGATTTTATCCCGTTATGTCCGCCGTCCGAGCCTTTTCGCCGGATTCTCTGTTTTCCCGCTGCAAGCGAAATATCATCAAAAATCACAAAGACATTCTCGGGCGGAATTTTATAAAAATCCGCCGCTTCGCGCACCGCAATTCCCGAATTATTCATAAAAGTCTGCGGTTTCATCAAGAGCGCCCTTTTTCCTCCGATTACCGCCTCGCCGACAAAAGCCTGCCATTTTGCGCGCGTAACGCTCGCCGAGAAATATTGCGCAATATAATCGATGCACAAAAATCCCGCATTATGTCTGCTTTTTTCATAATTTTTTCCAGGATTTCCAAGCCCGACTATAATGAATTCAATCTTCCCCGCCGGCTGTTCTATTTTCTTAAATAAATCAAAAATACTCATAAATCAATTATAAAGCAAAGTTATCTCTTTGCAAGAGCCTATTTTATTGTTATAATAGATTAAATAAATATGTGTGAGGGAAATATGAAAAGGGCAATTGCTATTATCCTTGTTTTGGTTTTAGTTTTTTCCGCTCTTCCGTCCGGCGTTGCCGCAGAGGCTTCGGGCTCTCTTTGGCCCGAGGGTTACTCGCAGAATCCGCTTTTCAGCACGTGGGCTACCGAATCTATGGCGCAGGCCTATATGCTCGGAATTTACCGCAAAAGCACGCTTCCCGAAATTTCGCGAATTGATTTTTGCTATTCGGTCGTCCGAACCTATGAAGCGCTGAACCCCACCGAAAAAATCAAGATTAAAAGCTATGATGTTTTCAGCGACACGCGGGACGAGCACGTCCTAAAAGCCTATACTTTGGGTATTGTCGGCGGTTTTCCGGACGGCACATTTATGCCATACGAAAACATAAAGCGTCAAGACCTTGCAAAAATGATTTATAATCTTCTCACCTGTTTATCGCCCAACATCAAGTTCAGCGATATCGAGGCCGACGCCGCTATTTCGAAATTTGTTGACGGCGGAACTATTGCAGGCTATGCCAAAACTCCTGTCGGCTACCTTGCGAGCAACTCGATTATCCGCGGAAACGACCTTTCTGAATTTACTCCAAACGGGACATGCACCGGCGAGCAGGCTCTTGCCATGCTGGTGCGATGCTATTCGATGTTTAAGCCGTTGCCCGACGTTGAAAGCGGCGGTTACAGCAGGCTTGCCGCCCCGAAAATCACAACCGAAAACGACCAGCGGCTGCGGTCTTCCCGCGCGACCGAATATGTCCTTTCGTGGGAGCCGGTCGAGGGCGCGGTGTCGTATCGCGTATATCATGTTTATGATAATCTAATCAGCGCGTACAGCGAGGTTGAAGTGACCGAGACCGAAATATTGCCCTTTGACTACAGCACCACCGGAAACCTATCGCTTATCGTTATTCCGGTCGACCAAAAAGGCAAACCGTCGATACATTACGGTCAGGTTAAGGTGAAATTCCTGTCGTATAAAGACATTATTTACGGCGAAAACGGCGAATTTTCTTACGCGACCGAAGCGGAAGCGAAAAAGAACATGAAAGACGTCAAGATTAACGTCTGGAAAATCGACAAATCCGGAAAAAAATATGCGTCGACTATTTGGGTTACGGTAAACAAAAACTTAGCCGGCGAAGTTTACGAGATTTTTCAGAAGATATTCGAAAGCCCTGAGCAGTTCCCGATAAAAGAGGTGGGCGGATTCCGCTATGGCAGCGGAAAAAGCGAGCACAGCGTCGGCTCGTCGGTTGATATTAACTCAAATGAAAATTATTGCGTTTACGCAAACGGCAAAGTCGTCGGAAGCCATTGGAAGCCCGGTGAAGACCCCTATTCTATGCCGGAAGACGGAATCGTCGTAAAGACCTTTTACGATTACGGCTGGTTTTGGGGCGGAGTCGGCTGGAACAGCGGAACCGTAGACTATATGCATTTTTCGCTGGGCGGAACCTGATAATATTTATTATGGGGGAACTAAAGTTCCCCCTGTATTTTAGTGAAAGAGAGATTTTTGTGACTTCATTTAACGACCTCGGGCTGATAGAGCCCATTTTAAAAGCCATCGGCAACGAGGGCTACCAAAAACCAACCCCGATTCAAAGCGAGGCGCTTCCGCCCCTTTTGGCGGGGCGCGACCTGCTCGGCTGCGCGCAGACAGGAACCGGCAAAACCGCCGCGTTTGCCCTGCCGATTCTTCAGTCGCTTTATAAAAGCAAAACCGTCGGAAAACCGGTTATCCGCGCGCTTATCCTTACCCCGACGCGTGAGCTTGCGGCACAAATTGCCGAAAGTTTTACCGGATACGGCAAATATACCGGTCTTCGCAACGTCGTAATCTTCGGCGGCGTTTCGCAGCGGCCGCAGGAAGCGGCGCTCCGAAAAGGCGCGGACATACTTATCGCCACCCCGGGCAGACTTATCGACCTTATTAATCAAAAAATTGTTAAGCTCTCCGATATTTCTTTTTTCGTCCTTGACGAGGCGGACAGAATGCTCGATATGGGCTTTTTCCCGGATGTGAAAAGGGTAATTTCGAAAATCCCGAAAGAGCGCCAGACAATGCTTTTTTCGGCCACCATGCCGAAAGAAATAGCGCACCTTGCCGACTCAATTTTAAACGATCCTGTTAAGGTCGCCGTCACCCCCGTTTCCTCCCCTGTCGACGCAATTTCGCAAAAAATATACTTTGTGGAAAAGCGGAACAAGCGGAGCTTGCTCCTTTACCTCATGAAAGATCTTTCCGCGCCTTCGGTGCTCGTCTTTACCAAGACAAAACACGGCGCGAACAGGGTTTGCAAAGAGCTTCTTGCGGGCGGCGTTTCTGCCGACGCAATTCACGGCGATAAATCCCAAAATGCCCGCCAATCGGCGCTTACCAAATTTAAAAAACGCCAAATCAAGGTGCTTGTCGCCACCGATATAGCAGCGCGAGGCATCGATATAAGCGATCTTCCTTATGTTATCAACTTCGACCTGCCCGACGTTCCCGAAACTTACGTTCACCGTATCGGCAGAACAGGAAGAGCAGGCCGCGAGGGAATCGCCCTTTCTTTTTGCGACAGCGAAGAGAGGTTCCTTTTAAAAGATATCGAAAAACTTATCGGTCGCGAAATCGAGCCTGCCGAGGATTATCCCTTTAAAGCGGATTTCGGCGAGCTTGCAAAACCGCAGAAAAATAATTTTACCGGCTACGGCTCATACAAAGGCGGCGCGAGAAGCAAAAAACGCAGAAACAGCGGCATGCCCCCCGCAACAACCGAGCAAAAACAGCAAGACTCGCAAAATAGTAGCCGCAAAGGCGCGGTAGTGCTCTATAAAAGCTATAAATAATTTTATATTTTAAAACAAGCATAAAAAAGGCTTTGGAAAATTTCCAAAGCCTTTTTTTATTTAAAACACGTTATAAAATATCTTTGCCATTTCGCCTCGCGTAACCGAGCGGTTCGGCTTGAATGTTCCGTCCTCGTACCCTGATACGACATTCCGCCAGACGAGGCTGCCGAGAAACCCTTTGGCGTATTCAGGAACCGACGAAAGATCGCCAAAGCTCATCTGCGCTTCCGGATATCCTTTGGGAGACGTTCGCCCGATTATCGTTATCAGCTCCGCCCTTGTGACCGAGCCTTTCGGATCGAACACGAGCTTTCCGTTTCCGCCGTCTTTTCCTTTAATAACGCCGCTTGCATAAATCGCCTTGACATATGGGAGCGCCCAGGAGTCTATTGAAGAAGCATCTGCAAACGGAAGCGAAACCGCGGCGTAGTCATCAACTTTGAGCCCCAAATATCCGGTCATAATTTTGGCAAATTCCTGCCTTGTCATATAATTATTCGGGTAAAAATATCTGTTTTCTCCCACCAGCTCGCCGCTGACAATTCCTTTTGCAAAAAGGAAATTAGCATACTCTTTTGAAAAATGACCTGCCGTGTCGGCAAACGCGAAAACGGTTGTTTTTCCTAAATTATAATCAACCGACCTGCTTCCGATATTGCCCGAAAGGTCAACCGCCGTAACGGTTATTTTATGCAGGTTGTTATCCTCGAAATTTTTGATATTTGCCGTTATCTCGCCCTTTTCGGAGTCGAAGCTAAAATCCGCCGGCACTCCGTCGCGGTAGAGGGCGACGTCGGTTTTATCAAACGCAAGCATACTCTCGTCGCTTACTTTCGCGGTAAATGTTATCCCCTCCGCCCCAAGCACCGACGCCGAATTGGTAATCGTTATTTCGGGCGGTTTTACATCATTGAAGCCGTCGGCCGCCGCGATAATTTGATCGATATAGACAGTTCCGCTTGCCGCTGCCGGCGCGGTGTTGGTAATCGCAATCTGTAAAACCGAAGTCGTTCCCGCGGGGAGGGCTGCTTCAAGCCTTTTCCATCCCGTAAAGTTAAGAGTCCCGAGTTTTATATATTTTTCGCCCGAATCACCGTAAACATTAGCCCCTATTTCCGCGCCGCTTCCGTTGCCGAATACATAAGCATAAAGTTTTTGCGGTTCTCCGCTGACAGTTTTATAGATATCAGCCGTTCCGAAATTGTTCGGAGTTCCCGCGGCGGTAAGATTATAAGCCAGTTTTCCGCTTACCCTGCCGAAGCGTACTTTTTCGATATCTCTCTCTTCAGTAATTTTCAAGGTATCCGATTGTTTTCCGGTCGCGTAATTTGACTGCTCAAAATCTTCTATGAGGCCCGGTTTTTTCCCGACCGTAACCGGGATTTCGACGCTGACGCCGTTATGTTCCGCTTTGATAACGCCACTCGCCCCCGGGACGGTGGTCGCCGTGAACGCGCCGTCAGCCGTTATCGCTCCGATATCGCCTGTTACCGACCAATTAAACTGCGTGTCGACTGTTTTAAGCGCGTATGTATTGTAGTAAGCTGTTGCCGATAAGTTGAGGCTCTCGCCTAGCTTAGGAGAAAGCGTGTAAATAACTTTGCCGGTTTTCTCGTTTTTAAGAACAAGCTCGTCCGCTTTTCCGACGACCTTCACCGTTGCGGAGCCGGACGCTTCGCCGCTTTTTACAAATACTCTGCCTGTCGCGCTTTCATTTCCCGCTGTGAAAACACCGTCCTGCGTGACGGTGCCGAGATTTTCATCGGTAAGATATTCGGGAGTACCGCTAAAAGGCACGGCATTATAATTTTTATCGGTCGCCCTTATGCTGAAATTCACCGCTCCGCCGCCGAGAACAAGATTGTCATACGGAAACAAAAACAGCTTTTCAACATTTGTTGTCGGCGCAGTTTTATTTACAAGCATAATATAATTGGCGCATTTGCGAAGAGCGCCGTCCGAAGGGGAGTTCAGCACCTGGAGTTTGCCGGAACCGGGATATTCCGCCGAAAGAACGGTGGAACCGCCGCCGTCAAAATTTATAGCTTCGACCGCGCCGAGCTCTACCATGCGCTGGGCGCAGGATTTAAGCGAAAGGCCGTAACTCGAGGATTGCCTTCCGTCGACAACGTACATGATAAATCCGCCGTCGGCTTTTACGCCGAAGCATGTCCGAGGCGCGGCGCCGGCCGCAAGGCCGCTCTCGACCGCGCCGTCCGTTACAAGTTTTTCATATCCCGAAACCGCATGCTGCGCGCTATTAAATCTGTCGTCCTCGGACGATACGCGGATTTTAACCGTCTGTCCCGCCGCAAAAGGCGAGATTTTATCGAGCGGACCTTTTAAATCGCAGGAAATAATTATCATATCGTCGGCTATCGCGAGCGCGCCTTTATACTGCGAAACGCTTTCGACAATCGCGGTTATTTCCCCGCCGATTTTTAAACTGCCGCTTTGAATGCGGAGAATTACATCTATCCCCTCTGTTTTTGTTTGGGTGCTGCTTGAAAAATCCGAGGTGTACATATAAAGCGCGTATGGTGTGCGAAGTTTGTTTAAATGGTCCACCCCGACAGCGCCTGCGGTATTTCCCGCTTCGTCTAAAATATCCGCAGTCATTTTAAGATTCGGTTTGCCGATAAACGCTTTTCCCGCGCCGTCGAATCCTACGGCGAGAAATCCGGCGTCAGAACAGCGGAGAATTCCGTCGGTAACGACCATGCCCAGCGGCAAGCCGGTGTCAAGGCTGAAATAATCGGCATTTATTCCGGCAACGGCGTTGATATTGTTTTTTTGCAGATATGAATTTATATCATCTATAGTCGATTTCCCGTATAATTTATTTCCGTATACAACGGCAGGCATCGCCGTTTCGCTGGGCGATGCGTCTATGTAGTATTCCTGCTCGCGCACATTGCTCGCGGTGTGCCAAAACGAGTGCGCCGTAAGGTTTGTATCGATTCCGATATCGATATCACTTTGATGCATTGTTTCACCGAGTTCGGTCGCAAAAGCGATTTGAACCAAAAGAAAAGGTGTCAGAATTCCCGCTATTAATCTTTTAATTTTTCTGTTTTTCATTTATTCCCTCGCTTTATTTATCCTGTATATTATATAAAAAATTGCCATCAAAGTAAATTAGCAGTTTTTACTAATTTATTTTGCGGCACTCATGGACAAAATAGTAACAGTATAATTGGAGGAATTAAAATGAGGAAAATGACAGCAATCACCACAGGAATAGTTCTCGGCGCGGCTGCCGCGACAATTTACGGTATCAGGCATAACCCGCGAATGATGCGGCAGGTCGAAAAAGTTAAGGATAATTTCTCGTCCGCCGCCGGCGTTGTCGGCGAGGCCGTGGAAAACCTTAAAGAAATCGATTGGTAAAATACGGAAATTTTGTGTAATTTTTGGCAATAACCGGGTTGCGCAAAAATGCGAGCAAAGAGTTACTTCCCGCAAAAGGAGAGAGCCTCTTATCAGAGGCTCTCTCCTTTTTTATTTCATCATAATGTTCGAAAGCATTTTATTCCAGATATTTGAAAAAGTAATTTCGGCGACGGCCTCCAATGTTTTGATGTCGTAATCCGCAATTTGCGTATCTCCCGCAAAATAGGTGATTTTTCCGACTATCTGCCCCTCTGTGACCGGCGCGCCTATATTCTCGGCCATCTCGACCTCATATCGGACATCGCCGTCCGCTTTTTTAAGCAGAAGTTTTTCGCCCATGCCGTCAAATCCGACTTCCGCTATTTCCTTTTTGCCCCTTACAACCGGAATCGGCGCGATTTCGGGAATCGGAAGTTCGACCGTTTTATAATTTGCGTAGCCGTAATCGAGAAGTCTTGCGGCATCCGCAAATCTTTCCGCCGAGGTCGGCGCGCAAACGACAACCGCGATAAATTCGGTGCCGTCCCTTTCGGCTGTCGCCGAAAGGCAATATTTTGCGACCGAGGTGGAACCGGTTTTCAGTCCGGTTATCCCGTTATACGTTTTTATAAGTTTATTTGTATTGGTCAGCTGCGACTCGCCGCCGCGGAGCGAATCCATCCACGCCGTGGTATATTCCCTTATTTCTTTATGTTTAATAAGCTCTCTCGAGATATTCGCGATATCCCTCGCCGTTGTGCCGTGTCCCGGCGTATCAAGCCCCGTAGCATTCACGAAATTGGTGTTTGTGCATCCGAGCTCTTTTGCCCGCTCGTTCATCATTTCCGCAAAACCCTCGATGCTTCCGCCGATTTGCTCCGCCATCGCGCTTGCGGCGTCGTTTGCCGAAACGATGCATATAGCTTTCAACATATCTTTTACGGTCATCTGCTCGCCGACCTTCAGCCAAATCTGCGAACCGCCCATCGAAGCGGCGCGCTCACTTGTTGTTATTACAGTATCATACGCCAAATCCCCCCTGTCGATCGCCTCGATAATGAGCAAAACTGTCATTATTTTCGTTACGCTCGCGGGATTTAAAAATTCGTCTGCGTTTTTTTCAAAAATTATTCTTCCGGTCGAGGCTTCCATTAAAATCGCCGACTTGGCCGAAACCTGTACCCCTGCCGATGCGGCGGTCGGCATTCCCTCCGGCGCGCCGTCCTCACTTGCGGCCGCGCCGCTTGCAAGCATGGCAATAAGCATTATAACAGCGAGCACTCTTTTAAAAATTTTCATAAAAGCAAAAACCCCCATAATTCTCTTTACGATAAATTATGAGGGTTTTATCCGTTTTATTCACTTTACCATCCGCGGGTAAAAATAAAAAAATCCGGCAGGTCACCGGATTTCCATATTATACTGTATAGGGTTTGATTTTTGCCAAGAAATCGCTGCAGTCATCCGAATGAGCGTCAAGCTTAATCGGCTTGCTGAGATCAAGGCTGAAAATACCCATTATCGACTTCGCGTCAACGACATAGCGGCCGCTGGTCAGGTCAATATCAAATTCGTACATAAGAACTATACTGACAAAATCTTTGACGTCATTTATGGAATTGAGCATAATATTTACAGTTGTCATAATAACCTCCTAAAAATAATCACATTGCTGAAAATGAAAAAATTTAACATCAACATAACAAATAATAACAGATAATTAAAAAAAATTCAACGCTCTTGTGATTTTTAATTACTTTTATTATAATGTTTTTTATAAAGATTATGTGCGGCAGGTGAAAAATTGAAAGCGGCTATATTTACCCTCGGATGCAAAGTCAATCAATATGAAAGCGCCGCCATGGCCGGCGCACTTACCGCAGCAGGCTTTGAAATGGTTGATTTCAGCCTTCCTGCCGACGTTTATATCGTCAACACCTGCACCGTTACCAAAACCTCCGACCACAAGTCGCGCCAGATGCTCCGCAAAGCAAGAAATAATAATCCAAGCGCTATAATTGTCGCCGCCGGCTGTTATCCACAAGTTGCGGAGGACAAGTTTTTTTTGGAATCTTTTTTTGACCTTGCAATCGGGAATACCGAAAAAGAGAAAATCGCCGAAATTATCATGGACGCGATAGCAAAGAAAACCGGCAAGATTCTTGTTTCGGATATTTCCAAGGAGAAAATTTGCAGCGGCGGCGGAATCGCCGAATTTCAAAATATTCGCGCAAATATAAAAATCGAAGACGGCTGCAATAATTTTTGCAGTTACTGCATAATTCCGAAAGCGCGCGGGCGGGTACGAAGCAGACGCATTGCCGATATCAAGGCCGAATTCGACATCCTTGCGCGTTCTTATCCCGAAATTGTGCTTACCGGAATCGAAATTTCTTCTTTCGGCGCCGACACGGGCGAATCTTTGCAGGATTTGATTGCGGCTGTAGCAAGAGAAGATATCCGCCTTCGGCTCGGTTCGCTTGAGCCGAGGATAGTCACCGAAAGTTTTATAGAAAAAATCAAAACCGCGCCCGGCCTTTGCCCGCATTTCCACCTTTCGCTTCAAAGCGGATGCGACAAGATATTAAAAGCCATGAACCGCAAATATTCGTGCGCCGATTATCTCGCCGCCCTCGACCTTATCAGGGCGAATTTTGAAAGTCCGGGAATTACCACCGATATTATTGTCGGCTTTCCCGGCGAAACCGAGCAGGATTTCCTGGAAACTTGCGAATTTGTAAAAAAAGCCGGATTTTCCAAGGTTCATATTTTTCCTTTTTCTGAACGGGACGGCACTCCGGCCGCGAAAATGGCAGATAAAATTCCGAATAAAGAAAAGTCGCAAAGAGCTGCCGTTCTTTCCAAAATTTGCGATAACCTTGCAAAAGAATTTGCAGAAAAAATGACAGGGCACCCTGAAAAAGTGCTGTTTGAAGAATTCAAAGGCGGAGCTTTCGAAGGGTATACGGCTAATTATATGCGGGCGAAATCGGTTTTGCCCCAAAATTCCGCGGGACAAGTTCTTGACGTAATAATAACCGGAAATAACGAAGAAATTTTAATTTGTGAGAGGAAATAAATAAAATGGTCTACAGAATTTACTCCGAAAAAAAATCCGCCTACGCGGTTGAGGCAAAAAGCGTTTTGGCGGATATTTGCGATAATCTTCAGATTAGCTCGCTTAAATCGGTGCGGGTTATTAACCGCTATGACGTCGAAGGAATAGAGGAAAGCGACTTTGCGCGCGCTATCAACACGGTTTTTTCCGAGCCGCAGATAGATACCGCCTTTACCGAGCCGGATTTTCTAAGCGAAAAATTTGTTTTTGCCGTCGAATACCTCCCCGGCCAGTTTGACCAGCGGGCGGACAGCGCCGCGCAGTGTATCGAGCTTCTTACTATGAAAGAGCGGCCTCTCACCCGCTCCGCCAAAGTTTATGTTTTTTCGGGCAATCTCAGCGACGGCGAGTTCGAAGCGATAAAAAATTATCTTGTGAATCCGGTCGAGGCGCGAATCGCTTCGCTTGAAATTCCCAAAACCCTTGTGATGGAAACAGAGGCACCGCCCGATGTTCCGCTAGTCGACGGCTTTACCGACCTGCTTCGCTACAGCGACAAATATTTTCTTGAAAAATTCGGTCTTGCGATGGACCTTGCGGACGTTCGCTTTTGCCGCGAATATTTCAAAAGTCAAAACAGAAACCCCACCGAAACCGAGCTTAAAATTCTTGACACATACTGGTCCGACCATTGCCGCCACACTACCTTCGGAACGATTATTGCCAAGGCGGATATTGAGCCGGATTATATCAAAAAAACCTTTGAAAATTACTGCGAACTGCGCGAAAAAATTTATGCCGGCCGCGACAAAGACCTGACTCTTATGGACATCGCGACTATCGGCGCAAAAGAGCTGAAAAGCCGCGGGCTTCTGCAAAATCTTGACGAAAGCGAAGAGATAAACGCCTGCTCGATAAAAGTTACCGTAAACGACGGCAAAAAAGATATTCCGTATCTTCTGATGTTCAAAAACGAAACCCACAACCACCCGACCGAAAGAGAGCCTTTCGGCGGCGCGGCGACTTGCCTTGGCGGCGCTATTCGCGATCCGCTTTCCGGCCGCTCATATGTTTATCAGGCGATGCGCGTTACCGGCGCTGCCGATCCGCGCGTTCCGGTTTCCGAAACACTGCCGCATAAACTTCCGCAGAAAAAAATCGTTCAAACCGCCGCCGCGGGCTACAGCAGCTACGGCAATCAAATAGGGCTTGCGACGGGATTTGTAAACGAAATTTATCATAAAAATTATGTTGCAAAGCGCCTTGAAATCGGCGCGGTTCTCGGCGCCGCTCCCCTTGAAAATGTGCGCAGAGAGCGCCCCTGCGCCGGCGACGTCGTTGTTCTTCTCGGCGGCGCAACCGGAAGAGACGGTTGCGGCGGCGCGACCGGCTCCTCAAAAAGCCATACCGCCGATTCGCTTGAAAGCTGCGGCGCGGAAGTTCAAAAAGGCAATGCGCCTGAGGAGCGCAAGCTCCAGCGGCTGTTTAGGAACAAAGCTGCGACCTCGCTTATCAAGCGCTGTAATGACTTCGGCGCGGGCGGCGTTTCGGTTGCCATCGGCGAACTTGCCGACGGGCTTTGCATAAATCTTGACGCAATTCCGAAAAAATACGAGGGTCTCAGCGGCACCGAGCTTGCAATCAGCGAATCGCAGGAGCGAATGGCAGTCGTTGTCGCGAAAGAAGACTGCGAAAAATTTATTAAACTTGCCGCGGCGGAAAACCTAAATGCCTGCAAGGTTGCGGAAGTAACCGAAGAAAAGCGGATGAAAATGATTTGGCGCGGCGAAACTATAGCCGATCTCGACCGCGAATTTCTAAATTCAAACGGCGCAAAGCGAAGCATGAAAGCGCTTGTAAAATCCGTCGATTTATCGGGGATTTACGACGGATTTTCGCCCTCCGGTGATCTCAAAAGCCGCCTTACCGCGGTTATTTCGGATTTGAATGTATGCTCTCAAAAAGGACTTGTCGAAAGGTTTGACGGAAGCATAGGCGCCGGCAGCGTAACCATGCCGTTTGGCGGAAAATATCAGGAAACCCCTATCCAAACAATGATTGCAAAACTTCCGGTTCTCGGCGGGCAGACCGATTTTTGTTCCGCCATGGCGTATGGTTTTAATCCGTTTATATCCGAAAAAAGCCCGTTCCACGGCGCGGTTCTCGCGATAGTCGAATCGGTTGCAAAGCTCGTCGCCGCAGGCGCTTCTCACCGGAGCGCATATCTGACACTGCAGGAATATTTCGAGCGCACGAATAACAAGGCGGAGCGTTGGGGCAAGCCTTTTGCCGCTCTTCTCGGCGCGCTTTACGCCCAGCTCGGCCTTGAAATCGCCGCAATCGGCGGTAAAGACAGCATGAGCGGAAGTTTTGAGCATATCGATGTTCCGCCCACCCTTGTATCTTTTGCGGTCGGCACACTCGACGCCAAAAACGCGGTAACGCCTGAATTTAAAAAAGCAGGAAGCGACGTTTATCTTTTCGAGCTGGAATACGACGAAAACAAGCTGCCGGTATTTGAAAGCCTGCATAAAATTTATGACAAGATAAATAAACTTATCGAGAGCGGAAAAGTTTATTCCGCCTCCGCAGTCACCGCAGGCGGCATCGCCGAAGCCGCTGTAAAAGCCGCGTTTGGCAATAAAATCGGATTCGAATTTGCCAAAGACGCCGACCTGTTTTCGCTATGCTACGGCGGCATAATCGTCGAGACCGACGAGGTTCTTCCGGCAAAACTTATCGGCATAACAAACGAAAGCGGAAAAATATCAAAAGGCACCGAATCGGTCGAAATCGACCTGCTTTTAGCCGCATGGCACAAGCCGCTTGAGCCTATATTTAAAACGCGGGCGGACGCTGCCGGCGAAGCAACTCCGCTTTCTTACGAAACAAGAAACGCAAAAGCTCCGGCTATCAAAGCCGCAAAGCCGCGAGTTGTTCTTCCTGTTTTCCCCGGCACCAACTGCGAATATGACAGCGCGGCCGCTTTTGAAAAAGCGGGAGCCGAAACCGAGTTCTGCATAATCAAAAACCTCACGCCGGAAGCGCTTTCCGAAAGCGTTGCGGCTTTTGAAAAAGCTATCAAAAACAGCAACATCCTTATGCTGTCGGGCGGATTTTCCGGCGGAGACGAGCCGGAGGGCAGCGCAAAATTCATCGCGGCGATACTTAAAAACGAGAGGATAAAAGAAGCCGTGACCGAACTTCTCGAAAAGCGCGACGGCCTTATGCTCGGTATATGCAACGGATTCCAGGCGCTTATCAAGCTCGGGCTTGTGCCGTTTGGCAAGTTCACCGAGATGACCGACAAATGCCCGACACTTACCTTTAACAATATCGGGCGCCATCAGTCGATGCTTGTTACCACCCGCGTTTCCTCGGTTCTTTCCCCGTGGCTCGCGGGCTGCGAAGTTGGCGACCTCCACAAAATCGCAATCTCGCACGGCGAGGGGAAATTCGTCGCTTCGGAAGATGTTTTGGCCTCGCTTATCAAAAACGGCCAGATTGCAACGCAATATACCGACCTTGACGGAAACCCCACTATGAAGATTCCGTTTAACCCTAACGGCTCGCTTTTCGCAATCGAGGGAATCACAAGTCCAGACGGAAGAATTCTCGGCAAGATGGGTCACAGCGAGCGCGTCGGCAATTTTGTTCATAAAAATATCCCGGGCGAAAAAGACCAAAAGATTTTTGATTCGGGCGTTAAGTATTTTAAATAATTCCCGCGAGGGAGGCAGAAAAAAGGACGAAAGAATTCTTCTTTCGTCCTTTTTTGATATTTATTTAGAAAATTAGTTTAGCTCTTTTTGTTACCGCACTCGCTGCAAACACCGTCATGCAGAGAAAACGCTCCGCCACATTTTTCGCAAGTCCATTTTTGACAGTCTTGTTTTAAAAATGCAGCAACACCTTTTTCCCCTGCCTCTTTACCGTTTTCTACGAGGCTTGTATTATATCTTTTATTATAGCTCTTTTCGAGATTTCTAATTAACTTGCACGGAAATACAGCACATTCAAAACAGTGTTTGTATCCCTTTTCGGCCGGAATATCTTAAAAATACAAATTGGGCGGATAGAAGTTGTTCCAGTTGCCCCAGTTTCCTCCGTTTGCCGCGAAAGCAGCGAGAAAAACCAAAAGCCAAATAGCAAATATCACAACCGCGATAAGTTTGATAATTAAAATCGCGCGGCAAAGATTTTGCTTTGATTTCGGCGTGGTCGAATTAAAAGCCCAGACAAGCTGTAAAATCAGCCCAACAATCGGGATAAGACCGACAAAGAAAACGAGCAGACACTGTCCGACCGTAAGCGTTTCGCTTGAAGACGGCGCGTAATATTCGGGCGGCTGTTTAAATTTTTCCGCATCATACGAATATTCTTTCGCTTTATATCCATAATCTCTCGCCTCGAAGTATTGCGGTTTGAGATAATCGTATTTCGGCGGCGCAGCGTCGCGATTATTTGCGGCATTTTCGCCACTTGTCGTTTTGTCGGCGGGTTTTTCGGCAGGTGCAGGCGCGGGAATTTCTTCGGCCTTTGCGACCACCGGCTGCGCCGGAATTTTATTTTCAGGAACCTGCTCCGGCGCTTTTTCAGCGATTATTTCTTTCCCGCAGCCGATGCAGAATTTTGCGTTTCCGCTTATCTCTTTGCCGCAATTACTACAATATTTTCCCATAATTATCCCTCCATATATATCTTTTATATTATATCAAATTATCGGAATTTTCAACGCTTACCGCATTGAAAGCGAAATCCGCTTGCGCTCAAGGTCGACCGACAAGACGCGAACCTTGACAATATCACCTGTCTTGACCACCTCGCTCGGATGCTTGATATATCTGTCGCAGAGCTGAGAAATATGGACAAGCCCGTCTTCGTGGACGCCGATATCGACAAAGGCCCCGAAATCGATGACATTTCGGATAGTTCCCGAAAGTTCCATCCCCTCTTTAAGATTTTCGATGCTGAGAACGTCTTGCCGCAAAACAACCGGCGGCAAGTCCTCACGCGGATCTCTGCCCGGTTTTTTAAGCTCCGAAATAATATCAGCAAGCGTCTGCTCGCCGCAGCCGAGCTCCTCCGAAAGTTTCTTTGTTCCGCCGAATTCTTTTATTTTGCCGTTTATCTCATCCGCGCTTCCCGGCTGCGCCGACAGTTTTTTAAGCAAATTTTCCGCAACCGCGTAAGACTCGGGATGGACGGCTGTGTTATCAAGCAAATTCTTGCTCTCTTTAATTCTTAAGAATCCCGCGCACTGCAAAAACGCTTTGTCTCCGAGCTTTTTGACCTTTTTAAGTTCTTTTCTGTTTTTGAATTTTCCGTTTTCCGCGCGGTATGCGATTATATTTTCGGCAAGTGTCCCCGATATCCCGGCTACATAGGAAAGAAGTGATGCTGAGGCGGTGTTTATATCAACGCCGACCGAGTTTACACAGCTTTCCACCACCGCCGAAAGCGCGCTTGCAAGCCTTGCTTTCGGCATATCGTGCTGATATTGCCCGACGCCTATCGACTTCGGCTCGATTTTTACAAGCTCGGAAAGCGGATCCTGCAAGCGGCGGGCAATCGAAATCGCGCTTCGCACCGTTAAATCAAACTGCGGGAATTCCGCGGCCGCGATTTTCGAAGCGGAATAAACAGATGCGCCGGCCTCATTCACGATTGTAAAGGCAATCCCATTTACACCTTTGATAACTTCAGCGGCAAAATCCGCAGTTTCCCTACTCGCCGTTCCGTTTCCAATAGCAATCGCCGAAACTTTATGTTTGGCGATAATTTCTTTTACCGTTTTTGCCGCCTGCGCTTTTTGCGCTTCTCCGTGGGTGATATAAATTACCCCGGTTGTCAAAACATCGCCGAGCTCGCTTACCACCGCAAGCTTGCAGCCTGTCCTGTATCCCGGATCGAGCCCCATGACAACCGTTCCGGCGAGCGGTCTTTGCATAAGAAGCGGTTTGAGATTTTCACCGAACGCTTTAATCGCGCTGTCGGCGGCGCGGTCGGAAAGCGCCGCGCGAAGTTCCCTTTCAAGGCTCGGGAAAATCAGGCGCGAATATGCATCATACGCCGCGTTTCGGATAAGCTCCTTATGCTTTTTCGCCGAAAATCCGATATGATTTAAAATTTCTTCTTTTAATGCGTCATCGTCGCATTCTATCGAAACTTTCAAAATCCCTTCCGCTTCGCCCCTATTGACCGCAAGAATCCTGTGCGCCGGGATTTTCGCGCAACTTTCGGCATAATCGTAATACATTTCATAAACGCTTTTTTCTTCTTCTTTTTTTACTTTCGAAACTATTTGAGCCTCTTTTTCAAGCCGCCCTCGCAAAATATCACGCAGCGCCGCGTCGTCCGATAGGTCTTCCGCGATAATGTCGAGCGCGCCCGAAATGACTTCGTCCTCGCTTTTTTCAAGGCGTCCCGCGCACTCCGTAAGCTCCGCAGTATAATCGGCGCTCTCCAAAATCAGCTTTGCAAGCGGCTCGAGCCCCGCTTTTCGCGCAATCCCGCCGCGCGTCTGCTTCTTTTGCTTAAACGGGCGGTAGATATCCTCCGCCCTTACAAGCGTATCCGCCGCCGCAAGCGCCGCCGCGATTTCATCGGTCATCTTCCCTTGCGCCTCTATAGCGGCCGTTATCTCCGCCTTTCGCGCTTCAAGACCGCGCAAATACGAAAGCCTCTCGAAAACATCGAATAAAACCTGGTCGTCTATCGCGCCGGTCTGCTCTTTCCGATACCGCGCAATAAAGGGAAGCGTGTTCCCCTCGTCTATTAAAGTTATAATATTCTCCGCGTGCTTTTCATCAAGGGCGAACTCTTTTGCAATAATTTTGCCAAAATCCATATACTTCTCCTAATAACCAAACAATTATTATAATAATATATTATATTTACTGTCTTGACAATAAAGTTTTGATTTAATATAATTGACTGCGTATCCTTGCTCCGCATATGTAGGGCGGGGCCATATGACCAGAAGGAGGTGTAATTTTAGTGGAAAAAGCACAAGGTTTGTACGAGACTATTTTTATCGTAAAAATGACCGAAGGCGAGGAGGCTACTGCCGCCGTCGTCGAAAAGTTCAAAAACCTTATTTCCGAGAACGGAACCATTGAAAAGTTTGAAGAATGGGGCGGCAGAAGACTTGCCTACCTCATCGAAGACTTGGCAGAGGGATTCTACGTTTACGCGGAATACAAAGCTCCGCAGGCTTTCCCGGCCGAGCTTGATCGTCTTTTCAATATCAACGATATGATTCTTCGTTCGATAACAATCGCAAAGTAAAGGGGGATTTTAAAAAATGTTGAATAAAGCTATTTTAATGGGCAGGCTTGTTGCCGATCCCGAACTTCGCCAAACCCCTAACGGAAATAGTGTAACAACCTTTACTATCGCTGTTAACCGCGATTACGGAAAAGCGGGCGAACAGCGCCCGACCGATTTTATCGACATTGTCGCCTGGAGAAATACCGCCGATTTCGTTTCGAAGTATTTCACAAAAGGCATGCAGGTCGCCGTTTCCGGGTCTATCCAGACCAGGACATGGAAAGACAAGCAGGACAATACCAGAAAATCGGTTGAAATCGTTGCGGAAAACGTCTATTTCGCCGATTCCAAAAAAGACGGAGCCGCGCCGCGAAGCGAAAGCTTCGACGCGCCGAAAGATTCTTTCGGGCTCCCCTCTTTTGAATCCGAAAACAATAATTTTTCCGACCTTTCGGAAAATGACGACGATTTGCCGTTCTAAAATAAAATAAGGAGGACAAAACCTTGGCAGAAAAAGAAAGAGGCGAAAGATTTTACGGCGCCCGCAAACCGAGGCGCAAAGTATGTTCTTTCTGCGTAGATAAAGCTGACGAAATCGATTATAAAGATACCGCAAAACTCCGCCGCTATTTGTCGGAGCGCGGAAAAATCCTGCCGCGCAGGATTTCCGGTTGCTGTGCTATGCACCAACGCAAACTCACTATCGCGATTAAGCGCGCAAGACACATCGCGCTTCTTCCGTTTAGCGGAGAATAATTTAAAAGATAAAAGGCTTCGGAAAATTCCGAAGCCTTTTTTACTTATTTCGCGTATTATCCGAGGGCAACATCCAAAATCATCATTATAATAAAGCCCGCCAAGGCTCCGATTGTCGAAAAATCGCTGTGCTCCCCTCTTGACGCGGTTGGCAAAAGCTCCTCTACGACGACATAAATCATCGCGCCCGCGGCAAAAGCAAGTGCATACGGCAATATCGCCTGCATTTTTATCACCATAACTGCGCCGATTATTCCCGCGACAGGCTCAACAATGCCGGAAAACTGCCCGTGCATAAACGCCTTTCTCCGCGAAAGCCCCTCTCTTCTAAGCGGAATTGATACCGCTGCCCCTTCGGGGAAATTTTGAATTCCTATTCCGACGGCGAGAACGACAGCGCTAATTATCGTCGCGCCGGGAAGCCCCGCTGCCGCTGCGCCGAAAGCGACGCCGACCGCCAGCCCCTCGGGAATGTTATGAAGCGTTATCGCAAGCATTAAAAGAACGCTTCGCTTCCACTGCGTATGAATTCCCTCCGCCTCATTTTCCGGAAGCCCTGCGTGAAGATGCGGAAGGGTTTTGTCAAGCGCAAACAAAAAGCCGCCGCCAAGGGCAAAACCTATAGAAACGACAAGCCACGCGGGAAGTTTTCCCCCCGCGGACATTTCGATAGCAGGCGCGAGAAGCGACCAAAAACTTGCGGCAATCATCACGCCCGCCGCAAATCCCAGCATTAGATTAAGCACCTTTTTATTGATTTTTTTAAAGAAAAAGACAACCGCCGCGCCGAGCGCGGTCATAAGATATGTGAAGCAAGTGGCTATAAACGCTTGCATAACCGGAGAGATACCTATAAACCATTCGAGCATTTTACCTTTATATTTCCTTTCTTTTATCACTGCTAAATATTTATATGCCGCGGGCAAAAGTTTTGATATAATATTCATATATTTTTATCGGAGGTTTACATGAATTATTTCGGGCGGGCGGACATTTTGCTGCCAAAAAAAACTATCGACATGACAAAATGGAGTGTTGTGGCTTGCGACCAATACACCAGCGAAATCGGGTATTGGGAAAAAGTCGCCGAGTTAGCGGGCGCTAACCCATCTACTCTTTATCTTACTCTTCCCGAAGCGTTTTTGGAAGAGAAAAATGAAATTTTTACGATAGACAATATTAACAAAAATATGAAAAAATACCTTGACGACGGTATTTTCGATGATTATAAAAATTCCTATGTTTTTGTGGTGCGCACCCTTTCTTCGGGCGCGCGGCGGCTTGGCATCGTCGGCTGCGTCGACCTTGAAAAATACGATTACAACAAAGGCAGCACTTCCGCAATTCGCGCGACCGAGGGCACAGTTTTAGAGCGAATTCCTCCCCGCGTGGAGGTTCGCAAAGACGCGCCGCTCGAGCTGCCGCATATTCTTCTTTTAATTGACGACATTAATAAAACCGTTATCGAGCCGCTTTATGACAAAAGAAATTCTTTAAAAAAGCTCTATGACTTTGATCTTATGATGGACAGCGGCCACATCGAAGGCTATTTGGTGGACGATACTGCCGCCGCCGAAATCGACAGGGCTTTTGAACTTCTTACCAAAGACGCCGAGCTGAAAATCGCCGTCGGCGACGGAAATCATTCGCTTGCAACCGCAAAAGATTGCTATGTAAACAAAAACGGCAGCAGATACGCGCTTTGCGAACTCTGCAATCTTCACGATGACAGCCTTGTTTTCGAGGCTATCTACCGCGTCGTCTTCGACATCGACAAAAATCTGTTTTTAGAGGAGCTTCGCGGCGCATCGGTTCCAGGCGACGAAATAACGGTAGTCACCGAAACCGGCGATTTCAAAATCAACGTCGAGCGAAGCGGCTCTAACCTACCTGTCGGTAACTTGCAGAATTTCCTCGACCGCTACATAGCAAAACACGGCGGCAGATGCGATTATATTCACGGCGAGGATGTCGTCCGCAAACTTGTTGCCGAGGGAAATATCGGTTTCCTCATGGCGCCGATGGATAAATCCGAGCTTTTCAAAACGGTTATTCTCGACGGCGCGCTTCCGCGGAAAACATTCTCGATGGGCCACGCCGAAGACAAAAGATTTTATCTTGAAGCGAGAAAAATAAAGGAGTAGATTTAATGCCGTATATTAATATTAATCTTTCAAAACGCCTTGACGAAGCGGATTTCGAAAAAATCAAAACCGCCCTTGGCGAAGCAATCACCATTCTTCCCGGAAAATCCGAGCGCGTTCTTATGATAGATATCGAGGACGGAAAGCGGATTTATTTCGGCGGCATTAAAAAAGCGAGCGCCGCTTATGTCGACGTGAAAATCTACGGAAGCTGCGATTTTTATCTCAAGGCGCAGTTTACCGAGGCGGTTTTCGAAATTCTTAATAAATACGCGGGCGTTCCTGCAGACGACGCTTTTATCAGCATTTCGGAGCATGACACCTGGGGGCTTGGCGGCCGCTTGAAATAGGCAAGATTTTTCCGGAATTTGTATGCCCCCCGCCGCCGGCGCAGTTCAAAATAAATCCTCTGCCGCAGTCGCGGCAAAGAATAAACCCCCTGCCGCAGCAGGGGGTTTTTGTGAATAAATTTTATTGCTTATATACAATCAAGAGCCTGTTCGATATCGGCCAAAATATCGCCGATGTATTCGATACCGACCGAGAGCCTCATTGTTCCCGGTGTTGCACCTGCCGCCGCGAGTTCCGCATCGGTTAGCTGGCGATGGGTTGTTGACGCGGGGTTAAGAATACATGTTCTTGCATCCGCAACGTGACAAACCTGCTTGCAGAGCATTACGCTTTCCATAAACTTAGCCGCGCCTTCTCTTCCGCCTTTGACTTCAAATGCAACTACGCCGCAACTTCCGTTTGGCAGATATTTTTTAGCAAGTTCATATGATTTGTCGCCGGGAAGCTCAGGGAAATTGACGCTGAGAACGTTTTTGTGTTCTTTAATCTTTTTCGCGACCGCCAAAGCATTGCTCGTGTGCCGCTCCATGCGCAAAAAGAGAGTTTCAAGCCCGAGGTTAAGCAAAAATGCGGTGTTCGGGCTCATCATCGGACCGAGATCTCTCATAAGATGAGTTCTTGCTTTTACAATATAGGCAAGATTTCCGAAAGTTTCGGTATAGCGGACGCCGTGATAAGTTTCGTCCGGCTCCGAAAGGCATTTATAGCCGTTTGCCGCCCAATCGAAAGTGCCGCTGTCGACAATACAGCCGCCAAGAGCAACCGCATGCCCGTCAAGATATTTTGATGTTGAGTGGACAACGATATCCGCGCCGAACTCGAACGGCCGGCAGTTTATCGGTGTCGGGAAGGTGTTGTCGATTATAAGCGGAACGCCGTGCGCATGCGCCGCATTTGCGAATTTTTCAATATCGCAGACGATAACCGACGGATTGCTTACTGTTTCGGTGAAGACAGCTTTTGTGTTTTGTTTAAATTTGCCGTTTAACTCTTCGGGGCTAATAAAGGGATCGATAAAATCAAATTCAATGCCCATTTGGCGCATGGTCTTATTAAAAAGATTATAAGTTCCACCATAAATTGCGGAAGCGCAGAGAATGTGATCACCGGCTGAAGCAATGTTCAAAACCGAGATTAGCGTTGCGCTTTGGCCCGAAGCGGTAAGCATCGCGCCGACACCCCCTTCAAGCGCCGCAAGTTTCTTTTCAACAGCGTCTACTGTGGGATTTGCCAGCCTGCTGTAAAAGAAGCCTTCAGCCTTGAGGTCAAATAGGTTTGCAAGTGATTCTGTTGTTTCATAGAGGAAGGTCGTGCTTTGGTAAATAGGAAGCACGCGGGGTTCGCCGTCTTTCGGCTTCCAGCCCTCTTGAATACATTTTGTGTTGATATGGCTCATGTTTACCACCTTTCTTAATTTTTCTCTACAGTATAGCATCCAATTGACAAAAACGCAATATTTTGGTACTAATATAATATAACTTTAAAAAAGGTGAAAAAATTGATAGAACAAGAATTAAAATATAAAATCGAAAACGAGGAAATTGCAGACGAGCTGTTTAATTGTTTTCTTGTCGACAGCAGCGCCGTTGAGCCTCCAGAGGTTTTCAAGATGAACGCGAAATACTACGACGACGAGAATTCCTCGCTCCTGAAAAATCAAATTGCCTTTCGCATTCGCCGCGAAAACAGCGATTATGTCGCCACTTTAAAATCAAGGGGTGACAGGCAAGGCGCGATGCACATTCGCGAAGAAAAGGAAAAACCGGTTGACGAAAGCGCAAACCCGAATGATGTTTTTCTCTCGCTTTGTGGCGAAACTTTCCCGCTTGCCGGGCAGATGAAAGCCCTTTTTGAAACCGATTATGTCAGGACACAGCAAAAACTTTCGGCAGGCGGATGCAGCTTTTTTATCTGCACCGATATCGGCTTGATTAAAGCCGGTGACAAAAGCGTTCCCGTTTGCGAGCTTGAGATTGAATATATTGACGGCGAAATAGACGGGATGTATAACTTCGGCGCGGCGCTTAAAGACGCTTTTTCGCTTTCGACCGAGCCGCAAAGCAAGTTTCAGCGCGGAATATCGCTTTTATAATTCCGCTTTTTTCGGAGCTATAATAAAATAAATTTCCGGGGCGGTCAAAAGACCGCCCCGCTGTTTTTTCCCTATTCATAGGCAAATTCTTTTATAACTATCTCTGTTCCCGCGTCCGAAATGCGGCCCCGCCCTTTTCCCTCTTTTTCCGCGCCGTCGCTGTCCTTGAATTTATATTTGAAAGTGACGTATCCGCTCTCCTCTTTTTCAATATCGTAAACGGTCAGCTCGCCGGTTTTTTCGATATTTTCCTTTTTTATTTCAATCGGCGGTTTTTTTATCAGCAGAAACAAAATCAAAACAAGCAAAAGGAAAATTATTATTTTTGCCGCTCCGCTTTTCTTTCTTCTCATCTCCGCCGCCCCCTTGAAAAACTTTATATTTTATAATAATATGATATATTATCTATAATTATTAAATAAAAGGGTGGATTTGTTTTGCTTTCGCTTATTATTCCGATGTATAACGAAGAAAAAAATATAAAAGCAACGGTTGATAACCTGCTCCCCTTTCTATCCGCCGAAGGTATCGAAAACGAGATAATTCTTGTAAACGACGGCAGCACCGATAAAACGCGGGAAATTGTCGAGACTCTGCCCTGCCGTTTTGTTTCATATAAGGACAATCGTGGCAAGGGCTATGCTATCCGCCGAGGCGCCGCAAACGCGAAAGGCGACGTGCTCTGCTTTATAGACTGCGATCTTTCTTACGGGTTGCCGATTATCAAAACAGGGCTTGCCGCACTTGAAGCGACAAAATCCGATATAGTTATCGGCTCACGGAGACTTGATAAAGACGCATATAAAAAATATCCTCCGCTGCGAAAGCTCGCTTCCGGCGTTTTTTCTTTTGCCTGCCGCGCGATAACAAACGTATCACAGCCCGACACACAGTGCGGGTTTAAGATGTATACCGCAGATGCCGCCGCCGCGCTTTTCCCCGAATGCAAAATAGACGGCTTTGCAATCGACCTTGAAATTCTTATGCTCGCCGAAAAGCGCAAGATGAAAATCACCGCGATCCCCGCAACGGTTGTCAATCACGGCGAGAGCAAGGTAAACATCTTCCTTGAGCCGATAAGGATGATAAAAGACGCATTTGCAATCAAAAAACTTCACAGGAGATAACATGCGAAAAACCGCCGCATTTACCCGAAACGAGATTTTTTCCGCACTTTGTCTATTTTCTCTGACCTATTTGCGGTATCTCTTTTTCGGGTTTAAATATTTTTACATGCTGGATGACTATATCCAGTATCACAACCTGCGCTTTTTTACAGGTAGCCTTTCAAAAGTTGTTAGCTCTCTCGGGCTTCTCGCCGCGCGGCCGCTCGCGGGCGTTTCGGATTACGCAATTTGGTCAAACTTTTGGGGATTTATGCCTCTTGCCGTCGCGATTCTGACCGCGATTTTCACGACGGCCGCCATCCTCTTTTACAAGGTTTTTAAGCGGAATTTTGGCATTTCGTATATCTTTTTTGCCTTCTTTTTGCTTATCCCCGCAAATATCGAAGGCGCCTACTGGATATCGGCTTCAAGCCGCGCTGTCGTGGGGCTGTTTTTCGCCGCGCTTTGCACATTTCTTTTTGATAAATATATCTCCTCCGGCAAGCTGCGGTTTGTTTTTCTTTCGCTTTTGCCCGGAATTATCGCCGCGGGTTATTATGAGCAGGGACTTGTCCTTTCGGTTGCCGGCCCTATTTTGCTCTGTATTTTTAACTTTAAAACGCTTAAAGTTCGCGCTTTAAACGGATTTTACACTTTAATAATTCCTATTATTTATTTTGGCTTTACTTCGCGGTTTGAATCGGTTATGTATAGCGGGCGGCTTGATTCCTTTACCATGCCTTTCGGAAATTTTTATTTTACAAAGCTGTTTCCGATAATGATTTCCGAGCTTTTCACCGTTTTTATAAAAGCGCCGATTGTAATTACGGCAAAAGGTTTTATCCGGTTTTTCCAAACGCCGCACAATACTTTGTGGTTATTAGCGCTTATTGCTCTTGCCGCTCTTTTTTATATATTTGCCAAAAAAAGCGGCGACGGGGATGAAAAGAAAAAAGACGCCGCGAGGGGGATGGTTTTTGGTCTGCTTCTCGCGCTTGCCGGCGCCGCGCCGTTTTTCTTTCTCGGAAATCCGGCGTTTCCTTTACGCGCGATTATATGCTGCCTTCCGGGGCTTGCGCTGTTTGTCGACAGGTTTTTCGCCCTTATCGCGCCAAAAAAAGCGGCGGCCGGAATTGCCGTAGCTTTTGCCGTTTTATTTATGCTCGCCTCCGTTTCTGAGCTTTCGGATTACCGCGAAACCGAGAAAAACGATATCGCGGTTGCAAGCGCGCTTGTCGCGCAGAAAAGCCTCCTTATCGGCGGCCCGCCTGTTGCGATTATCGGAATCGAGCCGATATATTTAACTCGGCAAAATTTTTTCTACCACGAACATATTCATGGCGTGACCGAAAGCAAGTGGGCTTTAGGCGGCGCTTTGCAATTTCTTTCATCGGATTACTTTTTCCCGCATATCCTCCCTCTTCGCACACATGGATATTTTTACTTTAACGAGGAAGAATTCTTAAAGTGCGAAAAATTCTTTTACCTCGATACCGAGCTGATTCTTCGGGAACTAAGTTACCGTGACGGCGCATTCTATGAGGGCGAAGAACTTTTTGCCACAATAGAATTTGACGATATTAAAGGGCAGGTTTTTGTTAAAGAAAATCAAAAACTATATAAAAAAGCTGTGGCAGGGGCTGAATCTTAAAACCCTGCTGCGCGGTGCGCTGTTCTTTTTTATTAATATCGTCGTAAACTTTGCCGTTTTCGTTGCTTTTTATTTGATCGGCGCAAATATTTATGTTTGCCAGATTCTCTCGCTTGCGGCGAAAAAATTCAGCGATATTTGGCTTACAAGAAAATATTTTTATAAAATAAAAGAACCGCTGACCGGCGGCGAACTCAAGCGGTTTTTTCTTCTTCTTCCTTTTTCGATGGCACTTTCGCTTTTCGGCATTTATTTCTTCGGAAATGTTTTGGGCTTTTCACCCCTTATTGCAAAACTGTTATCGTTTGCCTGCGGCGGGCTTTTCAACGGCTTCTGGCGCTCTTTTATCTATTTCAAGGGAAAGGTAGCGAAAAAACATGATACCAAATAATTTCTCCATGCTCTGCGATTTTTACGAATTCACAATGGGAAACGGATATTTTAAAAGCGGATTTAAAGATAAAATCTGCTATTTTGATATGTTTTTCCGCAATGTTCCCGACAAGGGCGGATACGCCATCGCCTGCGGGCTTGACAGCATTATCGAATATCTTCTCAATTTGCATTTTGACGATGATGACATCGCATTTTTAAAAAGCAAAAATATCTTTTGCGATGAGTTTCTTGATTATCTGCGAAATTTCGAATTTACTTGTGACGTCTTTGCCGTTCCGGAGGGCACTCCTGTTTTTCCCGGCGAGCCGCTGCTTACCGTCCGCGGGCCTGCGATACAGGCGCAGCTTCTTGAAACGATGGTGCTTCTTTATATTAACCACCAGTCGCTTATCGCCACCAAGGCGTCGCGAATAGTCAGCGCCGCCGCGCGCCGCGACGTTATGGAATTCGGCTCCCGCCGCGCGCAGGGTTCCGAAGCGGCGATTCTCGGCGCAAGAGCCGCGTATATCGCCGGTTGCGTTGGCTCTGCATGCACTATCGCCGAACAGCTTTACGGCATTCCGGCTCTCGGAACAATGGCGCACAGCTGGGTTCAGATGTTTGATACCGAGCTCGCCTCGTTCGAAGCATACGCGGAAACATACAGCGATAACTGCGTCCTTCTTGTCGATACATATAACGTTTTGAAAAGCGGGATTCCAAACGCCATCAAGACCTTTTTGAAATACAAACCGAAAAGAATGGGGATCCGAATCGACAGCGGCGACATTACATATCTCTCGAAAAAAGCGCGAAAAATGCTTGACGAAGCCGGACTTCAGGATTGCGGAATTTTTGCCTCAAACTCGCTTGACGAATACATCATTAAAGAAATTCTTGCAGAAGGCGCCGAGGTCGACAGTTTCGGCGTCGGCGAGCGCATGATAACAAGCAAAAGCGATCCGGTATTCGGCGGGGTTTATAAGCTCGTTGCGGTGGAAAATGACGACGGCACAATCAACCCGAAAATCAAAATCAGCGAGAACGTTCAGAAAATCACAACTCCGCACTATAAAAAACTTTACCGCCTGCGCGAAAACGATACCGGCAAAGCCATTGCCGACCTTATCACAGTTTTTGACGAGGTGATAGACGTGCGCGGCGAGCTCGTTATTTTCGATCCGGAACATACCTGGAAGAAAAAGACGGTGACAAATTTCAGCGCGCAGCTTCTTTCGGTTCCGATTTTTATCGGCGGCAAACTTGTTTACGAGCGTCCGAGCGTTAGCGAAATACGCAAATACTGTATAGAAGAACACGAAAAACTCTGGGACGAGGTTACGAGGTTCGATAATCCGCACAAATACTATGTCGACCTCTCGGAAAAACTTTGGAATATCAAACAGGAGCTTTTGCAACAAAATTATTGACGAGGCATAAATGAAAACAGCTTTGGAAAAGAAAAATTACATACTAATTATCTTTCTTGTTTTTTCGGGATTTTTGTTTTACGGATTTTCCGAAAATATTAAAGGAGCCGTCCTTCCGAGGATTCAGAGCGACCTCTCGCTTTCCGAATTCCAGCTTGGGCTTCTTCTTGCCGCCAACGCGATGGGATATCTTTTCGCCTGTTATTTTTCCTCGAAATTTATCGGCAAAAAAAGCATAAAACCGATAGTTTACATATGTTTTTCCGGGCTTATCATATCGGGGCTTTTAATTTGTTTTTCGCCGAACTATTATGTTCTTATTTTTGCTTTTTTCGTTTCCCACGGGTTCGGCGGGCTGCTTGAAATAGTTCTCGGCTTTATCGCCGCGTCCGCTTTTACCCAAAACACCGGCACCCTTATGAATATTTCGCACTTTTTTTACGGGTTCAGTTCGATTTTCGCGCCGCTTGCTTCGACCTTTTTGATGCAACTTCAGGTTGGCGGTATGGCTCTCGGCTGGCGGTATACATATCTCATCGTTTTTGCGCTGTTTGCCATTCCGCTTTTCCCCGCCAAAAAGGCTTCTTTGCCTTTCAAAAGTGCCGAAAGCGACACCTCGCACTTTTCCGATTTTTTGAAAAACCCGGTTGCAAGGCTTATCATTTTATCGCTCTCCCTCGCTTGCTGTGCCGAAGTAGGTTTTACCGGATGGCTGATAAATTTGGCTGAAAAAAGCTATGGTTTTGCGGCAAACACCGCGGCACTGTTTTTGACCGCGTATTTCGTTTCTTTCACAGTGGCACGGCTTGTTATCGGCCCGCTTACCGAAAAGCTCGGATATGTCAAATCGATAAGGCTGTTTAGCTTTTTTGCGTGCGCTATCGTTTTTGTCGGCTTGCTCACCGGCAAGCCGGGACTGTTTTTGATAACCGCCACAGGCTTTTTCATCGCGCCCGTTTACCCAACGGTTATGGCGATTTTATCAAAACTTTTTCCCGACAAAATCGGCGCCGCGCTTACGGGCACGCTCACCGTTTTAGGTCTCTCGCTCGTTTTTGCCAACCTGATTTTGGGCGGCGCGATAAATATTTTAAAATCGATTTTTACAAGTTTTGCGCCCGAAAGCGGAGTTGCCCTTGCTTATAAAGCCGGTTTTTCGCTGATCGGCGTGTTTTTGCTTCTTTCTTTTATTGTATCTTCAAAGCTCGCAAAGAAGCTGAAAAAACAAGACAAATTAGTTTAAAAGAAACTATAATAATAAAAATTTCACAACAAGAAAGCCGCCGCGGAAGTTTTCCGCGGCGGCTATTTTTTATAATTTAAACTTCGGTTTTCCACAAGCTGTGCAGATTGCAATATGCGAAAGCCGCTACCGGCTCGTCATTAATGCAGGAGAAAACCGCTTTCGGCTCGTCGCCGGGCTTAAGCTCTTTTCTCTGACCACCCTTTGCCGTCTGGAGATAAATCCATTTAATGTAATGGCCCTCTTCCATAGGGTGCAAAACGCTGCCGACGTCGACCTTTACAATCGCGCCCGAAACCTCGATAACAGGGAGATGCTTTTCCCCCGCCGCCTCGGTCGTGTTCGCTGTAAGCTCGCCCATAGGTTCTCCGCAGCATATAATTTTCACGCCCGCGTTTTCAATCATTCCGACCATGTTGCCGCAATGCGCGCATCTGAAAAATTTGTGTCCTGATGTCATTTTAATTCTCCTCCTCTTGTTTCTTTTCCTGCTCTTTTTCGACCGAGCTTGCAAACATCGCCTCGAATTCATCGCTTGAAAGTTTTTCATGTTCGAGAAGCGCGTTTGCAACCCTATGCAGAATTTCGGTGTTGTCTTTGAGCAGTTTTGTGGCTATTTTATATTGCTGGTCAATTATATCCTTGACCTCGTCGTCAATTTCGGCAGAATACTTTTCCGAAAAGGTTCGCGATGTCGAGAAATCGCGGCCGAGGAAAACTTCGTCGTGTTCCGAGCCGTATTCAATTGCGCCGAGTTTCGCGCTCATGCCGTATTTCGTAACCATCTTGCGCGCGATATTCGACGCGCGGCTGATGTCGCTTGACGCGCCGGTGGAAATATCGCCGAGAATAAGCTCTTCCGCGACGCGCCCGCCGAGCAGGACGCAGATTTCCTGGAACATCTCGTCGCGCGAGATATATCTTTTATCCTCGGACGGAAGGTGCATCGTGTATCCGCCGGCACCGCCGCGCGGAATAATCGAAACCTGGTGAACAGGATCGCTTTTATCCATAAATTTGGTGAGAATCGCGTGCCCCGCCTCGTGATACGCTGTGAGTTTTTTCTCCTTATCGCTTATAATCTGCGACTTCTTTTCGGGGCCCATAACGACCTTAATTGTCGCTTCCTCGATGTCTTTTTCGTGGATTTCTTTTTCATCCTTCCTTGCCGCGATAAGCGCCGCTTCGTTTAGGACGTTCTCAAGATCCGCGCCGGTCATTCCGACCGAGGTTTTAGCAATGGTAGCTAAATTCACATCCTCCGCAAAGGGTTTCCCTTTCGCGTGAACTTTCAAAATCTCTTCCCTGCCCTTTATATCAGGATATCCGACCGTAATTCTGCGGTCGAACCTGCCCGGACGCAGAAGCGCGGGATCCAATATATCCGGGCGGTTGGTGGCGGCAATTATGATAATTCCCTCGTTGTCGCCGAAACCATCCATCTCGACAAGAAGCTGATTTAGCGTTTGCTCCCTTTCGTCGTGTCCGCCGCCGAAGCCGGCGCCGCGGTGGCGGCCGACAGCGTCAATCTCGTCGATAAACAAAATCGAGGGAAGATTTTTCTTCGCTGTTTCAAACATATCGCGAACGCGCGAAGCGCCGACGCCGACAAACATCTCGACAAAATCCGAACCGGAGATAGAGAAAAACGGAACATTCGCCTCGCCTGCAACCGCCTTTGCAAGAAGGGTTTTACCGGTTCCCGGAGGGCCTACAAGCAAAACGCCTTTCGGAATTCGCGCTCCCATATCAACATATTTTTTCGGGTTTTTGAGAAAATCGACAATCTCGGCAAGCTCGATTTTTTCTTCATCAACCCCCGCCACATCGGCAAAGGTTTTCTTCGTTTTCGCGCCGACAAGTTTGGTTTTAGCTCTGCCGAACTGGCTTGCCTGACCGCCGCCGCCCGTTCTGCGCATGATAATAACCCAAAAAATAATAATAGCGCCGAATAAAAGGAGATACGGAATCATCGAGGCAAACCACGAAACTTCGCTGACCGTGTAGTCGTAGCTTTTGATTTCGCCCGCCTGATACTGTTCATTTATCGTTTCGCCGAGGTCATATAAAAACAGGTCTACGCTCGGCAAACGGTATGTCAGTGTTTCGCCGGATTTCAAGGTCATTTTAAGCTTGTTGTCGTTTATGACAAACTCGGAAACTTTTTTCTCCTTGAAATCGCTTATAATGTCCGAATATTTAATTGCCGGCGGCTTTTGCCTGTTGAAAAGCAAAAAACTCGCCGCGATAAAAAGAGCCAAAACAATTCCGTAAAATGCTATATTCTTTTTGTTACTCAAATTTATTTCCTCACCAATTCTTCTGTTGATAAAATTCCGATAAACTTATTGTTTCTGTATTTTTCGTTATAGTCCATTCCGTATCCGATAACGAATTCGTCTGGGATTTCAAAGCATTTGTAATCCATTTTCACAAGCGAAGCGCGGCGGGACGGCTTATCAAGAAAAGCGCAAACCGCTATTGATGCCGCGCCCTCTGCCTTGAATTTTCCGATAACCCCCGCAAGGGTTTTGCCTGTATCGATAATATCCTCGACAATTATGACATGCTTTCCCTTTACTACCGGGATTTTTCCGAATATTTCGAGTATTCCCGATTCGATACCGTCGTAGCTCTGCGCAGAGATAAAATCTATTTCAAGGGGCACCGTTATTTCGCGGACAAGGTCAGCAAGAAAGATGAATGAACCTTTTTGCACGCCGATAAGAAGCAGCTCTTTGCCCTCGTAATCCTGTGAAATAGTGCGGCCGAGCGCGGTAACTTTTTCTTTTATTTGCTCTTCGGAAATTAAAGTTTTCATTATTCTTCCCCAATTTCTATAATTATAATGTTTTTTGTTTCTTTATCCGGCTTATATTTTTTGTCCGCGCCGGTTACGGCGCATGCGACAATGCCGCGCTCATCGCAAATTACCGGGATTTTTCCGCGGATTTCCTGCGGAATTTTTTTATTTATAAAAATTTTTTGCAGCGTTTTGCTCCCGATTTTATCTCCCTGCGCGCGCTCTCTAACAAAAAGCTCGCCGCAAATCTTATCTTTATCCAGTATAATATCACAAAGTAAATTTGAATTCTTTAATAAAGTATTAACGTGCAAAATATATTTTCGGTCTGTTTTGCAAAGTCTGAAATCGTTTTTTTCGTCTGCTTTGGAAATTTCGCCGATAACAAGATTTCCATACGAAATCCTCGCGAAAACATCGCCCGTAAGCTGAATTTTATCTGATGTCTTGCCGTCTTGCACAAGGGCATAAATTTCTTCGGTCTTTTGAAAATCTTCGCATCCGGCACCGAGCAAAACCCTTTTTGCAAGCACCGGTTCCGCTTCTTTGAGCGCCGCGGCGTCAAACACGCCTTTTGAAATTTCGCATTTCTTGCGAAGGGCTTCCGCCGCCGTCTCTATAAAATCATTTTCCTTTGAAATCGTTGCCGCCGCGCGGTTTATCGTTTTTATAAGAGCGCTGTTTTCTTCTTTTAACGCGGGAATTACAAAGTTTCGAATTCGGTTCCTGCGATAGTCCGGCAAGCTGTTTGAGCTGTCTGTTCGATAATTTTGCCCTTTATTTTCAAGATATTCCAAAATTTCGAATTTTTCACAGCTTAATAATGGGCGGATTATATTCCCCCGCCTTTCGGGAATTCCCGAAAGACCGCGCAGCCCCGTTCCTCGAACGAGGTTCATTATAACCGTTTCGGCGTTATCGTCGGCGGTGTGCGCGGTCGCAATAACCTCTGCGCCCGATTCCTTTCGCGCGCGCTCGAGAAATTCATAGCGCGCCTGCCTCGCCGCCAGTTCTATCGATATTTTCTTTTCCTTTGCAACTACCGCAATATCGGCTTTTTCGCAAAACAGCGGCACCCCGAGCTTTTCGCAAAGCCGCCTTGTAAACTCTTCGTCCCCGTCCGACTCATCGCCGCGAAGGCAGTGGTTAAGATGTGCCGCAAAAAGTTTTTTCTCTGTTTTTTCCTTGTTTTTCAACCTTTCGGCTTCCAAACACGCATGCATAGAAATAAGCAGCGCGGTCGAATCCGCGCCGCCCGAAACCGCGATAATCACGCTGTTAAATTCGGCAAAAACCTTCTCACGGCATTTTTCGGGATTCATTTCCTATCCTCTCTTATAATCGTCTCTCGGATCGACGTGGTCTGTATCGATTTCTTTGAATTTCGTAAATCTTCCGTCATACATAAGCTCGATTGTTCCCGGCGCGCCATGCCTGTTTTTACCGACAATCAGTTCGACAACATTGCTGCCCTCTTTTTCGGCCGGCCGGTAGATGAATAAAACTATATCCGCGTCCTGTTCTATCGAACCGGAGTCGCGCAAGTCCGAAAGTTTCGGCCTGATATCTTTGCTGTTTTCCGCGTTTCGCGAAAGCTGGGAAAGGCAAATAACCGGGAGTTCAAGCTCTTTTGCCATGATTTTAAGATTCCTTGTCAGGGCCGAAACTTCCTCAACTCTGTTATTAAATCTTTTATCCGACTGCATAAGCTGAAGATAGTCAATAATGATTAAATCAACATTTTTTTCGCGCCTTATCTTTGCTTTCATCTCGGAAATTCTCTGACTCGCCGTGTCGTCAATAAGGAGCTGTGTTAAACTTATTATTCCGCCCGATTCGCTTAGCGGCCGCCAGTCCCCGTCGGTTACCGTTCCTTGAAGAAGTTTTTTGCTGTCGATTCCCGACTGGCTGCTTAGCATTCTCGTGACCAGCTGGCTTGTGCTCATCTCAAGCGAGAAAAACGCAACCTTCTTTTTCTCGAAAATCGCGACGTTCTCCGCGATATTCATCGCAAGGCTGGTTTTTCCGACGCCGGGGCGCGCGGCAAGAATGATAAGGTCGCTCTTGTTTAGCCCGCCTGTCAGGTTGTCCAGCTTTTTAAAATGCGTGGGGATTCCCATATATTTGGCGCGGTTTCCGCCCGCCATATCTTTGATGCGGAGGATGACCGCGGCGACCTCTTCCGCAATTTTCGCAAAGCTCTTTTTTGATTTGCTGTTCGAGATTTCGTATATCTTCTGCTCCGCAAAATCCAAAATAACTCCGACATCTTCGGTTTCCTCTATGCAGACGTCCGAAATCTCGCCCGCGGCTTTAATAAGGCGGCGGAGCATTGATTTTTCGCGCACGATATTTGCATATCTCGCAACATTTGCGGTGGTCGGCACGAATTCCGCAAGCTCCAAAACATAGGTTTTAGCAAGCTCTTCATCGAATTCGCCCGATTTTTTAAGCCTGTCAAGAAGGGTGACGGCGTCGATATCAATCGCCGTATTGAACATCGAAAGCATCGTTTCGAAAATAAGCTCGTTCTTCTTAAAATAAAAATCCTCTGATGAAAGAATCTGCACTATTTCGCTGAAACAATCCTGGTCAATAAGGACAGCGCCGAGAACTGATTTTTCGGCCTCGAGGCTGTACGGCAGTTTTACGTTTAAATCACTCATTTAAAGTGCCCGCTTTCGTTATTTTTCTGAAACAGTCACATAAAAATTCGCCGAAATGTCATGATAAATCTTTGCCAAAACGGCGTAATTCCCGAACGCTTTTATATCTTCGCAGACAAGTTTTTTCTTGTCGATGCTGATTTTATGCTGATTTTTAAGCGCTTCGGCTATATCTTTCGAAGTTACCGAGCCGAACAGCTTTCCGTTTTCGCCGCCCTTGGCGGTCACCTTGACCGTTTTTCCCTCAAGCGACTTTGCAAGCGCCTGCGCCTCTTCGCGCTCTACTTTAAGGCGGTATTCGTCCGCCGCATTTTTCGTTTTCATATCGTTTAAATTCGCGGAACTTGCCTCTTTTGCAAGGCCGCGCGGAAGCAGGAAGTTTCGCGCGTAACCGTCCGAAACCTCGCAAAGCTGCCCTTTTTTACCCTGCCCTTTTACATCGGCATTTAAAATAACTTTCATTTTCTCACTCCGTTTTACTTACTTGCTGTTTTTTATCGTCATTTTCATAGTACTCGTCGATAACCGTTTTAAGTTTTGCGATAACGTCGGCGTAATCGCCCTCGACCTGTGCTCCCGCGGTTGTCAAATGACCGCCGCCGCCAAGTTTTTCAAGGATAATTTGAACATTGACATTCCCGAGGCTTCGCGCCGAAATATGCACGCTGTCCGCCCCCGATTTATAAAGCACGAACGACGCCTCAACATTCTCGATGTTGAGCAGTTCGTCCGCCGCCTGCGACATTATCACAATTGCGTTGCCGAGCTTTTCGCCCTCCCAAACCGAAATCGTGATATTCTTTCGATAAAATTCCGCCGCCCCGATAAGCTCGGTCTTGCGGTTAAAAGTGAGGTAATCGCTTTTAAACAGGCGCTTTAGCTCGATAAGGTCCGCGCCGGCGCGGCGAAGATAAGCGGCCGCCTCGAAAGTTCTGAATCCCGGGCGGAAATAGAAGTTTTTGGTGTCGAGAATTATTCCGGCGAGCATCGCCTCCGCCTCTTCTTTCAAAAGAGTGCCGTTTCCGTCGATATACGCGATAAGCTCGGACGCTATTTCGGATGCCGACGAGGCAAAAGGCTCGTGGCAGAACTGAACGGTGTTTTCAATTGATTCAGCCATCTTGCGGTGATGATCGATAACGACGACGCTGCCGCAGTTATCAAGAATATCGCGGCTCTCGACATAGCTTGGGCTGTGTGTGTCGCAGACAAAAAGAAGCGTTCTGCTTGTTATCAAATCCTGCCCCTCGCCCGCGCTTATAAACACGCCTTGGTATTCGGGCAGCGCCTCGAGGCTTTCGATAATCGGCCCCGCCAAAACGGTGTCGCGGTTTATAATTATATTTACCGGTTTTTCCTTTACAAAAGCTGCGCGCGCGATTGCCACGCAAGCGCCCACGCTGTCAAAATCGGCGTATTTATGCCCCATAATGAGGACGTTGCTGCAGCGGTCAAGCAAGTCGGCAATCGCGGTTGCCGCAACCCTTGTTTTAACCTTGCTTCGCTTTTCCGTGCCTTTGCTCTTACCGCCGAAAAACTCGAAATTATGTACGGTTTTTATGACCGCCTGGTCGCCGCCGCGGCCGAGCGCCATATCAATAGCCTGCTTTGCAAAATCGCTGTTTTCTTTAAAATCGCTTCCCGCTTTTCCGACGCCTATCGAAATGGTTACCGGGATATGTCCCGCCGTCATTATTCCGCGGACGTTGTCGAGCACGTCAAATTTATTGGCGATAAATTCGTCCATAAACCTGTTTTGGCAGATAAACAAATACCTGTTTCGGTCGATCGAGCGGAAAATGCCGCCTGAATCTTTTACATAGGAGAGGAAGATATTTTCGATTTTCGAAACAAGGCTTCCCTTTTCGTTTTCCGAAAGGCTCGCTGTAAATTCATCGTAATTATCAATCATTACAAGCGAAACGACCGGCGCGCAGTCCTCCGCCTCTTTTTTCAAAACATTGATTTCGCTTGTATCGACAAAGACAAAATTAATATATTCGCTGTCTTTTTTATCCGCCTTGAAATAGGTGCCGTATGCTTTAAATGAAGAATCGCCTATTGCGGTATCAAATCCCGATATTATGCTGTCTTTATCAAGTTCTTTTAAATTGATTTTAGCGATATCGTCGATAAACTTCCCGCCGATTCGCGGCAGCTCCGCAATCTCGAGAAATTTTTGATTTGCAAAAACAACTTCCCCGTTTTTCTTCACCGTTACAATAGGGAGCATAAAATCAAACGCGGTGGCCCCCCGCCCGAGCTTTATACCGGCGACCATTTTTTCAAGTACCGCGGCAAACGGCTCTTTGCCCCAAAACTTGTTTGAAAAATAGATATATGCAACAACGCAAAGGCAAAGAGCAAGCGCGCCGAAAAACAGCCGCACATCGATAATCGCCAAAATAACAAGAAGGGCGAGAATCAGCGCGAGAATTCCGAGAATGCCGTTTTCTTTATTGTTTTGTTTCACTCAAAGGCCTCCTTAGCAAGGAATTCACAACCCCCATCGCCGATAAAAAAATCAGCAAAACGGGCAAACTGAAAAAAATCAAAATTCCGATAACAAGGGTTAGGTTAAAAAATCCGCCTACTTTCAAGTTTCTGATAACATAAATGATTCCCGAAAACACAAAAGCCGGCCCGAAAGCAAGCGCGAAGTTTCCCGCCGCAATACCGATAATTCCGTCAAACATAGACAAAATGAGCGAAACGGCAAAAACAGCCGCGCCGATTTTCGAGATACAAAAATCCGCGAGTTTGTCGCGCTGTGTTTTAAAAAGCCGAACCGCCAGCGCCAGGACGCCGCCTAACGCCGCACAGCCGCCGAGAAACAAACCGAGATAATGCGTATACAAAAATACGCTTAGCGCGGAGATAAATTCGCTGATGTCGGGCAAAACGCCGGGATTAGCCGATACAAGCAATTCATACTGCTGTTTTACGGCAGATAAAAATGATTCGATTACCGGCGTCGGACGCAACCTGCATATAAATACCAATGCAAACGCGGCAAGCGTCACGACGAAAATATATATCAGCGCGCTGTGTTTAAAATCATAGGGTTTTTTCTGCATTTATTATTTCCTTGTAAGTTTGTAATAAATTATTATATCAAATAATTTAATAAAGTTCTATAAAAGTTGCCAAATTAAACTTCCATGATTATCGGCAAAATAAGCGGCCGCCGTTTCGTGGCGGAGTAAATATACGCCGTAAGCGACTCTTTTAAATTTGTTTTTATATTGTTCCAGTCTTTTGTGCCGTTTTGCTCGCAGCTGAAAAACACGTCTTCGGCGACCTTTTTTGCCTCGACCATAAGCTGTTCCGCCTCGCGGACATAGATAAATCCGCGCGAAACAATATCCGGCCCCGCGATAATCGCGTTTGTGCCGTGCTGAAGCGTCGCGACGACAATAACAAGCCCGTCCTCCGAAAGATGACGTCTTTCCCGAAGCACGATATTTCCGACGTCGCCGACGCCGAGGCCGTCGACAAGCACCTTGCCGCTCGGCACGATTCCGCCGAATTTTGCGCCGGAGCGGCTGAGCTCGATTATTTTTCCGAGCTGCGGAATGATTATATTTTCGTGTTTTATGCCCATCTCGCGCGCGGTCGCGGCGTGCTTCATAAGATGCCTGTATTCGCCGTGCCCCGGAATGAAAAATTTCGGCTTTGCAAGCGAGATAATCATCTTTTGCTCTTCTTTGCACGCGTGCCCCGAAACATGGATATCAGCGAGCGATTCATAGATTACCTCGGCTCCGATTTTAAAGAGCTCGTTTATAACTTTTGAAACGAGTTTTTCGTTTCCGGGTATCGGAGACGCCGAAATAACGACGAGGTCGCCCGTTCCGAGCTCGACCTTTTTATGGTCGGAAAACGCCATTCTGTATAGCGCGCTCATCGTTTCGCCCTGCGAGCCGGTGGTGATAAGCACCATCTTCTCGGGCGGGTATTTATTTATCATGGTAAGCTCGATCAAAACGTTCGGCGGACAGGTCAAAACACCGAGCTCAACCGCGGTTTTGATGTTGTTTTCCATGCTTCGTCCGCTTATCGCCACCTTGCGGCCGTATTTTGCAGCCGCGTCGAAAATCTGCTGAACGCGGTGGATATTTGAAGCGAAAGTGGCGATAACAATACGTTTTTCGCAATTTTTAAATATATTGTCAAAGCTCTCGCCAACCTTGCGCTCGCTCATTGTATATCCCGGGCGCTCCGAGTTTGTCGAGTCCGAGATAAGCGCCAAAACGCCCTCCCGCCCGAGCTCCGCGATTCTCGCAAGGTCGATAGGATCGCCGAGAATCGGCGTATTGTCGATCTTAAAGTCGCCTGTATGCAGGATAACTCCCTCAGGCGTGTGAATCGCAATCATCGCGGCGTCCGCAATCGAGTGCGAGGAGCGGATAAATTCCGCAACAAAACAGCCGAGCTGGACGGCATCGCCGAACTCAACCTGGAAAAGTTTTGATTTGTTTAGTATCCCCGCCTCGTCGAGCTTGTTTTTCAAAATACCAAGCGTCAGCCTTGTCCCGTAAATCGGCACGTTAATCTGCTTTAGGAAAAACGGCAGCGAGCCGATATGATCCTCGTGCCCGTGGGTTAAAACGATGCCCCTTATCTTGCTGTGATTTTTGACGAGATAGGTTATATCGGGCATGACAAGGTCGATTCCCGGCATGTCGTCGTCCGGGAAAGCAATACCGCAGTCCACGATAATTATGTCGTTTTCATATTCGATTACCGTGATATTTTTGCCGATTTCCTCGATTCCGCCGAGCGGGATTATTTTCACAGATGTCCCCGGCGGGAATTTTTTAAAATAGTGCTTCGGCACCGGTATGCGCTTCGCCCTCGGCGCAGCCTCGGTAGACTGCCGCAGTACCGGCTTTTCGTTTCCTCTATTATTTCTAATCTTCTCGGTCAAAACGCGGTTTCCCGCCGCTTTTTGCGGCGCGGCGTTTGTATGTGCCCCGCCTGTTTTAGGCGCGGCGTTTGCCGGCGCATTTCCCGCTTTCGGTGCGGCAGTTCCCGCCGGCCTTCTGCGCTGCGGATTCTGCCTTTTTGGTTTCTCTGCGGCAGTTTGTGCGTTTGCCGGTCTTTCGGGCGCAGCTTCATTTTGGCGCGCCGGCATCTGTTTCGGCGCGATTTTTTCTATAGGCGCCGAAAGGTCGCGAAGCCCGTTAAAAGTCTTATTTACTTTCATCTTTTCCGCATTTAATTTAAGCGCGCGCTCGGCCGCTTCAATTGCGGAGTCTACTGTCGCCGCGGCCTTATCGGCCTTTTGCAGCGTCCCCTTTTTTTCGTTTTGTTTCCTGCCGTAATATCTCGGCTTGTCAAACTTTTTTTCCAAGTTGTTTCATCCTTTTCAATTTATTACATTACGAGGCGGATTTTTTCCGCTATCATTTAATTATTTACAAACAGCAAATGTCCTTGACGCCAAAAAAGCGCAAGGAATCAAGGGTTTTTCCCCTTTTCACAATATTAAAACGATCATGTAAAGTTAATTTATCATACAAGTAAATTTATTTTTTGTCAAGTTGTGGGATTTGATGCTTGACAGCGATTTTTTTTTTTGTTAATATGCTTCTAACAGCAATGAGCAAGGAATGTATGAACGTATAAAACTTCTCAGAGAGCCGCCGGCCGGTGCGAGGCGGAAAGTTTTTTGGTTCGTCGCTCGCCTTGGGAGCTGCCGTGAGCGTTAGTTCCGGCCGAGATTTTGCCGCGTTAGGGCAAAGGGAATTGATAGATTCCTGCAAAGGCGGCGTTTTTGCCGTGAACAAGGGTGGTACCGCGTTTATTTGACGCCCCTTGAGAAAGCCTTGGCTTTCTCAAGGGGTTTTTTGATTTTAACTTGGTCCCTTCGCAGGAGAAAAAAGAAGGAGAAAACACTATGTATCACGATTTAATTGACATCACAGTAGGAAACTTGCTCGAAAAATGGGCTAAAGATCAACCGGACCACCTCTTTGTCAAATTTCCCGAGTTCGATTATAAGCGGACTTACGGCGAATTTAACGAAGAAGTTGACCGCATTGCCAAGAGCTTTATGGCGCTCGGCATCGAAAAAGGCGACAAAATAGCCGTTTGGAGCACAAATAAGCCCGAGTGGATTTTATCGCTTTTCGCCGCTTGTAAAATCGGCGCGGTGCTTGTCACGGTCAACACAAATTACAAAGTTTTTGAGGCAAAATATCTTTTCGGCCAGTCGGACACGAAACTTATCGTTATGAGCGATAATTTTAAGGACACCGGATATGTCGATATTATGTACAAAATCTGTCCCGAAATTAAAGCAAGTAAGCCGACCGACCTCAAATGCGCCGCGCTCCCCTGCCTTAAAACTATTGTTACAATCGACAAGGAAAAACACAGCGGCATGCTTCACTGGAGCGAAATCTACGCATATGGTGAGAAGATTTCGGACTCCGAGCTTCAAGCGCGAAAAGACAGCCTTGATCCTTACGATGTTGTAAATATGCAGTACACCAGCGGCACCACCGGTTTTCCGAAAGGCGTTATGCTCACGCACCACAACATTGTTAATAACGGCATGTCGATAGGCGACTGCATGAACTTTTCGCCCGCCGACAAGCTCTGCATTCCGGTTCCGTTTTTCCATTGTTTCGGGCTTGTTCTCGGAATTATGGCAAGCGTTACCCACGGCGCCGCGATGGTTCCGATCTCTTATTTTTCGCCGCTCAAGGTTATGAGCGCGATTCAAAACGAGCGTTGCACTGCCGTTCACGGCGTGCCGACCATGTTTATCGCACAGTTTGAGCATTCCGAATTTAAACGCTATGATTTCAGCAGCCTCCGCACCGGAATCATGGCCGGTTCGCCCTGCCCCATCAAGGTAATGCAGCTCGTCGTCGAAAAAATGAATATGCGAGAGATTACGATAACCTACGGGCAGACCGAAGCATCGCCCGCGTGTACTATGACCACCACGACCGACAGCCTTGATTTGCGCGTTACAACGGTCGGAAAGGCTATCGCCCATGTCGAGGCAAAAATCGTCGATCCCGAGACCGGGGAAACCTTGCCGCCCCATACTCCCGGCGAATTTTGCGCGCGCGGCTACAACATCATGAAAGGCTATTACAAGATGCCTGAAGCTACCGCTGCCGCAATCGACGCAGACGGCTGGCTCCATACCGGCGACATTGCAACCGTTGACGAAAATGGTTACTACAACATCACCGGCCGCCTTAAAGATATGATTATTCGCGGCGGCGAAAACATCTATCCGAAGGAAATTGAGGAGCTTTTGTATACCCACCCGAAAATCCAGGACGTTCAGATCGTCGCCGCGCCGAGCAGAGAATACGGCGAGGAGATTTGTGCTTTTGTCATCCCGCGCCACTTTGTTGAAACCCTTACAGACGATGAGGTTAAAGATTTTGTTCGCGACAACATGAGCCGCCACAAAGTTCCGCGCTATGTCTCTTTTGTCGAGAGCTTCCCGATGAACGCGGCGGGAAAAATCCTCAAATACAAACTTCGTGAAATGTGCATTGACCAGTTTAACCTTCAGGAAGAAAGCAAAATCGAAACAGCGTAAATACGCAAAGATAAAAAAGGAGCGGGCTTAAACCCGCTCCTTTTTTTATCTTAATTACGCTCTCTGCTATCTATTTTATTGAAAGAACCAAGCTAAAGGCGATCAGCATATTGCCGATAAAATATATAACCCTGTTTAGCGCAAGGAACAAAAACTTGTCGTTATAATAATCCCAAATTCCGAGGAAGAGGTCGGAAATGAAAAAGAACATCCCTCCGATACCGAGCGACCAGGTCGCAAGCGACGGCTCGGAAATCGCTATCGTTATCGCCTTTGAAGCCATGAGAATCACAAGCAGCGTATAAACCGACAGCTGAAATCGAACTTTTCCCAAATTCCATTTTTCGGTTTTTTGAAATATCACAAGAATTACGCTCAAAATCACAAACACCGAAAACTCGTGCCAGCTTATCGCGTATTTTGTAAAAAATGCGATTAAAAGGCAGACGTGCATCGCCCCGAAAAAGAAAATGCCGAAGCGATATTTTCTTAAGTCCGCGCGGATGAATTGCAGAAAATAGTCGGCCGGAACGGCAAACAAAAGCCCAGCCGCGATAAGGTAAGAATAAAAATCATTTATTTTTATCGCCGAAATAATGGCGACAATCGCGACAAATGCGGATAAAACAACCTTTATCAAGGTTGCGCGGCTGAACTCCGCCCGTTTTTCGAGCAGGCAGTAATACGCGAGAACCGCAAAAAACAGCGCCCAAATCAAAAAGTTCATTTTTAAATCTTCCTTTTGTACTTATTTTTCTTGCGCGTTTATAAGTATTTCGGTTAAATCGCAAAGCGTGAGCGGAAAATATTTCCCAAGTTCCCTGCCGCCGCTGTATGTAGCAAGAAACGCGAATTTTTCAAGCTCTCCCTCTGAAAACATCCGCCCGCCGCAAAGTTTTGTTATCGTTACCGGCATTGAAAGCAAGACAAAATATTCGGTCAGTTTTTCAATCCCCTCCGCGCCCGAAAGGCCGTAAAGTTCTCCGAAAAGCAGATCGAACCGCCGCGGATTTTTGGCATAGCAAAACCTTGCATAAGACGGCCAAACCGCCGAAAGGCTTTCCCCGTGCGCCACATCAAACACCCCGGAAAACTCATGGCCGAGCGCGTGAACCGGCATGTCGTAATCGTTTCCGAGCCCTGTAATATCGTTATGCGAAAGGCATCCCGCCCACATAAGCTCGCTCATCGCCTCGTAGTTTCCCGCGTCGTCATAAACCGCTTTGCCGAATTTTAAAACCGTCTGCAAAACCGAAACGGCGATTTTGTCGGTCAGATAATTTCCGCCGCTCGAGATAAACCGCTCAAGGGTGTGCATCATAATATCCACAATTCCGCAGGCTATCTGTTTTTTCGGAAGAGTTTTGCAAAGCGCCGGATCGAGAACCGAGAAAACCGGGCAGTTAAGCTCGGATGTATAGCCTCGCTTTACACCGTCGTCCCGCGTTATTACCACCGATTTGCTCATCTCGCTCCCCGCCGCGGGAATGGTGAGCACCGCGCCGACCGGCAGGGATTTTTCCGCTACCGCCTTTTTCTCGAAAAACTGCCAAATATCTGTTTTCGGATTTGCAACGCCGAGCGAAATAGCCTTTGCGCTGTCGATAACGCTTCCGCCGCCGACTGCGAGGATAAAATCAAGGTTTTCGCTTCGGCACAGCTCGATTCCCTCCATAACCTTTGAAAGGCGCGGGTTCGGAACAACGCCCGAAAGCTCTGTGAAAAAAATATTTTCAGCTTTAAGCGCAGCCCGGACAGAATCCATCACGCCGTTTCTCTCGCTGCTTCCGCCGCTGTGGTGCAGGAGCACCCGTCGCCCTGCCATTTCCTTAGCATATGCGTGGCCGCTGCCGAAAAATATTTTAGTCGGCGCGAAAAACACAAAATTCCGCAATTTTTATAGCTCCCCTGCGATTTCTTTTATATACCGCGCTATTTCTTCTTTTATCTCGGGATTTTTAAGCCCCATTTTTATGTTGGCTTTTAAAATCCCCGCCTTGCTGCCCATATCAAAGCGCGTGCCGGAGAATTTCACGCCGGTCATCCCGACCGTTCTCGAAAGCTCCGCCATTGCGTCGGTAAGCTGAATTTCGCCGCCCGCGCCCGCTTTTGTATGCTCGAGAATCTGGAAAATTCTTTGGTCGAGAAGAACGCGGCCGAGAATCGAAAAATTCGAAAACGCCTGCGCGGCAGTTTTCGGTTTTTCGACCATATCGCAGATGGAAAAACACTGCTCTGACAGCGTTTCTTTTATCTTCATGCTCGAATATCTGTAAAGCTCCTCCGGCAAAACCTCGTTTACGGCGCAGGCGGGCAGCCCGAATTTTTCATATGCTTCTACAAGTTCGAGCGCCGCGGGTTTATCGCCCAAAATTACATCGTCGGCATAAAGCACGATAAACGGATCATTTCCCACAAATTCTTTCGCGCAGTATATCGCGTCGCCGAGACCTCTTTGCTCCTGCTGGCGCACGTAATGGATATTTGCAAGTTTTGTGGGCGCCAAAACGCTTTTGAGCGCGTCGGTTTTTCCGCTTCGCTCAAGAACCGCTTCCAGCTCGGGCGCGCGGTCGAAATAATCCTCCATCGCCCCTTTTCCTCTGCTTGTAATTATAAGAATCTCATCGCAACCGGCCGCAACCGCCTCTTCTACAATATAGTGAATCGACGGGCGGTCGATTATCGGAAGCATTTCTTTCGGCAAAGTTTTGGTCGCGGGCAAAACCCTTGTCCCGAATCCCGCCGCGGGAATAACCGCTTTTTTTACACTTCTCATTATTTATCCTTTCCCTTTCCGAAAATATTCCTGCTTCGCAAAATCAGCAAAAGCGGAAGCCCGAGCCCATAGCAAACGGCAAACTGGGTAAGCCCGATTTGCGCCATAAGCGTGAGATATAAAATTGCTGAAAATTCGCCGGAGCCGATACAAATAACCGCCGGGACTACCAGCGCGTTCAAAATTACCGACGGCAGCGGCGCAAGATAAATATTTTTTATTTTATATGTCCAAAACGCCGCCCCGAGGGTGGCAAGCGAGCCGCAGATTATATCAAGAAGCCCGAACGGAGAGCTAAGATTTGCAATAATGCATCCGATAAACATTCCCGGCACAGCCGCAGGCATAAAAAACGGCAAAACCGAAAGCGCCTCGGAAACGCGGAACTGCCATCCGCCGAAGGCTATCGGCTGCATAAAAAGCACCAGCGCGGCGTATGCCGCCGCAATCAGCGCGCCATATGCGAGTTGTTTTGTAGAAATTTTCATATTTCCCTTCCCCCTGTCTGCTTAAAGAATATCAGCAGCCAAACGCAGTTTTCGCTTGTTTTCGCGACTTTATGTTTGATATGCGCCGGAATAAAAACCTGCTCGCCTTTTTGCAAAAGCTCTGCGCGGTCCTCGTAAAGGAGCTCCGCCTCGCCCTCCAAAAGAAAAACGAGCTCGTCCTCATCCTGGTCGTACCAACCGGTCTGCGCGCAGTTTGAAACCGTTTTGAAAACGCGGATTTCGCGGTTTTCAAACAGCTTATCGCTGATTTCTTCACCCGGTGCGGGCGAAGCGCCCTCGAACAAGTTCATGCGCATCTCCCCTGTTTTTTAAACAATTTTATCACAAACGCAAGGATATTTGCGACAAAAACGCAAAAAATATCATAAATAAAATACGGGAGATTTTAAAATGGTTACAAAAACAAATCGTTTTTATATCAGGCTTCTTTCTTTTGCGCTGGTTCTCATCATCGTTCCGGCTGTTTTTTTAGTTATGCAGACGCGAAAGCTCCGAAATGCCGAAATGCTTTTAAGCGGGATATATTCCAACGCTTTTAACGAGGCAATCGTAAATACCGAGCTTATTTCGACCTCGCTTCAAAGCGGCGCGTACGGCGGAGGATTGCAGGAGGCCGCAAATGTTTGGCGCGCGGCGGGCGCGGTCAAGGCATCTATCGACATTCTTCCCCCGACAACCGAGGATTTCGAGCAGATTTATACCTATCTTTCACAGGTCGGCGATTACGCTTATCTATCCGCGCTTGAGGCGGAAAGCGGCGGCGAGGGCGCTGACCCCGAAAGCATCGCCGCACTTTCGGTGTATACCGACCAGTTTCTCGAGGGGCTTGTCTCGGTTGCCGCGCGCTATGACGGCGGAGAGCTGCCTATAGGCACCCTTGATATGGACGATACCAGCGACTCTGTTCAAAGCCAGATTTCCGGCATAATTACCGAAGAGATGCAGTATCCCACGTTAAATTACGACGGAAAAACCTCTTCGCATATGTCAAAAGTCAAATACGCTTTTATAGAGGGCCTTAAAAACATTACCGGCGAGGACGCGCTTAAAAAAGCGGCCGATGTTTTGGGTGTCAACACTTCCTCAATAACTTCGGAGGGCGAGTCGGGCGGAGATACCCTTAAAAATTATAATTTTTCCGCCGGCGACACCTCGATAGACATTACCGCCGCGGGCGGCTATCCTCTCCTTATGTTTAACGGGCGTGAGGTTGCGGGCGGCTCGCTTGACGCGAAAAGCGCTATCACATCCGCAAAAAGTTATATCGAAAAATGCGGCTTCCCGAATATGAAAGAATATTCCTATACCGAAAATGAAAATGTAATTACCGTTGATTTTGTTTTTTCTCAAAACGGCGCTCTTGTTCTATCGGATAAAATCACGGTCGGGGTGGCGCGCGACAACGGCGATATAATCTCTTTCTCAGCAAGCGAATATATTAAAAATCACAGCGAAAAAAGAACGATAGCTTCGCCGGTTTTATCAAATTCCGATGCATCGGGAAAACTTACAAAAGGTATTAAATCCAACCCCGGCAGGCTTGTCGTCGTGATGAGCGACGGCGGCAAAGAATCGCTGTGTTATGAATTCCTTTGCAGCATAGAAAACGGCAGCAAGTCCCTATGCTACATCGACGCCGCCACAGGGCGACAAAAACTTACAAAACCGCTCGCACAGAAAAATCTGATTATTTAGTCGTCGCCCCGCGGGAAATCCTCCGCGGGGCAACTTAATTTACTTTCCGTTCATTATTTGTCTTTATTTTTAATCAAATAAAATATATAATATAATCAAAATTTGGGAGGTAGCAATATAATGAAAAAAGGCATGATTGGTCTTTTGATAATTCTTGCGATAATCGCTATTATCGTTTTCTCGGCAATCGGCAGCTATAACGGAATGGCGAAGGCCCGCGAAGCGGTTGACGCAAGCTTCGGCAATGTTCAAACAGTTTATCAGCGCAGAGCCGATTTGATTCCGAATCTTGTAAATACCGTAAAAGGATATTCACAGCACGAGCTTGATGTTCTCACGAAGGTCACCGAAGCGCGCGAAGGCATTACCGGCGCGACAACGCCGGAACAGCTTACGGCTGCAGGCGACCAGTTAAATGATGTTATCCGCAGCATCAATGTGACGGTCGAAGCATATCCGGACCTCAAAGCGGACGCAACTTATATCCAGCTGATGGATGAGCTTGCCGGAACCGAAAACCGGATCAACACAGCAAGAACCGATTTTAACGAATCTGTAAAAGCTTATAACAGCAAGATAATCAGTTTTCCTGCAAATATCATCGCCGGAATTTTCAACTTTGAAAAAGCCGACTATTTTGACGCTGCGGAGGGTAGCGATGTAGCTCCGCCGGTACAGTTTTAATGAAGAAAACCGCAATTTTTATTGCAATATTTTTGATAGTTTTTTATGTTTCTGCGCTTGCCGCGCCGGTTCCCCCCACGAGCGATTTTTTCGTCAACGATTACGCGAATGTACTTAGTTCCGAAACCGAATCGTTCATCATGGAAAAATCGGCCGCGCTTTGGCAGAATACAAAGGCGCAAATTGTCGTTCTGACCGTTCCCGATCTCGGCGGCAAAGACCGCGACAGCTATGCCCTTTCGGTCGCGCGCGACTGGAATATCGGCGGAGTGCTTATATTGCTCTCGACCGATCCGGACGGCCGGGATATAAAAATCGAGGTTGCCCGCGGGCTTGAAGGAGCTCTTCCCGACGGCAAGGTCGGCAGAATCATTGATACCTTGGGCATGGATTCCCTAAAATCCGGCGATTATGATACCGGAATCACAAATATTTATAAAGGCGTTTTAAACGAACTTTTAATCGAGTTTAACCTTGAAACCCTGCCCGATTACGTTCCGCTTTCCGAATCGGAAAACGAGGGCAGCGCCCTCATCGGCATAATTATTTTTATTGTCATTGTTGTTATTTTAAGCAGCATGAATAATAAAAACTTTCGCGGAAGAGGCCCGCGCCCGCCGTTTTTCTTCTTTGGAGGTCCGGGTGGCTTCGGCGGTGGCGGTTTTGGCGGCGGTTCCGGAAATTCCGGCGGAGGCTTTGGCGGAGGCGGTTTCTCAGGCGGAGGCGGATTCGGCGGATTCGGCGGCGGCGGTGGCGGCAGAAGTTTCTAAATTTAGTTATATAAATTTGGCTTTGGAATTTGAAAGGAGTTTTTTATGAAAAACAAGAAAAAATTATTGATTCTCGCAGGAGCGCTTGTTGTGACAGGCGCGGCACTGTACCTTCTGAACAAATACTCCGAACTTCCGGAGCCGCTTTTTTCAGATACGAAACTATTCCATTTGGAAGATTAGTGTGCGGGAGCGCAGTTCGCCCATAAAAATGCTCGCGAGGACACGGCGTTCGGTCGCCGCATGGCGAGCGAAGCGGGACGCAGCGAAATTTTTATGGAAGAGCGAACAAGCGTAGCATGACTGATTAGTGTGCCAGCCGCACGTAGTGCGGCGTGTCAATTTACAATTGACAATTGTGGAAGCCGGCTACGCCGGCATTGATATAATAAATGCGGGCCAACCGCGTCTAACCCGTCGGAGACAGGGAGGGGGCACGCGGGGGAACCGATGGTTCCGCCCGCGAGAGCCGCGCGAAGCGTTGCAAAGCAAGTTTTCTCCGCAGAGAAAATCGGCGACGTGAGCATGACTGATTAGTGTGCGGGAGCGCCGCAAAAATCACTATTACGAAAAGCACCCTGCCTGAAATTCAGGCAGGGTGCTTTTATTATTTATTTCGTTTATATGGTTCAAATATATTTGTGCGACTAGCAAGATAATCTATACTAGTCCCATAATAATCTGCAAGTTTGCCCATTATTTGAACAGGTACATTTAAATTCCCAAGCTCATAATCAGAATATGTTGTTTGATGAATATTCAGATATTCTGCAATTATTTTTTGCGATAAGTCATTATCTTCTCTTAAATTCCGTATTCTCTCATACAAATCTAATCACCTCAGAACTATTATGTTCTAAGGCAAAATCCCTTATTGATTTTTAAGGCATATTCCCTTAAAATTTAGAAAAAGACTAAAACTTATCATATGTTTTTTATTAATTTCGCTAAGATGCTCTTTTTATTTTAATTTTCTTTTTTCTTTTGAAATACATAGAATATAATCTGCGCTGACGTTATAAAATTTGCAAAGACTTGCCAAATGTGTTATCGGAAGCAAATTTAAGCCGGTTTCATATCTTCTATATTGCTCTCTTCCAACTCCGATTGCCTTAGCAACTTCTTTTTGCGTATACTCATTATATTCTCGCAGCTCTTTTAGCTTTTCAGTATAATATTTCATATTTTCACCCAACTATTTTTTCTTTGAGTTTATAAAAACATGCTATACATGTGTTGTAAAAGCTATACATGTGTGGTATCGTTGTTTTATTAAAAAATTAAATTAGGACGAACAAAATGATAAGCGAAAAAGAAGAGTTAAAAGAAACCTTAGCGAATGCTGCTGAAATTTTCCCGAATTATTCAACAGAAGAGTATATGCAACTCCTGTATGAAACCGGATGTTTTATAAATTATGAAAAAAATCTAATGCATAAGGATTGGGATAAATTTATCAATACTCAAAAAATAAACTGTGTTTTTTGTTATGCTCAAATCGATGAAAAAACATTTACTGGTGTGCGTCTTTGTAAAAGCTGTTTAAATTTTATAAATGAATTTCTTTTTGAAAAATAACGCCCTTGCCTTTCGGCAAGGGCGTTATTATTTATTCTCGGGCAATGCGCAACAGCACATTTATTGATCATTCTCCTCTTGATCGCTTTCAGGTGAAATTATTTCCGGGAGCGGCTCTTGCTCACTTTCGGCTAAAACTATTTTGGGGAGCGACTCTTGCTCACTTTCGGGCAAAACTATTTCCGAGGGCGACTCCTTCTCGCTTTCAGGCAAAACTATTTCCGGGAGCGGCTCGTCCTCTTTTACTGTTTCTTCTTTTTGAGTTTTCTTGAAAGAATATCTCAGCGCAAGCGGCAGGAGAAGCGCAAATCCGGCGAATATCTCGCTCCAGTTTTCGGTGAATACCGGTCCGAAATCAAAATATCCAAACAGGAATTTCGGGGCGCAGGAAATCAAAATAAACAGAAATGCGCCGAGCGAAAGCGCGGAGAGCGCGGGCGCTGTTTTTTGCATATCCTTGTATTTCGCCAGCATGAAAAGCATAAGCATGACAAAAACAATCATCAGCACATCGATAAGGTATTCCGAAACCGAGGCGACCGTGATTCGCTCGATAAAGCCCGAAATAAGGAAGAGCGCAATCGCGAGAACCGGAATTAAAAAGACGGTTGACGCGGCTTTTAAATGAAATTTTTTGAATACCGGCAAAGCGTAAATGAAAACGATAACCGAAATTGCCGAGGCAAAAAGTGTTACAAGCATCAGCCCGCTCAGCTTGCCGTTCACATCAAGATGTTTAAATGCGTAAATCGAAAAATAAACAAATCCCGCCGCGGCAAAAAGGTTGACGGCAAAATCCACAATAAACGGCGCGGATGAGATGACGATATTTTTTCGTCCGCCCGCGAATTTATAAGCAACGAGCGACAAAAGCGCAAGGGCAACAAGTCCGATAAAAAGATAGCTTGCAAAATCGTTTGTACTAAATCCGGTTCCGCTGTCAACCGCAAACCTGACAAGCTGGATTCTCGCGGCGGCCGCGCCGAGCGCGCCGAGCGCGAAAAGAATAACCGAAAGCCATTTGTTTTTTTTCAGGAAAGAAAATGCCGCCGATGATATGAAAAACAAGGCCGCGGCGCCGACCAAAATATAAAATAGCTGACTCATAATATTCCTCACAAAACATTTTACTGATCTATAGATTTTATATTATTTACTTGCAAAAAGCAAATTGCTCGGGGTAAAATTAATTATTATTTATTAAAGGCGGGTTTTTAAATGACAAAACGGGTTGCGGCTATTCACGATCTTTCCGGACTTGGGAAATGCTCCTTAACGGTGGCACTTCCCATTATCTCCGCCGCCGGCGTCGAATGCTGCTGTATTCCGACGGCTCTGCTCTCTACCCACACCGGCGGATTTACCGGCTATACTTTTAAAGACCTTACCGGAGAAATGCTTCCGATAGCCCGCCATTGGAGCAGTTTGCCGATTTCCTTTGACGCGATTTATTCGGGTTATCTCGGCACCGCCGAAGCCGCCGCGGACGTTTGCGAAATCATTAATTTGTTAAAAAGCGGCATTACAAAGGTAATTATCGACCCTGTTATGGCGGATAACGGAAAATATTATTCGGGCATGAACGAAAAAAACCGCGACAGCTTTCTGCCGCTTGTCAAAAACGCGGATATCGTCACCCCGAACGTCACCGAGGCCGCTTTTCTGCTCGGAATGGAATACCTTTCGCCGCCATATACAAAAGAATATCTGCAAGAGCTTGCCGAAAAGCTATGCCTTTTGGGTGCGAAAAACGTTGTGCTTACCGGCGCGCAGCTAAGCGAAAACAGCACCGGCGCGGCGGTTTACGACGGCGCTGCCTTTTCGATTTGCGAAACCGAACTTATCCCGGGATATTTTCACGGCGGCGGCGATATTTTCGCCTCGGTCCTGACCGCTTGCGTCTGCCGCGACTACCCGCTTTTTGAAGCGGCGGATTTTGCCGCGAAATTTGTCGGTGACTGCATTAAAAAAACAATCAAAGACGGCGCGCCGCTTCAGTACGGCATGAGTTTTGAAGCCATGCTTCCGAAAATCACCGGCGAGCTTAATAAATAGAATTTTAGAGGAATTTTAAACCTTCTTTTGCCGATAATAATATTATCACTTGCAAAAGGAGATAAAAATGCCAAAAACCGATAATATAAATGAAGAAAAAGAGCAAAATGGCGAAAAAGAGGCCGAACTTCCAAAGCGCAGCATTCGCAACATGGCGAGTATCACGACAAAAAACAGCCGCGGAACAATACACTGCTTGACGGTTGTAGGTCAGATTGAGGGCCACTACATCTTGCCGAATCAGACCAAAACGACAAAATATGAGCATGTCCTCCCCACCCTTGTCGCTATCGAGGAGAGCCCGGAAATTGACGGACTTTTGATTCTCCTCAACACGGTCGGCGGTGATGTCGAGGCGGGACTTGCAATTTCCGAGCTGGTTTCATCAATGAAAAAGCCCACCGTTTCGCTGGTTTTGGGCGGCGGGCATTCGATAGGTGTTCCGCTCGCGGTTTCGGCAAAACGGTCTTTCATCGTCCCGACCGCCACCATGACAATTCACCCCGTCCGAATGAGCGGTCTTGTCGTCGGCGTTCCGCAAACGATGAGCTATTTCGACAAAATGCAGGAGCGGATTACCGGATTTGTCGAGGAAAATTCGCGGCTTTCGGCAAAGCGCATGCGCGAGCTTATGTTTAAAACCGGCGAGCTAAGCACCGATATCGGCAGCGTTCTCTCGGGCGAAGAGGCGGTTTCCGAAGGCCTTATGGATCATTTGGGCGGGCTTTCCGAAGCTCTTGAATGCCTTTATACGATGATCGAAAGCGAGAAAAAGACCGCAAAAGCAAAATCGGCAAAATCGGCTAAATCGGTTAAATCCCCCGACAAAAAGCGCGGCACAAAAAGAGAAAATAAAAAAAATCCGCCGCAAAAAAGCGGCAGAACGGGCAAAAAATGATTATTTATACAAAAGACGCGGAGTTCCTTGAATCGCTGATAAAATCGAGCGAAAAAACAGGCGCGCCGGTATCCGGCGAAAAGGAAGGCTTTTATGTGAGCCCCTTTAAGATGCCTCCGGTAATCGAGCAGGACATGCTTGACACAAAATTGAGGCTGATAATATGAGTTTTAACAAAGCGGTGTACGAGGCGGTTAAGCAAATTCCACGGGGCAAGGTCGCCTCATACGGGCAGATTGCCATGGTCTGCGGCAGCCCGAGAGCATCACGCGCGGTCGGCCGCGCGCTACATATTAATCCCGAGCCGGGCGTTATCCCCTGCCACAGGGTGGTAAATTCCGCCGGGCGGCTTGCGCCCGCCTTTGCGTTCGGCGGAACCGACGCGCAAGCGATTTTGCTCATTTCCGAAGGGATCCCGGTCTCTTCAGGATATGTTGACATGAAAAAATACAGGCATAATTTTTAGGCAGGAATTTTTATAAAAATAGAAAGCCCGAAGCGTCAGCGCTTCGGGCTTTTTTAAATTACATTTTTTTGAGTTCGTCGATGCAAAAGCTGCAAACTTTTTTGCCTTTGAAATCATTTATGAACTTTGTTTTGCCGCACAAACTGCATTTGGTGGCGTATTTCCTGAGTATAATGCTGTCGCCTTCAACATATATTTCAACAAGGTCTTTCGGGTTGAGGTCAAAATCATTGCGAATTTCGCTGGGTAATACAATCCTGCCGACATTATCGATTTGTCTGAAGATGCCTGTTTTCTTCATAATTTTCTCCAATCTAACAAATTAACACAATATTTTACATTCTTTTACTAAAATTAACATTTTTTATCATCTAAGTCAACAGGAAATAACTGGAATTTTAGGAGGCCGTTTTTGATAAATTATATTTTCGCGGGAATAATCATCTTTTCATTCGCCTGCGCCGCTTTGACCGGAAATATGGACGCGCTGTCCGCTTCCGCTCTCACCGGCGCTTCGGACGCCGTTACCCTGCTTTTAAAGATCGGCGGAATGATAATGCTTTGGAACGGCCTTATGAAAATTGCCGAGGCAAGCGGCCTTGTAAAAATATTTTCAAAGTTTCTCCGCCCGCTTATTAATTTCCTTTTTCCCGACCTTAAAAAAGAGGAAAAAGCGCGCGAGCTTATCGCGATGAACATGTCCGCAAATATGCTCGGCCTCGGGAACGCCGCAACCCCTCTCGGCCTTCGGGCGATGAAAGAACTAAAGCGCATCGGCGGAAAGGACAAAGCAAGCAGAAGCATGACCATGCTTGTGGTAATTAACACCGCGAGCATTCAGCTTATTCCCGTTACTGTGGCGGCGATACGCCAAAGTTTCGGCAGCGCCGATCCTTTTGATATAATGCCCGCCGTCTGGATTTCCTCGGTTCTTGCCCTTGCCGTCGGCGTTGCGGCGCTCAAGATGTTTGAAAAATTTCATCCCGAAAAATACGGGAGGATAAGCAGATGACAGCTTACATAATGCCGGCCGCCATCCTTTTTATTGTTGCATTTGGGCTATATAAACAAGTCCCGGTTTTTGAAAAGTTTGTGGAGGGCGCGAAGGACGGCCTGAAAATCGCAATATCGCTCGCGCCGACCTTGGTCGGGCTTTTGACCGCCGTTGCGATGTTTTCGGCTTCCGGCGCTATTGATTTGCTCTCCCACAGCTTAAAACCGCTTTTGTCCGCCGTCGGCATCCCGGCCGATATAATTCCGCTTGCAATTTTGCGGCCGATAAGCGGAAGCGGCAGCATCTCGATTTTTACCTCTATCATTGAAAAGCTCGGCCCCGACAGCACGGCCGGGCGTATGGCGGCGGTCATTTTAAGCTCTACCGAGACGACCTTTTACACCATCGCGATTTATTTCGGCTCCTGCGGGATTAAAAAAAGCGGCATAACGCTCCCCGCCGCGCTTATAGCCGACTTTTCCGGGTTTGTTTTCTCCGCTTTGTCTGTTAATTTATTTTTTTAAATGATATAATGCCGAAAAAGAGGTGTTATATGAAACTTATCGCTTTGCCGGTCGGCGACGCTGCCGGCATATCGCCCGAAATAATTATAAAGTCGCTTGTTAAGCCTGAAAACAGCGGTGTTATTGTTTGCGGTTCTTCCGAAATTCTTTCCGAGACGGCAAAAAATCTCGGCATTTCGACTAAAATAGCTTCGATAGCTTCCGCCGCCGAATACGCCGACGGCAGGATAAACGTTATCGAAGTTCCCTCCCCCGCTTTCGGCAGTTATGAAATGGGGAAAATCAGCGCAAAATGCGGCAAAGCGGCTTACGACTGCATTGAAAAAGCGGTTTGCCTTGCGCTTTCCGACGAGGCTGCCGCCGTTACTACCACCGCGATAAATAAAGAATCGCTCCGCGCCGCCGGAGTACCTTTCATCGGGCATACCGAGATTATCGCGCACCTTTGCGGCGCGAAAAACGCGCAGACGATTTTTGTTACCGGCAGCCTGATGATATTTTTCCTATCCCGTCATCTTTCCCTGCGCGCCGCGTGTGACTTTGTAACATCGGAAAATGTTTATAACGCCGCAAAGCTCGCTTTTTATAACATGGACAAGCTCGGGATGGCGTCGCCGAGCCTTGCTGTAGCTGGGCTCAACCCGCATTGCGGCGAGCACGGTCTTTTCGGCGACGAGGAAAGACAAATCGAAAAAGCCGTTTTGCGTCTTTCGGGCGAGGGATATAATATTTGCGGCCCTATCGGCGCCGACAGCGTTTTCCATCTTGCCAAAAACGGCGCATTTTCCGCCGTTTTATCGCTCTATCATGACCAGGGACATATCGCTTCAAAAACGCTTGACTTCGAGCGCACCGTCTCGATTACCGCAGGACTGCCATTTTTGCGGACCTCGGTCGACCACGGAACCGCTTTCGATATCGCCGGCAAAGGGCTGGCAAGCGAAGTAAGCCTTGACGAAGCGATAAAAGTTGCGAAAAAATTTATGTGACTAATTGTTAACATCTTAAACCCTCGAAGAATCAGACTGCGCTGGTATCTTCGGGGTTTTGTTTTATTTGTACTTCCTTAAATGAACATAATGTTACGCAAATTTCATTTTCTTGTTACTTACATTTGGCAAAAACTTGAATTTTTGTCGGATTTTGTTACAATATTTTTTATCAATCTTAAAATAACGAAATGGGAACAAATGAAAATAACACGCAAAAACCGCTCCGGTTTTACCTTAGTTGAAATAATAGTCGTACTCGTCATCCTTGCGATACTTGCAGCATTTGTCATGCCGTCAATGCTAAATTATATCGAAGCATCCAAAGAAACCAATGATTTGGTATTAGCAAACCAATACCAAAAAGCGCTGTTTACACTACTGAATTTGCGCGGATTCAAATCACTGCCAAACCCCAACGGCGGGACGGTGCATATTTACAACGATCCCGATAATCCGGGCAAAGTGAAATACCGCATAGGCGGCAACTTCGGCCCGCCGACCGGGAGCGGAATTGCTCTCGGCCCGCCTTTCGAAGCCTATCTGCAGCAGTGCGTCGAGGAATATATGCCGTCTCCGCCGCCTTTTTCCTCTAAATTGGGCAGCGGTAAAAAGCACTCTAACCTCGGCGGCATGATTTTTTATATTTGCCAAGATTCGGCTCTTCTGACTGTATATTATGAATCCGAGCTTTTGGGCACCGACAGATTCGCCCGCCCAGGTGGCATATAAATTTAAAGAAAAAAGGATTGGGAACGCTCCCAATCCTTTTTTTTATAAAGTTTTCTTTGTCACCCTTTTTTAAATTTTGCGAATGCTGGCGCCGCCCACAGCCTTAAACACCTTTGTTCCGCAAAATGCGCATATCTTTTTGCCGCCGTATTCCCCCAGGAGTTTCACATTACCGCAAAAAATACAGGCGTTCTCGTACCGCTCTACCCAAATGCCGTTCTCATGCAGCGTCACGACAACCTCCCCGCCAGGTTCTATATCAAGTTTTCGCCGCATTTTTACCGGCAACGTTAGCCTCCCCAGCTGGTCAATTTGCGCTTTTTGTCCACTATGAGCTTCTCTTTTTTTCTCCATCTCACTATTTCCTTTTAATTAATTATTTAGCCGGAAGAAAGAAGAACCCTAAAGATCTCTAAAAACTATATTTGACGGAATTACCCCGGCAGGTTTTGCCGAAATGCATCAAAGCCTGCCGAAGATTCCGCAAAGAAAGGTAAAGAAAGGCCCGGCAAAAATAAAAGCGCGCAGGGGAAAACACAGACCTTTCGGCCTGCCCCTACACGCTTGTAAACAGCATTACTAAAGGAAAAATAATGTTGCGATATCGCTTCGATATGTGTTAAAATACACATACCGTAGCGAAACGTTGTAGGGATTGTTCTTTAACTGGTCGTTCCCTATGACAGTCGGTAAGAGTGTTTCCGCACTCCCCGACCGCTGCGGCCTCTTTTTTGCCCAGGCCTTTGTAGTAAGTATATATGTTTATTCGCAAAAATACAACAGATTTCTGTTTTATTTTTATTTTAAAATTTAATTTAAAATCTAATTATAAACTTGTTGGAGGTTTGAATTGGAATTTAAAATTAAAGAAGAAAAATGGGGCAAGCCAAAAAAATATAAAACTCTATATATTTCCCAAGAACTTTTAGATGAGATAGATAAAATTGCCGATGAAAATAAAACAACCGCAAACAATGTTCTAGTAAATATGATTGAATTTGCATATGAGTATTACAAAAAAAATTAATTTTTTTCAAAGTGCTTCAGTTCTTCTCGACCGCTGCGGCCTCTTTTTTGCCCAGGCCTTTGTATGAATTGTAGCACTAAAGTGCAACAAAAGCAATGCATATTTGTGAAATAAATTGGTTCATAATTGTTGTAATACAAATGCAATGCAAAGGAGAAAATTATGGCCAAATTTATAGTTCCCGAAATACCAGAAACTACAAATAAATCCATACGCTTTCCGAATGATTTAATAGAGGGCGTAGAAAATGCAATTTGCGGCAAAAGTAGTACATTTTCAGCTTTTGTTATCGAAGCTGTGAGAGTGGCACTAAAATCTTTGGAAGAAGATAAATAAATAATCGCCGCGCTTTCTTCGCGGCGGTTTTATTTTTGTAGGGGGCGATGTGGGCATCGCCCCCTACGCAAAAAAGGATTGGGAGCTTTCCCAATCCTTTTTATTTTATATCGAAAGTTTTTCTTCGCCGTTTATTTTAACCGTGACCGACAGGGTTTCGCGGCGGAAAAGAATTTCCGCAACCTCGTTTTTGCGGGTGCGTTTTATCGTTAGTTCCCCGCCCGCGACGTTAATTTCCGTCTCGCCTTTTCTCATGCTGTCATATTTGCGAAGCGCCGAAATTTTCTTGTAAAAATCAAGGATTTCGGCATTTTCTCTGCCCCACGGATAGGTGCGCCGGTTGTAGGGATCTTCGTAGCCCTCAAGCCCCGCTTCGTCGCCGTAATAAATGCACGGGCAGCCGGGAAGCGAAAACTGCAGCGCCGCCGCGAATTTCAGCTTTTTGACCGCTTCGGAATATTTTTGTGGCGCGATTTTCGCGTTTCTTTTTTCCTCTTTCGAAAGAGAAACTCCGCCGTCGCCCAAATTGGTCAAAATCCTTATAGTATCATGTGTTCCGAGGCTGTTTAAGAGACAATTTAAAACCTCTTTCGGATAGTTTTCGATAATTTTCATTATCGCGTCTTTAAATGCCGCCGCATCCGACCAGCCTTTTGTAAAAGCAATTATCGCCTCTAAAAAAGGATAGTTCATAACGCTGTCAAGCTCGTGCCCGAGAAGGTACTTGCGCCGCTTTGAATATGCGATTTTGTTAGATGCGTCTTCCCAGACTTCGCCGATTAAAATTGCGTCTTTTTTCTCTTCTTTTATAACTTTTCGCACAATTTCAATAAATTCATCGGGAAGCTCGTCGGCGACGTCGAGGCGGAACCCATCCGCCCCAAGCCGCAGCCAATGACGCAAAACGCTGTTTTCTCCCGTCGCCATAAAGTCGATATAATAGGGATTATTTTCGTTTACGGCGGGCAGGGTATCTATCCCCCACCAGCTGTCGTACCCGCCGTCCGCGTGGAAATTATACCAGCTTTTATAAATGCTGTTTTCATCCGAAAACGCGCCGCCGCCGAACTCGCCTTTTTTGTCAAAATACACGCTGCGGCTTCCGGTATGCGAAAAAACGCCGTCGAGAACAATTTTTATTCCGCGCTTATGCGCCTCGTTGCAAAAATTCTCGAAATCCTTTTCGGTGCCGAGCATCGGGTCGATTTTATGGTAATCCGCCGTGTCATAGCGGTGATTGCTCTCCGCCATGAAAATCGGGTTGAGATATATCGCCGAGACATTCAGCTCTTTAAGATAATCGAGTTTTGCAACAATTCCCCGAAAATTCCCGCCGAAAAAGTCGGTCGCCCACGCTCTGCCGTCAACCACGCCGTATTCAGGCGTTTCATCGAAGTTTTCGTGGAGATGAAACGGCCCGAGCTTTTCGGATAAATCGCAACTGCCTTCGCGAAAAAAGCGATCGGGGAAAATCTGATAAAAGACCGCGCCGCAAAAATCTTCCGGCGTTTCAAAATCCTTATCATAACAGGATATCTGCCAATATTCTCCCTCTTTTGCAATAGCCGCTTTATCATTTTTTTTATAGACCGATAGCGTTCCTTCTTTCGCCTCTATTTCAAAATGATAAAAATAGAGCCCGAGATATTGGAGCTTAAATTCCGCCCCGTAAAAACTTTCGCCCTCTTTTTCGCCGCAAAAAAGCAGAGGGAGGGAGAGCGTTTCTCCTCCCTCTCTGCGAAGTATCATTTTTATATTTTTTTGCGAGATTCCTTTTACCGCGAGCGTTATTTTGCACGCCTCGTTTTGTTTTACCGCGCCGAAAGGCTCTCTGAAACTTAAATTTTTACTTTCGTGCCTTACGTCCATCGACTTTCACCCTTTTCACATGCCAGATATCGTCGCAATACTGAAGCACCGCGCGGTCAGCCGAGAAGATATCCGCATTCGCGATATTATGAAGGCTCATGGAATTGAACAATGTCGGGTTTTTATAAACCTCGGAAACGAATTTTTGCGCCTCGACATAAGAGCGGAAATCGGCAAGACACATATAGGAGTCGGCGCTTCCGTATTTTCCGAAGAGCAGGCTTTTTGCAATATCCTCAAAGCTGTGACCGAAAATATCGCTTGAAAGCATATCAATAACCGCTTTTAGCTCCGGATCGTTCTGGTAATATTTCTGCGGATCGTAGCCTGTCTGCCAGAGCTTAACTACCTCGTCAGCCGTAAGGCCGAAGAGGAACATGTTTTCTTTCCCGACCTGCTCCAAAATCTCGACATTCGCGCCGTCAAGCGTGCCTATCGTGACCGCGCCGTTTATCATAAGCTTCATGTTGCCGGTTCCGGACGCTTCTTTTCCCGCAACCGAAATCTGCTCGCTTATCTCGGATGCCGGGATAATTATCTCGGCAAGCGAAACATTATAATCCTCAAGGAAAATAACCTTTATTTTATCCCGAACCTGCGGATCGGCGTTTATCATGTTCGAAACCGAAACGATAAGGCGGATTATCTGCTTTGCCATAACATAGCCGGGCGAAGCCTTTGCGGCAAATATAAAGGTGCGCGGCGGAAGATCCGCCCCCCTGCCAGATTTGATTTGGTTATACATATAAAGGATGTTAAGAACGTTCAAAAGCTGCCGTTTGTATTCGTGAAGGCGCTTGATTTGGACGTCGAAAATCGAATTTGGATCGACGATTACGCCGTTTGCCTTCTCGATATATCTTGCGAGGTCTTTTTTGTTTTCGAGCTTGATTTCGGCAAGTTTCTTTAAAACCGACGCGTCCGAATCATATTTTGTAAGCTCGGTAAGCTCGGTGATATCATTTAAAAACCCATCGCCTATAAGGTCGGTGATAAGCCCCGTTAGGCGCGGATTGGCCTGTGCAAGCCAGCGGCGGTAGGCAATTCCGTTTGTAACGTTGGTAAACTTCTGCGGATAAATATTATAATAATCGTTAAAAAGAGTCTTTTTGACGATTTCAGAGTGAAGCGCCGAAACGCCGTTAACTTTATAGCAAGCCGCAAGGCAAAGATTTGCCATGCGGATTTCGCCGTTTGCGATAACCGCCATATATTCTATCTTCCTGTCATCGCCCGGATATTCTTTATAAAGGTCGATAAGAAGGCGTCTGTTTATCTCGCAAATTATCTGATGAACTCTCGGAAGTTCGCCCTTGAAAAGGTGTTCCGGCCAGCGCTCGAGAGCCTCGCTCATAACCGTATGGTTGGTGTAGGCAAGGGTGTTGCAGGTGATTTCCCACGCTTCTTCCCATTCGAAGCCGTATTCGTCGACAAGCTGGCGCATAAGCTCCGCAACCGACATCGCGGCATGGGTGTCATTAATATGAATCGCGCACTTATCTGAAAGGTTCGAGAGTTTTCCGAATTTTTTCAGGTGGTCTTCGATAATGCTCTGAATAGAAGCGGAAACGAGCAGATACTGCTGTTTAAGGCGCAAGATTTTGCCCTCAATATGGTCGTCTGCGGGATAGAGAACCTTGCTTATAACTTCCGCTTTGTTCTTGCTCTCAAGCGCTTTTTGATATTCGCCGCGTGAAAAAGCGTTCATATCAAGGTTTTGCGGGCTTTTCGCCGTCCAGAGGACAAGCGTATTGGCCGCCGGGCTGTCGTATCCCGAAACTATCATATCGTACGGCACGGCGATTACCGTTTGATAATCGACGTGAACCGGAGTATATTTGCCGTTTTCAAAATGGTCCTGAATAGTTCCGCCGAAACGGACTTCATATGCTTTATCACGCCTTGGAGCTAGCCAAACATCGCCGAGCCCGAGCCAATCGTCCGGAAATTCGACCTGCCAGCCGTCGACAATCTTCTGCTTAAATATTCCGAATTCGTAGCAAATTGAAAAACCTGTAGCCGGCATACACTGTGTTGTGAGCGCATCTATATAGCACGCGGCAAGACGGCCGAGACCGCCGTTGCCGAGGCCCGCATCCGGCTCAAGCTCGTAAAGGTCGTTTAAATCGATATTAATATCTTTAAGCGCGTCTTTAAAAAGTTTTTCCATTTTAAGATTAAAAAGATTGTTGCGCAAACTTCTTCCAACCAAAAATTCAACAGAAAAATAATATACCTGCTTTGCCCCGTCTTTATTGCAGGCATCCTGAAAGCTGCTTCTTTTCTGCTGAAGTATATCTTTGACCACGCCGCAAACAGCTCTGTAAACCTGTGGTTTCGCCGCGTTTTTAATTCCGCAGCCATACATATCGGTACAGGCTTCTTCTATTTGCGCGAGTATCATATGCTTGTCAGTCATTCCCTCTCAAACCTCTCAATTTTGTTATATTATTCTGCACAAAAAGTGCGGCAATAATTGCCGCATCTTTTTATTTTGTAATCATTATATTACAAATATTATCTGTTGTGCAAGTATTGTGCAAAAACTTAAAAAAGCGACCTGTAAACATCCATATATTGTGCCGCGGATTTTTTCCAGGACAGATCAAGTTTCATATCCGCCACCATGATTTTTTTCAGTTTATCCTTTGCGCCGTAAAAATCAACGGCGCGGCGGACGGCGCCGCACATATCGTGCGCGTTAAAGAGCTTGAATGTGAATCCCGCGCCCGACATATCCTCCATATTTATCGGCGGAACGGTATCGCAGAGGCCGCCGGTTTCGCGGACAACAGGAATTGTTCCGTAACGCATGGCGATAAGCTGAGAAAGTCCGCACGGCTCGCTTTTGCTCGGCATAAGCAAAAAGTCCGCTCCGGCGTATATTCTTGAAGCCAGCTGACTGTCAAATCCGATTGTTACCGAAACTTTCTTTGAATTATTCTTTGCAAAATTGCTGAACATATGCTCGTGTTTTGTGTCTCCCGAGCCCAATATAACAAATTGTGCCGGAAGCGCCGCGAGCTCATCCATCATAAACTCGATAAGTTCGACGCCTTTATGAGCCACAAGCCTTGAAACAAGAGCAAAAACCGGCAGGTTTGCATTTTCGGCAAGTCCCAAATCCTTTTGCAGAAGTTTTTTATTCTCCGCTTTTCCCGAAAGGTCCGCGGCGCTGAAATTTTTATAGATATTTTTATCTGTTTTGGGATTATACTCGCTCTGGTCGATGCCGTTTACTATTCCGACAAGTTTTCCGCTCTCGCTCTGCAAAACATTTTCAAGCCCGTGGGCAAAATACGCGTGCCTTATCTCGTATGAATAAGTTACCGAAACGGTGGTGACCTTATCGGAGAGCAAAATCGCGCTTTTCATATAATTTATGCAGTTTAGATGGCTCATCGTCGGACGCCAGTTTTCGGCCATGCCAAGTCCGTCGGTCAAAAATTCGTTGCTCGCTTTGCCTTGATACTCGATATTATGTATTGTGAAAACAGTTTTGATGCGCGAATAATTTTCAAGATGGCTGTAAAAACATTTCAAGAAAGCGGGAACAAGCGCGGTTTGCCAGTCGTTGCAGTGGATAACGTCGGGAAAATAATCCAGATGCATAAGCATTTCAAGAATCGCTTTTGCATAATAGGCGAATCTCTCCCCGTCGTCAAATCTTCCGTATATGAGTTGTCCCGAAAAATAATATTCGTTATCGATAAAGAAATAGGTTATTTTCGCCTTTTTGTCGTAGTATCTGTAAAGCCCGCAATATAGATTTCTCCACGCAAGCGGCACGCCGAACTCGGCAACCCGCTCCGCCGCGAATTTATCATTATATTTAATGCCCGAATAATAAGGCAAAACAACAGCAATTTCATTTTCAGGATTTTTTGCAAGTTCGCACGGCAAAGCGCGGGCAACATCCCCAAGCCCGCCTGTTTTCATGAACGGCGCCCCCTCGGACGCGGCAAAAAGTATTTTCATTCTTGTCTCCTTATCTTATGTCTTTCGGGCAAAGCGGAAATTTCCGCTTTGCCCGAATTAGTTATACCCTGTTTCCCTTGCCGATGATGAGCGGCGCTTCGGTAGCCCCTCTCAAAATTGTGCCTTTTGTGATAACAGCGTCTTTGTCAATTATGATATTTTCAAGTGTTACATTATCCTCGATAACGGTGCCCTGCATTATTATGCAGTTCTTTATCTCGCAACCCGCGCCGATCGTGACATCGCGGAAGAGAACCGATTTTGCGATATTGCCGTAAATCGAGCAGCCGTCTGCAATAAGACATCCGTCAACCTGCGAACCGCGGCCGTAAAAGGTCGGAACTTCGTCTCTGACCTTTGTGTAAATCGGGGCGGTGGGCTTAAAGAGATCGTGCCTGATTTCATCCTCCAAAAGCGCGAGGTTGTTTTCCACATAACTCGGAACGGTCGTATTGCGAAGCGTTACCCCGTGGAAAATATGCGCATTTATCGAAAGCTGGTTTTTAAGGAATTCCTGCTGTATAAGGCTGCGCTCAAAATGAGAATAGCCAAGCTGCGAAAGCCTTGAAACAAGCTCAAGAAGAATTTCCTTTTCAATTATATACATTCCCATGCCGACAACGCTGTTTCTTCCCGTTTCCGCGTCGGTAAGGACTTCCGAGACTTTATTGTCTCTCATATGCAGGACGAGGTCATGAACGACGCCTTTTCTTATAGGCTCTTTATTGGCGATAATCGTTATATCCGCGCCCGAAGCGATATGGCTCTTCATAACCTCCCGGTAGTCGATATTGCATAGGACATTGCTGTCGCTTAAAACGACATACCGCCCCGGAGCTCTCTCGATAAATTTTACCGAGCCGCGCAGAGCGTCAATTTTGCCAGAGTAAACCGAAGTTTGCCCTGCCGAGAACGGCGGCATAATATAGACACCGCCGTTTTTACGGTTCAAGTCCCATTCGCCGCAGGAGCCGAGATGGTCCATAAGCGACTGATAATGGTGTTTTGTGATAACTCCGACCGTTTCGATTCCGCTGTTCGACATATTAGACAGCACAAAATCGATTTGCCTGTATCTTCCGCCGAAAGGAAGCGACGCAAGCGTTCTGTCGCTTGTGAGCGGCCCCATCAGCGAATCGTGTACATTCGAAAAAATTATACCTTGCATACATTTCCCTCCTTATGCTTCTTTGGAAACGAATTCAACCCCGGCACGGACTTTTTTGCCCGCGCCGACAACGGTGATTCCGGCTTCCTTCTTTTCTGTTCCGCAGACGGCGTTCTGCCCGATTCCGGCATTCTCGCCGATTATCGAATGGTAAACTTTCGCGCCGCTTAATATCTCGACACCCGGCATGATAACGCTGTCTTTTACAACTGCGTTTTCGCCTATGTAACACCCGGTGGAAATAATCGAATTTTCAACGTATCCGTTGATTTCGCAGCCTTCCGCCACCATTCCGTTTTGAACGTTTGCCTCGTCCGATATGACGCTTGGCGCGGCGGCGTTATTCCTCGAATAGATTTTTCCGCCGTCTTTAAGCCCGAAGCTGACCGATTTATCGATAAGATCCATATTCGCCTGCCACAAGCTCTCGATTGTTCCGACGTCTTTCCAGTATCCCTCGAACTCATAGGCGACAAGTTTCATCCCCTCTTCAAGCATCATCGGGATGATATTTTTTCCGAAATCGTTTGCGCTGTTTTCGGTATGTTCGTCTTTTATCAGCGCCTTTTTCAGCACCTGCCAGTTGAAAACATAAATTCCCATCGAGGCTTTTGTGCTTTTCGGTTTTTTCGGTTTTTCTTCGAATTCGTAAATCGTGCCGTCGGCGTTTGTGTTCATTATTCCGAAGCGCGACGCCTCTTCGAGATCGACATTGATAACGGCAATTGTGCAGTCCGCCGCGGTTTTGATGTGCTCGTTAATCATATCCCTGTAGTTCATTTTATAAATGTGGTCGCCCGACAGGATGAGCACGAAATCGGGATCGTAGCCATCTATAAAATGAATGTTTTGATAGATTGCGTTTGCGGTGCCTTTGTACCACTCGCTTCGCTCGCTTTTCGCGTACGGGGGCAGAACGTGTGCGCCGCCGAAATTGCGGTTAAGCCCCCACGGGCTTCCGTTTCCGATATGCTGATTGAGGAGAAGCGGTTGGTATTGCGTGAGTATTCCGACCGTGTCGATACCGCTGTTTACACAGTTTGAAAGCGGGAAATCGATTATCCTGTATTTCCCGCCGAACGGAACTGCGGGCTTTGCGATATCCGAAGTCAGCGCTTTCAGCCTGCTTCCCTGGCCTCCCGCGAGAAGCATGGCGACACATTGTTTTCTTCTTGCATCCATTATTTTTTCCCTCCGGCTTTGTATATTATCGTTGAAAGCGCAGGCAGCGTGAACTCTGCGCTATATAGGAATCCGTGTTCGGTAAGTTTTTTGGCTTTTTTCGGCATTAGCTTTGTTCCCGCTCCGCCGAAAACCTTGGCGTCCGAATTAAGCACAGGCGTATAGGTTGTATTATACGGAACGCCGAGCCTGTATTTTTCAAGGGTTACATTAGAAAAGTTTGAAATGATTATCAGTTCGTTGCCTTTTTTATCTATCCTGCGCATAGCGACGACATTGTTCTTATTGTCATCGCAGGAAATCCACTTGAAACCGTCCCAACTTGAATCCTGTTCAAAAAGCTCGGTATGTTCGAGGTAAAAATGATTGAGCGTTTCGACGTATTTTTGCATTTTCGCGTGCATCGGATAGTCGAGAAGGTTCCAGTCAAGCTCTTTTGTGAAATTCCACTCGTCAAACTGCCCGAATTCGCCGCCCATGAACATAAGTTTCTTTCCGGGGTGAGCCATCATGTATCCGTAAAACGCGCGAAGATTTGCAAATTTTTCTTCGTAGCTTCCCGGCATTTTGTTAAGAAGCGATTTCTTTCCGTAAACGGCTTCGTCATGCGAAAGCGGAAGCACAAAATTTTCTGAAAATGCGTAGGACAGCGAGAATGTGACGTTATTATGCTGCCCTGCGCGGAAGAGCGGATCGGCCTGCATATATTTGCAGATATCGTTCATCCAGCCCATGTTCCATTTAAAATTGAAGCCGAGACCGCCTGCATAGTCGGGGTGTGTGACCATCGGGAATGCCGTGCTTTCCTCCGCAAAGGTCATTGCCGTTTTCGAATTTGAGAGGACAAGGCGATTCAGCTTTTTAAGAAACTGCATGGCTTCAAGATTTCCGTTGCCGCCGTATTTATTCCTCCGCCATTGCCCGTTTTGGCGGTTGTAATCAAGGTAGAGTATCGAGGCGACCGCGTCGACGCGAAGCCCGTCAATATGATACTCTTTTATCCAAAACATCGCGTTGCTTATCAAAAAGCTCTGAACTTCGCCCTTGCCGTAATCGAATATTCTTGTTCCCCACTCTTTGTGCTCCATTTTCAGCGGATCTGAATATTCATAGCAAAAACTTCCGTCAAATTCGTAAAGCCCGTTGCCGTCTTTCGGAAAATGCGCGGCAACCCAGTCCAAAATTACGCCGATGCCGTTTTTATGGCAGCAATCCACAAAATACATGAAATCGTGCGGCGTTCCGTATCTCGAGGTCGGGGCAAAATATCCGGTGACCTGATACCCCCACGACGGATCGAACGGATACTCGGTTATCGGCATAAGCTCGAGATGGGTGTAGCCCATTTTTTTCGCGTACGGAACAAGCGTTTCCGCAAGCTCGCGGTAGCTGTAAAAATCATCATTTTCTTTCTTTTTCCAGCTTCCGAGATGCACTTCGTAGATATTAATGGGACAATTCAGGATGTCCTTTTTCTCGGCCGCTTTTAAATACGCCGCGTCGCTCCACTTAAACCCGCCGAGGTCATATGCTTTGCTGGCGTTATCGGGACGGGTTTCCATATGATATCCGTATGGATCGCTTTTGTAATTAATCGCTCCGTCCTGTCTTTCGATAAGGTATTTGTAATTGTCATATGTTTTTATCCCGGGAATGGTAACTTCAAAAATTCCGCCCGGCACTTGATGCATATACGGCGCCTGCTCCGCCCGCCAATCGCAAAAGTTACCGATAACGCGAACGCTTTTGGCGCGGGGGGCAAAAACGCGGAAAAGAAAGCCGTCTTTAACCTTATGACAGCCTAAAAACTTATACGCATCGACAGAATCGCCTTGCCTGAATTCTTCCACGAATGTTTCGAAACTCTTTCCCTTTAATTTTGTCACAGCTAATACCGCCTTTATTTCCTTTGATTCATCTATAATATAGAAATAGTTATTTTATGCCTAAATTGTATCAAAATTACAAATTCAAGTCAATTTTTACGCCAATCTTTAGTGGTATTGCACAAAAAACCCTATATTTTTTTATTTTTCAACTTAAATTTTCGTTATATTTGCCGATTATACATAATTTTACAATTTTTCTTCGTCGAAAAAAAGAGCGGCAATCATTATTTTTTGCCGGCGATAAAAACGGCAAAGCCGCAAAGTTTCCGGAGCCGCCGTTTTCTCTTTTCTACAAAAACCGGCCGAAACAAAAAGCGTTTCGACCGGCTTTAATTTGATACTTTATTTTTGACTATAATTCGGTTTCCGCGCCTTTTTTCGAGGGAATCAAATTTATAAGCAAACTCACTGCAATACCGATAACGGTGTCGATTATCCTTCCGACCGCGAACTCTACCGGGCTTTGCATATGATATGCCACAACCGAAAGAAAAACAATGCAGGCAATAGACGCGGCGCCCTTGTAATTGAATACAATCATAAGATAAATTATAAAAATCACGACCAACGCGTAAATCAAATAGCACAGCACGCTTTTTTCGCCGATTCCGAAGGCTTTCAGCATATAGACAACGCCGATTCCGATAATACCGCCGACGATGGCGCCCACCGTTCTTTTTGCGCCTTCGCTAAAGGTATTTTTAACGCTGCTTTGCATGCAGATTACGGCGGCGATAGCCGCATAAAATGCGGAATAGCTTCCGCTGAAATACCCTCCCAAAAGCCCTATGCAAAAGCAGATAAAAACCGAAAGCGCGGTCTTTATAATCCTCATCCCTATCGGGGGAAACTTTAACTTCATATATTTTTTCTCATCTTTTATAATATCTTTTTTTACGGCGGTGGCGGCGGTGGTTTTTCGCCGCTGTCAGCGCAATATATATTCCTACCAGAAGCGCGATTACCGCGAGGCTTCCCCACAGCCACTTGCTCGTTAAAAATCCGAGAAGCCCGTCAAGCAGGAATAAAAACGTATTGCGCGAAATATCTTCGCTCGCCACAAGGTCGGACGACGCGCACAAGATTTCGTCGCCGTAATAATATTCGACCGAGCCGAGCATCTCGCCTTTTGTTATCGGCGCTTTATAAACTTTTTGCGTATCGAATTTGAGTTTTATCTCGCTTTCTTCCATATCGGCGGGGATAACGCCGACAATATCCTTAGCGGCGGCGAGAACTATTGTTTCTTTGCCCGCCGCGAGTTTCAATGGAACTTCGGTAATCGGCGAGCCTGTTTTCCCGAGCTTAACGGGTTTATAATTATCAAAGCTCCAGTCGAAAAGCGCGCGGGCATCGATATACGCGTTATTAAGCTTTGTAACGGCATCTTTTTCCGCGCCCATAACAATACAGATTGTTTCCATCTCGCTTTTCCGCGCGGTGCCCATTACGCAGTATCCCGCTTTCGAGGAATATGCCGACATAACGCCGTTTGCGTATTTGTAATAATAATTCGCGTTTTTCTTAGCCTGGTTGCTGATTATCAAAAAGTTATTATGATAGAAATACCGGTTATTTGTAAGATTGGTCGCTGGAACGTATTTATATTGCGTACTGCTTATCTCGACAAACACAGGGCTTTGCAGCGCGTATTGTGCGAGTTTTAATAAATCGGCCGCCGTGGTGTATTGCTCGCTGTCGTCGCCGCCGTAGCAGTTTGTGTATGCGGTGCTTGCCATTCCGAGCGCCGCCGCTTTATCGTTCATTCTTTTAACAAATTCCGCTTCGGTCGGATCGACATTCAAGGCAAGCGCCTTGCAGGCCTCGTTGTCCGATTGCAAAAGAGCGATATAAAGCAAATCGCGGATAGAAATATTCTCCCCCGCTTTAACGTAAGGGCCCGAAACGCCCTCGACCGCTTCCTCGGGGATTCTGACTACAATATCGAGGTCGGAGATATTTTCAATCACCAAAACAGCCGTCATCAGTTTTACCATTGACGACGGATATATTTTAGCATTTTCTCCCGCGGCGGCAAGAATCGCTCCGCTGTCAGCATTTGCCACGATATAGCTCGGTGCGCTTACCGCAGGAACGGCGGCAGCGGCGGTAGCCGACGGCAGAAAAGCAGACAGCAAAACAGCCGCCAAAAGAACCCCTATAAGTAGTCTTTTCCTTTTCACTTTGAAATAGTCCCCTAAATCTGATATATTTATTTTACGGTGTCAACATATGCGGCACCTTTTGTTGATTTAATTATATTATAACAAGGTCTATAAAACAATGAAGAATTATATAAAATCGGTTATTATTCTCAGCGTCGTTTGCATTTTGGCAATTTTGTTGACAAGCGGAGCATTCTCAACCGCGGAAACATTGATATCCGACAATTCGAAAGCCGGCATTTTGCATACTGTAAACGGTAAAATAAACATAAACAAAGCAGACTCCAAAACCCTTGAAAGCCTTCCGGGTATCGGCGAGACAACCGCCTTTATGATTATCCAGTACCGCCTTGATAACGGGGATTTTATCGCTGTCGAGGATTTGATGAAGGTAAGCGGTATCGGGCAGAAAAAATTTGACGCGATAAAAGAACTTATAACTGTCTGATTCCGCGGCTCGAGGCAAACGGAACAAAAATAAGCGGGGCGAAAAATTCGCCCCGCTTTATAATTTTAAATTTTATTTGACGGCGATTGTTCCGCTGTCTTTTAGGATTACATCGTGGGCGCCGCCCTCGATAATACTTGTGCTTGAAACAAGGGTGAGTTTTGCCTTTGCCTGCAGCTCCCTTATCGACATACAGCCGCAGTTGCACATGGTCGAGCGAACCTTGCCGAGAGTAACTCCGACGTTGTCTTTAAGGCTGCCCGCGTAAGGAACATAGGAATCAACGCCCTCTTCAAAGGTGAGTTTGGTCGCGCCGCCCATATCGTATCTTTGCCAATTCCTTGCCCGGTTGCTGCCCTCGCCCCAATATTCCTTGACGTAGTTTCCGCCGATGTTTATTTTATTGGTCGGGCTTTCGTCAAATCTTGCAAAATATCTGCCGAGCATTATGAAATCCGCGCCCATCGCAAGGGCAAGAGTGCAATGATAATCATGCACAATGCCGCCGTCAGAGCAAATCGGAATATAAATGCCGGTTTTTTCAAAATACTCGTTGCGCGCTTTCGCGACCTCGATAACGGCGGTAGCCTGTCCGCGGCCGATACCTTTTTGCTCTCTTGTAATACAAATCGAGCCGCCGCCGATTCCGATTTTTATAAAGTCCGCGCCCGCTTCGGCGAGGAACATAAAGCCTTCTTTGTCAACGACATTTCCGGCGCCGATTTTCACCGTGTCGCCGTATTTATCGCGGACATATTTAAGAACCCGCGCCTGCCACTCCGTATAACCCTCGGAGGAGTCGATGCAAAGAACGTCCGCGCCCGCTTCGATAAGCGCTGGAACGCGCTCCTCATAATCCCTTGTGTTCACGCCCGCGCCAACGACATATCTTTTGTGCTGGTCGAGAAGCTCGCCGGGATTTTCCTTGTGGCTGTCGTAGTCTTTCCTAAAAACCATGTGGCAAAGATTTTGATTTTTATCGATTATCGGAAGAGCGTTGAGCTTATGGTCCCAAATAATATTGTTCGCTTCTTTAAGCGAAACGCCCTCTTCGGCTGTTATCAGTTTTGAAAAAGGAGTCATGAATTCTTTTACCTGCGTTTTCGGATCGGTTCTCGAAACGCGGTAATCGCGGCTGGTGACGATGCCGAGAAGTTTTCCGTCCGGCTCGCCGTTTTCGGTAACCGCAACAGTGCTGTGTCCGGTTTTTTCTTTCATCTCGATGATATCCGCCAGAGTATCGTCCGGCTTTACGTTGCTGTCCGAGCGGACAAATCCGGCTTTGTGGCTCTTAACCCTTGCAATCATCGCCGCCTGGTTTTCGATGCTCTGAGAGCAGAAAATAAAAGAAACGCCGCCCTCTTTTGCAAGCGCAATCGCCATTTTGTCGTCCGAAACCGACTGCATCACAGCGGAAACAAGCGGAATGTTGATTTTAAGAGCGCTTTTTTCGCCTTTTTTGAATTTTACAATAGGGGTGCGCAAACTGACATTATCCGAAACGCATTCAGCGGCCGAATAGCCCGGCACCAAAAGATATTCGCTAAACGTTCTCGATGGTTCCTTAAATATTTCCGCCATTTCAAACTCCTTTTATTCTATTTATATAATTAATAATTATAGTTTTTTTTGCGACCTGTTGTCAATTAGAAATATTTAGTATAAAATATTTTTATATTATTTTATGGAGGCATTTTTATGGCAAAGTATGTTTGTTCAATCTGCGGATTTATATATGATGAGGCGGACGGTCATCCCGACAGCGGCGTTTCGCCCGGCACTCTCTGGGACGATGTTCCCGAGGATTTCGTTTGCCCCGTCTGCGGCGTAGGCAAAGAAATGTTTGAAGCGGAATAACTTTTATGAACGTTAAAATCAATAAATTTGTCACTTCGGTCGGGGTTCAAAATCCCGACCTTAGAGTTTTTGACATCGTTATGGCGACCAAATTCGGGACGAGCTATAACGCTTATATCGTCGAGGGCGAAAAAACCGCCCTCATTGAAACCTCGCACCGCGGAAAAAGCGGCGAGTTTTTCGCAAATATCAAAGAGGCAATCGGCGAAAAGAAGATAGACTATATCGTGCTTAATCACACCGAGCCGGATCATTCCGGCGCGCTTTCCGAGCTTCTTTCGCTTTATCCCGAAGCGAAAATCTACTGCACCGCCGCCGCGGGAATTTATCTTAAGAGCATCACAAACCGGCCGCTTGAAATTAATATTGTAAAAACAGGCAGCTCCCTTTCGCTTGGCGGTCTCACTTTGGAATTTTTCGCCGCGCCTTTTTTGCATTGGCCCGACTCGATGTTCACATACCTGCCCGAGGCGAACACCGTTTTTACCTGCGACTTTCTCGGAAGCCACTACAGTTTCGCGCCGATGCTCGATACTGCAGTAGCTGAAAAAGCCGATTATTTTTACGCGCTCGAAAATTATTTTGACGCGATTTTCGGGCCGTTTATTCCCTATGTCCGCGCCGGACTTGATATTTTGGGCGGCCTTGATTTCGACACCGCGTGTGTGAGCCACGGTCCTGTTCTTACAAAAGACGGGTTTCTTCCCGAAGTTCTCGACTATTACCGCGGGCGCTGCTCCGAGCAGGTTTCTAATGAAATTCCCGTTTTTTACGTTTCGGCGTATGGCAACACGAGGGCAGCCGCCGAAAAATTCGCCGAGGGGATAAAATCGGTTGCGGGGGAAAAATTTAAGATAGAGCTTTTCGATATAATCGAGCATGACATGGCGGCTCTCGCTTTGAAGCTGAACGCTTCCCGCGCTTTCGCGATCGGCACCCCGACCCTTAACCGCGACGCGCTTCCGCCCGTCTGGCAACTTCTTTCGCATATCGACGCGATAAATATTATCAAACGGCCGGCCGCCGTTTTCGGTTCTTTCGGCTGGAGCGGCGAAGCTGTTCCCGCCGTTTGCGAAAGGCTCGCAAGGCTTAAAGTCAATGTTTTCGGCGAGGGATTTAAATTTAACCTCGTCCCGAGCGAAGACGACCTCAAAAACGCCGAGAATTTCGGCGCGGAATTTGCAAAAACGCTTTAAAAATAACGCAAGACGCGAAAAAATAATATTCAGGAGATTATTTTGGAACTTTTAAACGACATTAACAAAGCGGAATATTTGGAATTTTTCGAGCGCTGCTCTAAATGCAACTTTGCGCAGAGCCCCGAATGGGCGGGGGTTAAAACCGCCTGGCACAGCAAAGCTATCATGGTGCGAAAAGACGGAAAAGTCTGCGGCACCATGGCGATTTTATTTCGCAAAATGCCGGGTCTCCCTTATAAAATGGCATATTCAAGCAGAGGCCCCGTTTGCGAGCCGGACGACCTTGATACCCTGCGCGCACTTTTGAAAGACGCCAAAGCTCTCGCAAAAAACGAAAAAGCTTATATGCTGAAAATCGATCCGGATATCGAGATAACCAACGAGGCTTTTGCAAACGTTCTTTTCGAGGAGGGCTTTACGAGAAAGCCCTTTAGCAAAAATTTTGAGGGCGTTCAGCCGCGATTTGTTTTCCGCCTCAATATCGAGGGGAAAACCGAGGACGAAGTTTTCGCCGCGTTTCACAGCAAAACCCGATATAATATCCGCGTAGCGATGAAAAATAATGTCGAGGTCAAAATCGAGGGGCGCGACAAGCTCGCCGATTTTCACCGCATCATGATAGAAACCGGAGTCCGGGACGATTTTGTCACCCGTCCGCTCTCGTATTTCGAGAGGATGTATGACTGCCTCGGCGATCACATCCGCCTCTATACCGCATATTACGAGGGGCAGCCGGTCGCCGGAACGCTTGCGATTCTTTACGGCGATAAGGTTTGGTATCTTTACGGCGCTTCGTCAAACAGCAGCAGAAATGTCATGCCGAACTATCTTCTTCAGTGGTCGATGATACAGTGGGCGGTCGAAAACAAATGCCGAATTTATGATTTCCGCGGGGTTTCGGGCGATATTGACGAAACAAATCCGCTTTATGGTCTCTATCGTTTCAAAAAAGGCTTCGGCGGCGACCTCACCGAGTTTATCGGCGAATTTGACTATGTGCTGAATAAGCCTATTTGGCTGCTTTATGAAAAGGGCGAAAAATTCTATAAAAAGATGATTAAAAGAATATATATGCTAAAAAACCGGAAGTAGGGTGACTTTATGGGACGGTTGGTAATTAAAAAAGAGGATCTTGCTTACAACGTCGGGGAGATTAGAAGAATCTGCGGAAATACCGTTATCGGTGTTGTAAAAGGCAACGGCTACGGGCTTTCGCTTGTTCCGTTTGCCAAAGCGCTTCTCGAAAACGGAATAGATTTTCTCGCCGTTTCGAAGCTCTCCGAGGCGGAGGAGCTCCGCTGTGCCGGCATAGACTGCGATATTCTTCTGCTCTCGCCGACATCGTTAGAAGCTGACGCCGAAAAAATAATCGAGCTCAGCCTTATCGCTTCTATCGGAAGCGCCGACAGCGCGACGGCGCTATCGGTAGCCGCCGAAAAAGCGGGAAAGACCGCAAGGGCTCATCTGAAAATCAATTCGGGATTCGGGCGCTACGGCTTTCTCACCACCGATATCGACAAGATTTATCTTGCGGTCACCGCGCTGAAAAACATTGAATTTACAGGTGTTTTTTCGCATTTATCCTGTGCTTCCGGGCGAAAAAAACAGGCGCTTGCACAGTATAATGCCTTTACAGCAGTGTGCGAGGCGCTAAAGGCTAAGGGAGTCGATATCCCTTTCCGCCATATCGCCAATTCCGCCGCCGCCCTCCGCTTTCCCGAAATTCGTCTTTCCGCTTGCCGAATAGGTTCCGCTTTTCTCGGCAGGGTTCAGGCGAAAAGTAAATTGAAAAAAATCGGCAGTTTCGAAGCGCCGATCGACGAAATAAATTACCTTCCCAAAGGGCACAACGTCGGCTATGCCAACGTTTATAAAACCAAGGCGCTTATAAAAACCGCCGTTGTCGGTTTCGGTACGAGCGACGGTCTGTTTTGCACCCGCTCGCGCGATGCCTTCCGCTTTGTCGACCGGTTGCGCTATTTGCTAAACGATTTTAAATTTTTCTTTAAAAAAGCGGGAGTTAAGTTCAAGCTAAACGGTAAAAAAGGCACCGTCATCGGCAGAATCGGCCTTACAAATTTCGTTATTGATATTACAGGAATTGACGCCGAGGCCGGCGATATCGCCGTTTTTGATGTCAATCCGATTTTCCTCGACAGCGCCGTCCCCAGAGAGTATATATGAGCAAAACCCCGATTTACGACGCGCTTTTGCGGTATGCCGATGAAAACCCGCTTCGGCTTCACATGCCGGGGCACATGGGAAAAGGCGATATTTTGCGCCGTTTCGGCGAACTCGCCAAATACGATATTACCGAGCTTTCCGCCACCGCCGATTTGTTTCACGGAGAGGGTGCGGCAAAAGAAACCCTTGATAATTTAGATGCTTTTTACGGCGGTACTTCGGTCATTTTTACGACCGGAGCGAGTAGCGCGGTCAAAACCGCGATTGCTCTTTCCTGCTCCGCCGGCGGAAAAATCCTTATCGAGCGAAATTTTCACAGAAGCGCGCTTGACGCCATGATTTTGCTTAATCTTTCGCCCGAATATTTTTATTTTGACGACCTGCAAAACGCGCTTTTAACCAGCGAGGCCGAAACAGTTTTCGTCACTTCGCCCGATTATTACGGAAATATTCTCGATATCGCCGCCGCCGCAAAAGCGGCTCACGCTCTCGGAAAAAAACTTATCGTCGATAATTCCCACGGCTCGCATCTTGCGGCATATGACAAAAAACTTCACCCGTTTTTTGCGGGCGCGGATTTTTGCATCGATTCCTTTCACAAAACCCTGCCCGCCTTTACCGGCGCCGCGCTTCTCCACAGCCGCGTAAAGCGGAGCGAGGTTCTCTCCTGCGCCGCTCTTTTTTCCTCGACCAGCCCTAATTATATAGTCGCGGCTTCGGCCGAACTTGCTTTTGAATACCTTACCGGCGCGCTTTCGTCCGATTTGGCGCGAATTTCGAAAATCACCGCGCAATATAAAGAAAATCCCGAATTTTCCGATCCTCTGCGCGTTGCTCTTCCGTTTGATTTTTCGGCGGACGGCGTCAGCACCGAAGGGCCGGGCGTTCTGCTTTTTTCTCCTCTTTTTAACGAAGACG
>JAVBPR010000015.1:0-140393 GCA_031549485.1 Eubacteriales bacterium | reverse complement strand
ACGAAGACGACGCGGCGCGGCTGGAGAGCGCGCTTCCGCCTAAAAAATATCCGAAAAAAATCATAGAAAAAACCGCCCTGCCGGATACCGCTGTTTCCTTGCGGCAAGCGTTTTTTTCGCAGTGCGAAATTCTTCCACTTTCACACGCCGCCGGAAAAGTCGCCGCGCGGCCGCTTTACATTTATCCTCCCGCAATTCCGCTTGTCCTCCCAGGCGAGATTTTTTCGCCGGAATTTTGCACGCGGCACCAAAATGAATTTGAAACGGTAACGGTAATAAAAAATGCCTAAATCACTAAACGAAATCGAAAATAATAAGCAGCTTTGCACCGCTCTCCAAAGGGCGGTTTCGTGCGGCGGCGTTTCGCACGCGTATATTTTCGTCTGCCCCGATGAAACCCTCCTTTGCGAAATATCGGAAGGTTTTTGCCGCAGTTTGCTCTGCGAAAGCCCTTTGGACGGGCTTCCCTGCGGGCATTGCCGCGCGTGCGTTAAAACTGCCGTTTCGGGGCATCCGGACATTATTTTCGTCAGCGGCGGAGGCAAAAACGGCGCGGTTCTTATCGAGAGCATCCGAAATTTGAAAAGCGATATTTACATCCGCCCGAGCGAAGCGGAGCGGAAAATATACATAATTTCAGGCGCGGAAACCATGAACACCGCCGCGCAAAACGCGCTTTTAAAATCGCTCGAGGAGCCGCCTCCTTACGGCGTGATAATTCTTTTATGCAAAGATATCGGCTCGCTTCTTCCCACCATCGTTTCGAGAAGCGTCGTACTTAATCTTGAATCGGAAAAACCGAGCGACGAAGCGGCTTTCGCCCTCGCCAAGGAAATCGTGATAAAAAGCCACAGCGGCAGACTTTACGACCTTTTGCCGATTTCTAAAAAGCTATCGGATCCGCAGTTTTTCATGAAGGTCGCCGATGAGATTGCCGAAATTCTTTTGGAATGCGCCAAATCTCTCGAGGGTGGCAAAACATCCGCGCTTGCAAAAGAGGTTTTGCAGGCAGCGCCGAATTTGACAAAAAAATCAGCCATAGCTATAATTGATTCAATGAAAAAAGCCCGTTACGCGGCAGGGATAAACGCGTTTTCCCTTGTGCCGCTTAATTTTTTAATAAACTGCTGGGAGGACGCAAATTGTTAGTTATCGGAATTCGTTTTAAAAAGGTCGGAAAAGTTTATTACTTTGATCCGGTTGGTATAGATTTTGAAATCGGCGAAAACGCCATTGTTGAAACCGCGCGCGGCGTTGAATTCGGCGAGGTGGTTATGGCAAACTGCGACGTGCCGAACTCCGCCGTTGTTATGCCCCTTAAAAAAGTTCTTCGCAAGGCGACCGAAGACGACGCCGCGAAGCTCGCTGAAAACCTTAAACGCGAGCAGGACGCTTTCGCCCTTTGCGAAAAGAAAATTGCCGAGCATAAGCTCGAAATGAAACTTGTCGACGTTGAATTCACCTTTGATAATAATAAAATTTTGTTTTATTTTACCGCTGAGGGCAGAATCGATTTCCGCGATCTTGTCAAAGACCTCGCCTCGGTTTTCCGCACCCGTATCGAACTCCGTCAAATCGGCGTTCGCGACGAGGCCAAAATGCTCGGCGGTCTCGGAATCTGCGGCCAGCCGTTTTGCTGCTCGCGCTTTTTGCCCGATTTTCAGCCTGTTTCGATAAAAATGGCAAAAGAACAAGGGCTTTCGCTTAATCCTGTGAAAATTTCGGGGACATGCGGCCGCCTTATGTGCTGCCTCAAATACGAGCAGAGCGCTTACGAGGATTTGCTTCGAAAAACGCCGAAACCCGGCGCAATAATTTCAACGCCGGACGGAAAAGGCACCGTTGTTTCGGTAAATCTCCTCAAAGGCGACCTTTCGGTGCGGCTTGACGCGGACAGCGAAGACGGCCCGAAAAGCTATAACGTAAAAGATATCAAAATTATTAAAGACAGCGTTATAAAACTTAACAAAGAGGAAGTTGAAGAACTCAAAGGGCTTGAATAACCGCGGGATATAAAGCTCATTTTGCGTGATTATGAATGAAACAAAAAAAGTGTCCCCTGCCGCACGGCAGGGGACACTTTTTAATTAAACGACAGAGCCCCGCGGCGAATTCGCCGCGGGGCAACATTTTTTAGAAAAATCTTGAAAATCTTTTTGCCACCGTAGCGAGGGTAGTGACATCAGGAAGATAGGTCATCCGAAAATGCGAGTTGCCCGGATAATCGAATCCGCTGCCCGGAACGACAAGCACCTTTTCTCTTCGGAGAAGGTCTATCGCCATTTTGTTGTCCTTCTCGTAGCCGAGCTTCGCCTTGTCGAATTTCGGGAACATATAAAACGCCGCTTTCGGCTTTACCACCGTCAGCCCGGGAATATTTTCGATTGCGTTAAACATAAATTCGCGCTGGTCGTATATCCTTCCGCCCGGCTCGACAAATTCTTTTATCGACTGATATCCGCCGACGCAGGTTTGGATAATATACTGCGCCGGGGCGTTGGAGCAAAGGCGCATCGAGGAGAGAAGATAAACCCCCTCGATAAAATCACGCGCCGCTTCTTTTTCGCCCGAAAAAACCACCCAGCCGGAGCGGAATCCGGTCGCCCTGTAGGATTTTGAAAGGCCGTTAAATGTGGCGCAAAACAGGTCTGGCGCGAGCGACGCAATAGAGGTAAATTTGATATCGTCCATCACGAGGTGGTCATAAATTTCGTCCGAAAGAAGCATCAGCTTATTTTGCCTTGCTATTTCGACGATTTCCTTTAAAACATCTATCCCGTAAACGGCGCCTGTCGGGTTATTCGGATTGATAATTACTATCGCTTTTGTCCTGTCCGACACCTTTTTCTTCATATCCTCGATGTCGGGAAGCCAATCGGCCGATTCATCGCACATATAATGCACCACCTTGCCGCCCGCGAGGGTGACAGCCGCCGACCATAGCGGATAAACAGGGCTCGGAAGAAGAATTTCATCGCCCGGATTACAAAGCGCCTGCATGACGTTAATTATAAGCTCGGAAACGCCGTTGCCGAGAAAAATATCGTTTACATCAAGGTTTTTCAGCCCCTGAAGCTGGTAAAACTGCATAATGGCTTTCCGCGCCGAGAAAATTCCGCGGCTGTCGGTATAGCCCTGTGCGTTTTTGAGATTTCTGATTATATCGTCAAAAAGCTCCTTTGGCGCGTCGAAACCATAAGGCGCCAAGTTGCCTATATTCAGCTTAATTATCGACTCGCCGCGCTCTTCCATTTCGGACGCGATATCGACAAGTTTCCCTCTGATATCGTATCTTACATTATTTAATTTTTCGCTTCTGTTTATCATAAATTTCTCCTGCTGATAATTCCGCCGCCCTGCAAAAATCCGTTTTCATAAATTACGGCGGACTGTCCGAGCGTGACCGCCCGTTGCGGCTGCGAAAATTCAATTTCGCATTTGGTATCGCAAATTTTCACCGTCGCCTCCTCCGGTTTTGCGTTATACCGGACGGCGACTTTGAAAATTATATCACTTTTCAGGGGATAACAAAAGTTAAAATTTGTTATCTCGAATTTTTTTGTATATAAATCCGCTTCCTCCCCGAGAACCACTTTATTTTCCGCCGCGATAATATCGGTGACATAAAGCGGATTGGGAGCAGAGATGAAAAGCCCTTTGCGCTGGCCTATAGTATACTTTGAAATCCCTCCGTGCCTGCCTAAAATACTGCCGCTTTTATCGACAAAATCGCCCGGCGCGGTTTCGCCGACGAAATCTGAATAGCTGCGATTTTTTAGGAAGCAGATATCCTGCGAATCCTTTTTTTCCGCAACCGAAAGCCCTTCACCTGCGCATATTTTTCGCACCTGCGTTTTTGACATTCCCGAAACAGGCAGGATAAGTTTTTCCAAAATCTCCTGATTTAAGTTATAGAGAACGTAGCTTTGATCCTTTTCCTCGGTGCGCCTGATTTTCAAATATCCGCCGTCTTTTTCGATTGCCGCGTAATGCCCGGTCGCGATTTTTTCATAGCCGAGCTCGAGAGCTCTTTTGAGAAACGCGCCGAATTTCAAATATTTGTTGCAAAAAACACACGGGTTCGGCGTATGGCCTGCCCGATATTCTTCGATAAATGGTTTTATAACATTTTCCGAAAACTCACCGGCAAAATCAAACTCAAAGTGTTTTATCCCGATTTTTTCACAAATTTCTTTTGCCTCGGGCACCGCCGCGTCGGTTTCGGGAAATCCGAGTTTCATGGTCGCCCCCGCAACTTCGTATCCCTGTTTTAAAAGTAAAATCGCCGCCGCGCTGCTGTCTACTCCGCCGCTCATGGCGACAAGCACCTTTTCCAAAAAAATCCCTCGCTTTTAAATCTATCCCTGAAGTTTTGCGCCGCTTGAGTCAATTCTTGTTACGCCGCTTAAAATCATTATCCCCTCGCTAAATCCCCAAAGAAGCCCCGCACCGGCGGTCAAAACGGTTACAACAATCTGAATTATCCCTTTTTTCTTGTTGCCGAGATAAAAGCTGTGCGCGCCGATTCCGCCCAAAAACACGCCGAGAAGTCCTGCCGTTATCCGCTTTCTGTTGCTGGTATACTTATCCGGCGCGTCCTCGGTGTGAACGACCGCGCCGCATGTAGCGCAAAACCCTGAGCCGTCGTGAAGCTCTCCTCCGCACAGCTCGCAAAAAATATTATCGGTTCCCACGCAATCGGCGCAGATTTCGCCCTCGCCAAGCCTTTTCCCGCACTGTTTGCAATACATATATTTTTCCCCCACTTTATCTGAAATCGCTGAAATAATTGACCGGCTCTGTAAATTCGGTCATCTCAACAAGGCTGTAATCCTTGCGCGCCACAACATCCGCAATCAGCTCCGCGCTGTTTCTTTTTGATGTAATTTTTATATTGCTGTTCCATTTGATATATTTCACAATCGCGCCGAATTCGCTTTTTGTTGTTGCCGCCGCTTCGCCCGTGTTCGAATCGGGAAGGGTTATGTTAGCGTCATAAATCCTGTAACCGCTCGCCGTGAGTAGGTTCCGCACGTTTTGGGTAAACGCTTCGCGCTGGCCCGAAAGCGGCATAACGAGAAAAACGCGCTGTTTTGTGATTTTCTGGAATGTGTCGTTTGCGCTGTTAATCGAATTTGTCACGGCACTGGTCGCCGCGCCTGCCCCGATATTTTTCGAGGGACTGAGCCCTATCGTGTGCCCCTCGTTTAGCACTCTTCGCACCATTGCTGGGTATGCTTTCATATTCTGCTCGGTCATGAAAAATGTTGCCGTCACACCGCTTTTTCTCAGGTTTTCAAGAATTTCGCCGGTATAGGACGACGGCTCGTCGTCGAACGAGAGATAAAATGTAGGCGTTTTTTTATCAGCGGCAGTGTCGCTTGTTTTCGTTTTGAAAATCCTTATCCACTGCTCGTCGGTAATTTTGCTCGGCTGGCTTTGCAGATGAAAAAGTCCGTCCGAAATTTTGGTGAAAAGCAAATCGAAATTATCCGCAACATACTCAAGCGGCAGGTAATACGAATTGTTTTGGTAAAATCCCGGCGCGTAAAAATACGACATCTGATCGCTTGACGAATAGCCGGATGTTAGATTGAAGCTGAGCGTGATTCTTCCTCTTGTGACGTGATAAGTGTTTGTTTCCGCCTCATAAACCGCTTTTGCCTGAATCTTTTCGAGAAGTTTTTCGGACGGAACGCAGGTGAACTCCCCTTTATAAATTATCGGCTGAGTGTCGACAAGATACAGTATTTCATCGTTAAAAATAAAAGGATATGAGCCGGCGGCGTCGGCATTTTGCGATGCCGGCAGCACGAAAATTATTGATAAAATAAAAACTGCCGCTAAAATAACCGAACTTACGCGCCGCACAAAAATCACCGCCTTTATAACGAATAATTACATACTTTGAACATGAGGAATGCCGAGCAGGTCAAGCAAATAAAGAAGCCTTTCTTTTGTCAGCTTTATAAGCGCCAGGTGGTTTTCTTTTTTCTCTCTGTCCTCTTGCGCCAAAATTTTGTTTCCGTGATAAAACTTTGAAAACGCCGCCGCTATCTGATACGCGCTTTCGCAAATATAATTCGGCGCTTTCTCCTCGTTTGCGTAAAACACCGCTTCCTTAGAGGCAAGAAGCTTTTGCACAAGTTCGCGGTCATCCTCGCCGTAGATTTTTTCAAAACTTTTTGCCGTATCCTCTTTTTTCAGAATCGAGTTTATACGCGTTATCATATAGAGGATATACGGGCCCGTTTTCCCCTCGAACGAAAGGAATTTTTCCAAATCGAAAATATAGTCTTTCGTTCTGTGGTTTATCAGGTCGCCGAATTTCAGGGCCGCCATACCGACCTTTTCGGCGGTTTCGTCCTTTTCTTTTTCGCTGCACTCGGCCATAAATGCCGAAGCGCTGAGTTTTTCTCTTGCCGCGCTCGTCACCGCGTCAAGCAGCACCGAAAGGCTCATAACGCCGCCGTCGCGGGTTTTATAGGGTTTTCCGTCGCTTCCGTTCATCGTCCCGAACCCGTAAAAGAAAAAATCGGTTCCCGGCGAAAGCTCCGCTTTTCTCGCGGCGCGGAAAATCTGCTCGAAATGAAGAGCCTGGCGGTTATCGACGACATACCAAAGCTCATCCGGCGAAAATTCTTCCCGCCGCTGTATAATGGTCGCGAGATCGGTGGTGGCGTAAAGGTTTGCGCCCTCGGTCTTCTTTACAAGAACTGGCGGCATCGGCGCGGTATCGGTTTCCTCCGAAACGTCGACAACAACGGCACCCTCGCTTTTTTTCAGCAAACTTTTTGATTCGAGAATTTCCATCAGTTTCGGAACATATTTTTCGGCGTCGCTCTCGCCGTACCAGCAGTCAAAACTAACGCCGAGACGGTCGTAATTCCGCTTTAAATCGGCTACCGAAACTTTCATAATTTTTTCCCAGATTTCGGCGTATTTTTGGTCGCCGCTCTGTAAAAGCCCGGTTATCGCAGCCGCTTTCGCCTTAAATTCCGGATCAACTTTGCTTCTCGCGCTTGCCGCCGGATAGATTTCATTAAACGTTTCGGTGTCGAATCCATCGGTAATACCTTTTTCCTCGAGCCCGGCGATAACAAGCCCCATCTGAAGCCCCCAATCGCCGAGGTGAATATCCCCGATCGCCTCGTCGCCGCAAGCTCTCGCCGTCCGCTTGATAGCTTCCCCGATAATCGCGGAGCGGAGATGCCCGATATGAAGCGGCTTGGCGACGTTCGGTCCGCCGTAGTCGATAATGACCTTTTCCCCGCGGCTTTTTTTCTCGTCCTCCGCGCCGACAAGCCTTGCAAGGCAATCATCCGCAAGCGTGATATTTATAAACCCCGGCGCCATAGCTTCTGCGCGCGCTATCCCCTCGGCGCAGGCAAGTTTTTCACAAACCTCGGCCGCAACGGCGGCAGGAGCTTTTTTATATTCTTTCGCCGCGGCGAAAGAATCGTTGCACTGATATTGGCAAAGATCCGGCCTTCCCGAGACCGCAACGCTTTTAAACGCGGAGGGATACCCCGCGCTTTCAAAAGCGGACCTTACAATTTTGTTTAAAAAATCAATCGAGCTAAGCATAAATACCTTCTAACCTAAATCATCAAATATTGTTTATTTTACATTGTTTTGGTTGAAATTTCAATTAAATTGTTATATTATTTAAAATAGTTTTATTATTAAGGAGCGTTCTATGAATATCAAAATCACAAAGACTACCACCCCAAAACAAAAACCTGATTTTTCAAATCTCGGATTCGGCCAATATTTTTCAGACCATATGTTCGTCATGGAATATTCGGTGGAAAAAGGCTGGCACGATCCGCAGATTATGCCATATTCCAACCTTTCGCTTGATCCCGCCTGCATGGTTTTCCACTATGGCCAGGAACTTTTCGAGGGAATGAAAGCCTATCGCGCCGACGACGGCCGAATTCTGCTTTTCCGCCCCGACATGAACGCAAAACGCTCAAATTCCTCCTGCCGCAGGCTCGCGATACCCGAAATCCCGGTTGAGGATTATGTGGAAGCGGTCGATGCGCTTGTCAAGGTCGATAACGACTGGGTTCCGAGCTTGCCCGGCACCAGCCTTTACATCCGCCCGTTTATCATCGCAACACAGGCAAATCTCGGCGTTCACGCGTCTTTTTCTTATAAATTCATAATTATACTTTCGCCTGTCGGCGCATACTATAAAGAGGGCCTTAACCCGGTTCGCATTTTCGTTGAGACCGAATATGTCCGCGCCGCGCGCGGCGGAATCGGCTTTACAAAAGCCGGTGGCAACTACGCTGCCTCGATAATCGCGCAGGCAAAAGCAAGCGAAAACGGCTATGCTCAGGTTTTGTGGCTTGACGCAAACGAGAGAAAATATATCGAAGAAGTCGGCACTATGAACGTCATGTTCAAAATCGGCGGCGAGGTCATCACCCCCGCTCTCGGCGGAAGCATTCTTCCCGGCATCACGAGGGATTCGATTATCGCGCTTTTGAAGAGCATGAATGTTCCGATTTCCGAGCGTCAAATTTCTATCGACGAAGTTATCAAAGCCCACGAAGACGGCACCCTTGAAGAAGTTTTCGGCACCGGCACCGCCGCTGTTATTAGCCCCGTCGGCGAGCTTAGCGCATACGGCAAGCAGCTTATTATAAACGGCGGCAAAATCGGCGAGCTCTCGCAAAAACTTTACGACACCCTGACCGGAATACAGTGGGGCAGTCTGCCCGATGATTTCGGCTGGACTTATCTTGTAAAATAAGGATTTTTTGCTTTGAAATTTAAAAATTATTTTCGCAACAATAAAAAATATTTTATAATCCTTTTTGCGGCGGCGGGACTCTTAATTTTGAATCTCGCCGCTAAAACCGTTTTAAATGCGCATCCCGATTTTTGCGAACGCGTTATGGTTCCGCTGGCGAAATTTATCTCTAATATCTTGCGGCGGCCGGTGAATTATCTGCAGTTTTCGCTTACCGAAGTTTTTGCGTTTTTGCTTGTTTCGACAATAATAATCCTATTTTTGATTTTTATCATTCAGCTTATAATCGAAATTGCAAACAAAATCCGCAAAAAAACGCCGAAAGAAGATGAAAACCCCACACCAGAGCCGCCGGCTATCAAGCTGTTTGCAACCCTTGCGGTTATTATCGCGGTCGGATTTACCTTTTTTAATCTTGCTTACGGTTTTACCTTTTCCCGCCCGACTATCGACCAGCTTTTGAACCTCAAAAAAGAGGAGCGGTCGGCGCAGGAGCTTTACGACCTTTCAAAAACACTTGCCGTAAAAGCGAAAGAGGAGCGCGTTTTGATTGCCGAAAGCGGCGAAACAATGCCCGCCGCTTTCGAGTTTGACTATAAGACAATCCGCGTGTCCTCCGCCGCCGCTTTTGCAAAGCTGCAAGAGGAAAATCCGGTTTTCAAAGGGCTTATCGCCAATCCGAAACCGGTTTATTTCAGCAATGTTATGTCCGCGATGGGCGTTGCCGGGGTTTATTCCCCGTTTTTCAGCGAGAGCTCGATAAGTATTGATGGCATTGCCGCATCGGTTCCCTTTACGATTACCCACGAAATTTCCCACGGCGTCATGTTCTGGCGCGAGGACGAGGCGAATTTTGTCGCTTTTCTCGCCTGCACCGGCGCGGACGATCCGTTTACCCGCTACAGCGGTTATTACAGGGGCTTTGTTTACTGCAGCAACGCCTTGTATTACGCAGATTCCGACCTTTACAAGCAGCTTTTGACCGAGATTCCGAAAGAGATTATTTTGGACCGCGCTGTTGAAATCGAGCATTACAAAAAATACGAGGGCATTGTTCAGGACGTCTCGGAAAAATTCAACGACACTTTTATCAAAGCGACCGGTCAGAAAGACGGAATCAAAAGCTACGGCAACGTGGTCGATTTGATTCTCGCATACTACTCGCAGCAGAAAACGGAGGGTTAATATGTCAAAAATCAAACTTGCCGTGCTTTTCGGCGGCGCATCGAGCGAACACGCCATTTCCTGCCTGTCCGCTTATTCTGTCATAACGAATTTAGACCGCGAAAAATACGATTTATATATGGTAGGCATTACAAAAGGCGGGCGCTGGCTTCTCTTTGAGGGCTCGCCCGAAGATGTAAAATCTGGCAAATGGGAGCTTTCAAACGTAACCCCCGCCCACATCAGCCCCGACCCGAAAACGCACGGCCTTATTTTGGAGGACGGCAAAAGCATATCCCTTGATCTCGTTTTCCCCGTCCTGCACGGAAAAAACGGCGAAGACGGCACCATCCAAGGGCTTCTTGAGCTTTCTCAAGTTCCTTATGTCGGGTGCGGCGTCGCCGCTTCGGCAAACTGTATGGACAAAATAACGGCAAAAAAGATTTTTGGTTTTGCGGGGATTCCGCAGGGCGCTTATTATGCCTTTACCCTTTGCGACCTGATCGCAAACAGGGAAAAAATCATTTCAGATATCGAGTTGAAAATCGGCTATCCGGTTTTTATAAAACCGTCGAGAGCGGGTTCATCTATCGGAATCAGCAAGGCAAAAACCCGTGATGAGCTTGATAGCGCTATTAATGAAGCCTGCCTTCATGATGACCGGCTACTTGCCGAAAAGGCGATAAACGCGCGCGAAATTGAAGTTTCGGTTATAGGAAACGACAATCCCGAGGCTTCGTTCCCTGGCGAAATTCTCAACGAATCGCAGTATTATGATTACAACGCAAAATATGTCGATAATCTTTGCGGATACGGCATTCCCGCCGACTTGCCCGCGGAAAAATCCGAAAAAATCCGCGAATATGCGGCAGCCGCATATAAGGCGGCCGATTGCAGCGGTCTTTCGCGGGTGGACTTTTTTGTCGACCGCGACACGGGCGAGATTTATTTGAATGAAATCAACACCCTTCCCGGTTTTACCGACATCAGCATGTTTCCAAAACTTATGATGCACAAGGGATATACCTATCCCGGGCTTATAGATAGACTTTGCAAACTCGCCCTTTCAAAAGAGGTGGAAGTATGCTGATCAACCGCCCTATCGGGATTTTCGATTCCGGTCTCGGCGGGCTTACCGCCGTCAAAGAGCTTCGCGCCCTTTTGCCCGGCGAAGACCTGATTTATTTCGGCGACACCGGCCGCGTGCCTTACGGAACGCGCGGCAACGAAACGATAGTTAAATACGCGGCGCAGGACATAAGTTTTCTTCGCGAATTTGATATCAAAGCGCTTTTATGCGCTTGCGGAACGGTCAGTTCGGTAGCGCTTCAAGACTTTTCGCTTCCTTTTCCCTGCGTCGGCGTTATCGACGGCGCGGCGGCGACGGCAGCGGCGTGTTCAAGGGGCAAAATCGGGGTTATCGGGACTTCCGCGACGATAAAAAGCGGCGCATATGAGCGCGAGATAAAGAAAATAAATCCCGATTACGACGTTTATAGCGCGGCGGCGCCTCTGCTCGTTCCGCTTGTCGAAAACCACCGGTTTTCGGAAGACGATATTGTGGCGCTTAGCGTCGTTTCGGATTACATAACTCCCCTGCTTGAAAAAGGAATCGACACCCTTATTTTGGGTTGCACCCACTTCCCCCTTATGGAAAAGGTTTTCGCAAAAATTTGCGGCGACGCAGTCGCGCTGATAAATCCCGGAAAAATTGCCGCGGGGATAATAGCCGAAAAAATCAAGGAAAACGGTCTTGAAAACAAAGGCGGCGGCGCTCTTTCCTGCTATGTCAGCGACGATCCGGACAGTTTTAAAAAAGGCTCGGAGCTTTTCCTTGGCAGCGAGCTTTTCGAACCTGTCCGCAAGGTTGAAATCGAAAGGTACTAAAATGAACAAAAACGCAATTATTACAATAATGGGCGGCCAAAAAGGCAAGGATATAGACGACAGCATAGAATTTATGACCGACGGTATTTTCGAGAAAAAAAACGGCGGTTACCGCATTACCTATAACGAGAGCACGATGACCGGAATGGACGGATCAATTACCGAAATTCTTGCTGACGACCGCTTTGTTATCATGAAGCGCGGCGGCCCTTTTTCCGGCTCTATGATTTTCGAGTCCGGCACCCGCCATCTATGCCGTTATAAAACCCCCGCAGGATATATGGATATGTCTGTTTCCACCTCTGAAATCAAAAACCGCATGACCGATAAAGGCGGCACAATTAAGCTCCGCTATCTTCTTGAAATCGGCGGCGAGCTAATATCCGAAAATGATTTTAATATCAAGGTAAAGGAGGTTGCAAGATGAAAACGCTAAAAAAAATTTTATGCGTAATTATTATAATTTGCTTTATTCCGATTTTCTCCGCTTCCGCGGAAGAAACTTCGGGGACAAGCCTGTTTGAGGAAATTCTTGACGCCTATCTTGACACCCATCTCGACGGGCGAAGCGAATCAGAAGTTTTGAAAGCGACCTTGCTGAAACTTATCGAAGATCACCCCGAGCTGCTAAACGAGATAATCGACGCGCTTATCGGCTCCGGCGATAAATACAGCTTTTATATGTCGCCCGAAGAATATCTGAAGTTTCAAAACCAGACTACATACGGCGGCATCGGCATTCAGCTGCGTCCCGATGCGGACAAGCCGCTTATCGATGTCGTTACCCCCTCCGGCCCCGCTCAAATCGCGGGAATCAAGGTTGGTGACCAAATCGTTGAAATCGACGGGTTTGACGTCTCCGCCTCAACCGTTATCGTCTGTTCCGGATTATTGCGCGGCGAAACCGGCGCGCCGGTTCGCCTGAAAATAAAGCGCGGCGACGAAATTTTAAGCTTTTCTTTGGTTCGCAAAAACCTGCCCTCGCAGGTTGTCTCGTTCCATTATATCGACAGCGACATTCTCTATATCAAAATCAGCTCTTTTCTCGGTTCCGATTTTCTTCCCCAGTTTGTCAAAGCCATCGACGAATACTATCGCGGAAGCGCCACAAGATATATAATCGACCTTAGGGATAACGCGGGCGGAAGCGTTTTAAACATGCTTGATATGGTAAATTATCTTATTACCGAACCGGGACTTTCGCTTATCTCGATGTTTGACAAAGACGGAAACGACCTATCGTATTACACCACCGGGCGCGGTCTTCCGGTCGACAAAATTGTTATGCTGACAAACAAAAACACGGTCAGCGCCTCCGAAAGCGCGGCGTTTATTATGCAGGGGCACGACCTTGCCACAATCGTCGGCGAAACAACCTACGGCAAAGGCGTTGCTCAAACCCTTAAAAAATTCAGCGACGGCTCTGCCGCTTATATTGTCGCTTATATTTTTAAAGACGGAAAAGGCGAAACTTACGACGGCGTCGGCGTTATTCCCGATGTTCCGGTTTCCAATAATATTATCGATGTCCCGTTCCCGAAAATGGACGCTTTTAATCACGAGAATTACACCACCGCAATCCACGCGCTTTCCCAGCGGCTTGTTTATCTCGGATATATCAGGGACTATACCGATACTTGGAACCTGGAAATAACCGCCGCCCTCGCGGCGATTCAAAAAACCTCGGAACTTCCGATGACCGGTGAGCTTGACCTTTATACCTTCCAGCACATAACCGATATAATCAACATTAAAAAAGTTCAAAACCACTATGACGACCTGCAGCTTGAAACGGCAATCGCCGAGGTTCGCAAACCGTAATTTTTTATCTTGATTTATAGATGTAATGATTGTAAAATATAATTATTAAATTAACGGAGGAATTGAAATGGCTTATTTTATTAACGATAACTGCATTAATTGCGGCGCTTTCGAAGCTGAATGCCCGACAAGCTGCATCTCTGCCGGAGACGACAAATACGTTATAAACGCTGACGACTGCATTGATTGCGGCGCTTGCGCAGGCGTTTGCCCGACAGACGCTCCCAACCCGGCATAAGTTAAATAAAAAATTTCAGGCAGGCATTTTTTGCCTGCCTGCATTTATTTTAGGTGATAAATTTGCTTTTTAAAGACGAACAGCTTGAGGACCTCCGCCTTGGCGGTCTTTCGCTTATTCAGAAAAAACGCGGTTTCCGCTTCGGGGTTGATGCGGTTATTCTCGCCGATTTCGCCGCCGCAAAGAAAAAAGACACCGTTTTAGATCTCGGCACCGGAAGCGGAATAATTCCTATTTTAATAGCCAATAATTTCTCACCGAAAAAAGTTGTCGGCGTTGAAATTTTGCCGCATTACGCCGAGATGGCCGCGCGGTCGGTGTCCTTAAATAATCTGCAAAGCTGTGAAATAATCGCCGGCGATTATAGGGAGGCGGTTTTCCCTCCCTGCTCTTTTTCGCTTGTCGTCTCGAACCCTCCATACAAAAAAGCGGGCAGCGGAGCGGTCTCAACCGACCAGGATATGGCGCTTGCAAAATGCGAAATAAACGCGACTCTCGAAGATGTTATAAAGGCGGCGGCATATTACCTTATGCCGGGCGGCCGCTTTTGCATGGTGCTCCGCCCCGAACGGCTTTCGGACTCCGTCTGCCTTATGCGGCGGTTCGGGTTGGAACCGAAAAGGCTTCGCATGGTCGAGTCAAACAGCGGAAAAGCGCCTTCGCTTTTTTTAATCGAGGGGCTTAAAGGCGGCAAAAGCGGAATAAAAATTCTTTCGCCGCTGGTGATTTTTGAGAATGGCGGCGAATCCGCCGAGATAAAAAAGATTTACAGGAGAGAGCAATGAAGATAACACGCCCCGCGCTTTATATCGTCGGAACTCCGATAGGCAACCTCGAGGACTTGTCGCCGCGCGCTGTGTTCACCCTTTCAAATGTCGATTTTATCGCCGCGGAGGATACGAGAGTTACCCTTAAACTGCTTAATAAATTTGAAATAAAAAAAGAGCTTATTAGCTATTACGAGCACAATCTGCGGCAGCGCGGCGAGGAAATTATCACGCGGCTGAAAGAGGGCAAATGCGCCGCCCTTTGCAGCGACGCGGGTATGCCCGCAATCTCAGATCCGGGCGAGGACCTTGTTCGCCTTTGTGCCGCCGAGGGAATACCGGTTTTTAATGTTCCAGGCCCGTCCGCCGCAATCACCGCGCTTGCCTCCTCCGGACTTTCGACGGGGCGGTTTTGCTTCGAAGGATTTTTAAGCACAGCCAGCAAAAGCCGCAGAGAGCATCTTAAAGCAATAGCCTGCGAAACAAGAACTATGATTTTTTACGAAGCTCCGCACAAGCTTCAAAACACCCTTAAGGATTTTATCAAAACATTTGGCGGGGAGCGCAAAATTTCGCTTTGCCGCGAGCTCACAAAGCTGCACGAGCAAACGCTTAGGTTTACCCTTTCGGAAGCGGCGGAATATTATGAAAAAACGCCACCCAAAGGCGAGTTCGTTTTGATTTTAGAGGGCGCAAAAGAAGCGGCAAAGGAAGAACAGCAGGAGAAAAAAGAAATTAGCGCCGCAGCTCTTGCCAAGGATTACGAAAATAATCTTAAAGCGGGGCACTGCAAAACAACCTCACTGCGGCTTGCCGCCGAAAAACACGGAATAAGCAGAAATGCCGCCTATGAGTTATTAAATAAATAATACATACATACAAAATCCCCGCCCTGCCGTCCTGCAGAGCGGGGATTTTATTTTCTCATCTCAAACCAAAATACGCTTCCCTGTCCGAGGGCGCTTGAGACGCCGTATTTAGCGCCGTGCGATTCAAGAATTCCTTTGACAATCGAAAGCCCGAGCCCCGTTCCGCTTTTTGCCCTGCTTTGGTCTTTAGCCTTATAATATCTGTCCCAAATATATGGGAGCTCCTCTTCCGCGATTCCCGCGCCGTTATCCTTTACTTCGAGGCGAATTTTTTCGCCTTTGTCAAAAAGCGAAACCTCTATTTTGTCCGCGTGGTTTACGGCGTTGCCGATAAGATTGAAAAGCACCTGCAAAAGGCGGCGCGGATCGGCCGGAACGTACTGGTCGGGCTCGATATTTTGCGTTATCTCTATTCCGTCTTTTAGGGTTATCGGCGCAAACCGCTTGATAACGTCGATAGCAAGGTCGCTTATACAGACGTTTTCCATATTCGGTACTGCCGCGCCCGCCTCGATAACCGAGAGGTCGAGCATATCATTTACAAGCTCCGCAAGCCTGTCGGTTTCGGAGGAGATAACTTTAAGATGCTCCTCCCTTTTCTCCCTGTCGTCGCCCGAAATGTCGACAATCATATCCGAATACGCCTTAATCATAGTCAGCGGCGTGCGCAGATCGTGCGACACATTCGCGATAAGCTCTTTTCGCAGAGCCTCCACTTTTGAAAGCTCAACCGAGGATTTATCAAGCGTATCGGCGAGGTTATCAATCTCGCTGCAAAAGCCTTTGCCTTGTCCCGGAATATATTCGGCGGTGCCGAGTTTTTCGGCCTGATTTGAGATTTTCGAAAGCGGCCTTGAGAATTTCCGGGCGATAAAAAAAGCGAGGATAAGCGCCAAAAACAGCGACGCCAATGTAACATAAATAAGCTGCGTTCTAAGTATCTCGGTGGTGCCGTCCATCGGCATCAGCGGCGAGCTTATATAAAGGATTGCGCCGGAGAGCTTCACGCCGCAGATAAGCGATTTGCCGTTAAAATTTCCGCGAGTGACGATATAACTGATTTTTCCGTCCGCACTTTGACCGAGCTTTGACAAAAATTCGTCAAAGTCGCTCGGCAGAGGGCGGTATCCGCCAAACTGGCCGCCCTGAAAATCGGATGGAAGGTTATTTGGCGTTCCCTCCGAGCCGAAAAGGTCGCTGTTATTGCCACGTCCGCCGCCGAACTGGTTTGGAAAATTCGGTCCTCCGCCCGAGCCGTGTTCGTCCGATGAATAAATTAAATTGCCACTGTCGTCCGCAATATATACCAAAATCGAATTATGAAAGGTCAGCTTGTCTATTTCGGCAGCGGCGTTTTCGCCGTCGCGCTCATAAATATCCGCAATCTGCGAGGCGACCTTTTCGATGTCATTTTTCTTCATTCCCTCATAAAAATTTTGAAGAAAAACGGTTTGCAAAAGCCAGAGCATAACAAAAATAACGGCGGCATAAAGCGTAAAATAAAGCCATAATTTTACGCCGACCGAGCGCCTGTCAAATTTCAAATTTGTATCCCACCCCTCGCAAAGTCACTATATAATCCCGGTATTTTCCGAGGCTGCCGCGGAGAAGTTTTACCTGCGCGTCGACCGTGCGGTCGTCGCCGAAGTAGTCGTACCCCCAAACAGCGCTTAGAAGCTGGTCTCTCGAAAGCGCAAGACCGGCATTCTCGCAAAAATAAACGAGCAGGTCAAATTCTTTCGGCGTCAAATCGGTTTTTTTGCCGTCGACAAAGACGTTATGCCCCGGGATGTCTATCTTTATCCCCCCGAAATCGCGCACCGCGCCGGCCTCTTTTTTCGCAGCGCCTCTGCCTGCGCTTCTGCTTATAATAACGTTTATGCGGGCGAGCAGTTCTTTCGGTGAAAAAGGCTTTACAACATAGTCGTCGATTCCCATTTCGAAGCCGAAAAGTTTATCGTATTCCTCTCCCCTTGCCGAGAGCATAAGAATCGGAATATCTTTTTCTTTTTTTATTTCTTTGCACGCCGAAAAACCGTCGAGCTTCGGCATCATGGCGTCCATAATTATAAGGTCGAAATCCTCTTTTCGGCAAATTTCCACCGCTTCCATGCCGTTTACCGCCTCGGCGACCTCGTGCCGGTCGAATAAAAGATATTCCTTTATAACCGCGCGGATATTCGCCTCGTCGTCAACAACCAAAATTCTGCTCAAATAATCACCGCCTTATTTAGAAATTATAGCACGCTTTTTTGAAAAGAAAAACAAAGTTATGTGAAATATTTTTCACAAAAGGTTACCGATAGGGCGCATAAAAAGAGCCCCGCTTTTAAAAGCGGGGCTCTCTAATTTGTAATTTATTATTTAACCATTCCTGCAACTTCGGAAGCGAAATCATCCTGTCTTTTCTCAAGTCCCTCGCCTTTTTCAAAACGTGTGAACTCAGCGATTGTGGCTTTTCCGCCGAGGCTTGCAGCGACGTTGTCGAGATATTTCTCAACCGTAACCGAATTATCCTTAACAAAAATCTGTTTTGTAAGGGTATAATTCTCATGGAATTTGCCGATTTTTCCGGCGACCATTTTCTCAAGGATGTTTTCCGGTTTTCCCGCGTGTTTCGGATCGTTTTTAATCTGCGCGATAAGAATCTGTTTTTCTTTTTCGATATCTTCCGCCGGAACTTCTTCCGGTTTTACATATGTCGGATTAAGCGCGGCTATCTGCATCGCGATATCTTTTCCCGCGGCTTTGAACTCTTCTTTTGCAAAAACCGCATCATCGCAGTCAAAGCGGACGAGAACGCCGATTTTGCCGCCGGCATGAACGTAAGAAACCACATTGCCGTCGTATTTTTTAAAGCGGCGAACCGCAAGGTTTTCGCCGATTGTGAGAATTTTATCTCTCAAAACTTCTTCAACCGTGCCGGCCGAGCTGCCTGCAAGCGGCAATTTGAGAAGCGCGTCAACATCAGCGGGATTGCCCGCAAGAACGGTCGCCGCTGTCTGATTAACAAATTCCTGGAAATCCGCGTTTTTCGCAACGAAATCGGTTTCGCTGTTTACTTCGAGAACGACGCCGGCTTTGATGCTGTCGTCAACAAACGCTGTGACAAGACCTTCAGCCGCTATTCTGCTCGCTTTTTTCGCCGCCGCCGCAAGACCTTTTTCGCGGAGCAGGGCGGTTGCTTTTTCCATATCGCCATCCGCTTCGGTAAGCGCTTTTTTGCAGTCCATCATGCCGCAACCTGTCGCTTCTCTAAGCGTTTGAACATCTTTTGCTGTAAATGCCATTTTGAAATTTCCTCCTAAAGAATTTTAAGAATTTTTTTAAAAGAATGCCCGCTAATTAAAGCGGGCATGAATGTCTTGATTATTCTGCGCTTTCGCCGCTTGCTTCGGTATCGCCGTCAGATACTTCGAACTGCTCGCCCTGTCTTCCCTCGATAACAGCGTTTGCCATTGTCGCGGAAATAAGTTTAACCGCGCGAATAGCGTCGTCGTTGCCCGGGATAACATAATCGATTTCATCAGGATCACAGTTTGTGTCAACAATCGCGACAATCGGAATGCCGAGCTTACGAGCTTCTTGAACTGCGATTCTCTCTTTTTTCGGATCGACAATAAACAAAGCGGACGGAAGTTTGCCCATTTCTTTGATTCCGCCGAGGAATTTTTCGAGTTTTGCAATCTCGCCGTTTAATTTCAAAACTTCTTTTTTGGGAAGAAGATCAAAAGTGCCGTCGCCTTCCATTTTGCGAAGCTGTGCGAGCCTGTCGATTCTCTTTTTGATTGTTTTGAAGTTAGTAAGCATTCCGCCAAGCCATCTTGCATTGACAAAAAACATGCCTACGCGCTCTGCTTCTTCTTTAATCGCTTCCATAGCCTGTTTTTTCGTGCCGACGAAAAGGATTGTGCCGCCGTCAGCCGAAACATCGCGAACAAAGCTGTATGCTTCTTCGACTTTTTTAACGGTTTTCTGAAGGTCGATGATGTAGATTCCGTTGCGCTCGGTAAAAATATACTGAGCCATTTTGGGGTTCCATCTTCTGGTCTGGTGACCGAAATGGACGCCTGCTTCAAGCAGTTGTTTCATTGAGATAACGCTCATTTTGGGGTTCTCCTTTTTATTTTTGTTTTACCTCCGCCGGGTTCAACCGACGCCCCGCCGATTAAGGCACATGGTGCGTTTCGTCCGCCGACGTGTGTATTGCCGCCTTTTTCGCAGCTTGATTATTTTATCATAGCAAAGTCTTTTTTGCAATAGTTTTATAATTAATAATAAAACTCGTCTTTAGCGCTTCGTGAAAACAGCTGCGCAAGGGCTTTTTTCGGCTCCTCGCCGTTATGGATAATATCCGCAACCGCCTTGAATATCGGCAATTCCACCCCTTTTTCCTCGCCGAGCTTCAGCATTGCCGAGACGGTATAAACCCCTTCGGCAAGCTCGCTGTACGGCTCGCCTTTTATAATCATTTCACCGAAACGGCGGTTATGCGAAAACTTTGAAAACAGCGTCGCCTCGTAGTCCCCGAGGTGAGCAAGGCCGTATGCCGTTATCTCCTTGCCGCCGAGCGCGCAAATAAAGCGCGCAACCTCTCTTGGCCCGCGGCTCATAAGCGCGCCTTTAAGAGCGCCGAGCGAAAGACCGTCAAGCAGTCCGGCCGCGATTCCGATAACATTTTTTGCCGCCGCGCCTATCTCGTTGCCGATAAGGTCGGTGCCGTAATAAAAGCGGATGAGCGGACTTTGCAAATATCCCGCGAGCTCTTTTGTCAGCGCTTCGTCGGCCGAATCGATTACCATGCAGTTCGGAATTCCCGCGCGGAAATCCTCCGCATGGCCCGGACCAACCCATATTGCCGACGCGGTTTCATCTCCGCAAATTTCGGTAACAACTTCGGTCAAGCGCTTCCCTGTCGCCTGCTCGATTCCTTTCATACATAGCACAAGAATCTTGCCTTTTGCCAGCCCATTTTCTTTCATTTCCGCGAGCAGGGCGCGAAAATTTTGCGACGCGATGCTGATGAAAATGTATTTGTTTTCCGCCGCCGCGCACAGATCGCTTGTAATTTTTATTTCATCCGAAAACTCTGTTTGTCCGCTTTTCTTCGCCTCTTTCAGGCTTTCGATTTTTCCGCCGCTTCGCCCGTAAAGGGTGACGTTATGTCCGATTTCGTGGAGATACCAGGCAATAAAACTTCCCCACCGTCCGCTGCCGAGAACACTGAAATTCATTTTCTTCTCCCAATTCTTGCAAAAATGCAAGTTTTATATTAGTATTCATTCATTTGGCTCGTTTTGCAAGTGATATTTTTAGCAATTATAAACTTTTTTGAATTTTTTTAAAATTTTTCTTGCATTTTCGAAAGTTGTGTTTTACAATATACATGTAGTTAATTATTTCGGCGCATTGTTACATAATCTCCTGTTATTTAAGCGTCAAGATGATAAGTACATACTATTTCCTCTACCCTAAAAGAAAGAACCGCATCCACACCCATTGGATGCGGTTCTTTCTTTGTTTTCGCAGCCGGGCAGATGCCGTATTTCTCACACGGAGTCTGGAATTTTAGCCGAGCGGGAAACGCCACGAACTGCAAAACGCGTGTGTCCTTTTTCCGCGGCTTTACCGTGGCTTTTGCTACGGTTTTTATCGCCGGTTTTGTCGCGCTTTACCGCGATTTTGCTACGGTTTTTATCGCGGTTTTTACCGCGATTCTATTCGAGAATAACTATAAGCGAGCCGTCGCCGACCGATATTTCGGCAAAATTCTCGACAAATTCATTCGAAACGCCTATCGGAAAGCTGTTTTTTATAGTTGCTCCGCAAAGCGGAAATTTCACGCCTTTTAGGGTTACACCGGTGCAAACATCCCCCGCCGAAAAAACCGAAAGCCTGCCGCTGAACCTTTTTTCAAAGCCCCGCGTCCCGTTTTTTACGATTGAGGCATAAATCTTTTCGTCTTCTATACTTAAATTTACATTATTTTTCGCGGCATAGCAAAGCTGCTGTAAATTAGCGCAGGTGTGCGAGAGAAGCCCTGAAAGCCCGCCGACGATAACAACCTCTTTGTACCCGTTTTCAATGGCATATTTAAGGCAAAGACCGGTATCGGTTTCGTCCTTATCCTCCGGAAATTTAATCTTTTCGCAGAGCGGCTCGGTTTTAAGCGAATCAAAATCGCCGATGCAAATATCGGGCATTATCCCCGCCTCTATGCATTTATCATAACCCTTATCCGCCGCCGCGATATAATCGCCGTCGTTTATAAAATTTTTCACATTTCCCTTCACCATCGGGGTGACAATTATAAATCTCATATTTTTTCTCCGTCCAGTTCCGGCGTTGCCTGTTTCATAACGGTATCTATAACATATTTCGCGATTTTGCCGTCCTTTACCCTTGAAACGAGCTTTTCCTGCCGTCCAACGAGGTCGAGCACCATCTCCACGCTCGCTTCCACCGACGGCTTTTCGTCAAATTTTATTTTAAGAGTATCTTTGTAAAAATAAAATTTTGCAATTCTTGTGCAGGGCGTTTCGAGGAAAGAAAGATAGAGTTTTAAAACAGGGTTTTTATCCTCATCATCATATGCGGCGCATTCGGCGGCAACCGCATAACTGCTTTCTCCGAATGTAAGATTATTTTCGACCGCGTTACTGTATCCCGCTTTAATCGTTTGCGTGTTTCCCGCCTCGGCAAAGTTTATCGTGCAAAAATCGTCTTCAAATACAAAATCAATTTCGGTGATGCCGCTGCTGAAATTCCCGTGTACAGCCTGCTCTATAAACGGCAAAAATCCGAATTTGTTTTCTTTAAGCGTGTATTTTGCGCCGCCGAATTTTTTTATATCCTGCCGCGCTTCTTTCGAGCCGACCTTATGAACAAGCCTTAGATTTTTCAGGTAGTTTTTCAGCCTTGTGCCCGCAAACGGCTTGCGCGGAACCTTTTTAAGCCCGTCGCCGAAAAAGGTTGTAATGATTTTGAAAAGGTCGCCCTCAAAAAACATTTGATCGCTTCCGGCCGTGACCGCGATGGCAATATCAAGATCGGGAATAGCAAGCATCGCCTGGCCGAAAACGCCGTTAAAACCGAACGCGCCTTTTATATTGCTCGACCAAATCTGATACCCGTATCCCGGACCGTATTCGTTGTCGTTTTCCACCTGTTTGGTTGTCGCTTTTTCGCGGTACGGCTCGGGGATAATGCCTGTTTCCGGCATGAAAGCAAGCCCGATTTTCAGGATTTCCTCCGCCGTAAGGTAAAGTCCCCAGCCGCCTTTTTCTATTCCCTTCGGGCAAGTCTCCCAATATATATTCGAGATGCCGAGCGGCTCGAAAAGCCGCGGTTTAAGATATTCCACAAGCGGCATGCCGCTTTTCCGGACAACCGCCGCCGAAAGGAGATATGTATTCAGGCTGTTATAGTTAAACACCTCTCCCGGCTCGGTTTTTATCTCGCTTTCAAGGCAGCTTTTTATGAAATCATCCGCGACCGCCACGCCCGCCTCGTTAAAAGAAATACCCGACGTCATGGTAAGAAGGTGCTTTACCGTTATTTTTTGCAGACGATTGCTTTTGAAAAAAGGTAATTTATCCGGAAAAATCCCCACTATTTTTTCATCTTCCGAGAGCAGTCCTTCCGAGATTGCAAAGCCGACGGCGGCGGAGGTGACGCTTTTGCTTACCGAATAAACGGCCTGCCGCCAGTTTTTATTATACGGCGCAAAATACCCCTCGGAAATAACCTTTCCGCCTTTGGCGACAATTACGCTGTGAAGATTCACCGTTTTATCATTGCAAAGAACCTTATAAAACTCGAGAAGCATTTCGCTGCTGACTCCGGCAAGCTCGGGCGAAATCCGCGGAAGCGGGGTAAAATCGGCGGCGGTCATCTTCTCTTTAGGGCTGTGAATGATAATGGCGTTTTCCTGATTCCCTCTCAAAAGTTTTATAAAGAAATCCGCGCTTTTAAGTCCTGCAAAAACGTCCATACCATCTACTCCTTTTCTTCGGTGGTGCCGGCGGCGGTTTCCCCGACATCCACCGGGTCAAAATGGATAACAAGCATTATCCCTTTTTCTAAAAATTCTCGCTCTATTTTGTCGACAATTTCGTGGCTCTCGAGCGTCCCGAGCCGATAATCCATCTCGCAGTGGATAGAGGCAAAGCAGTTTCCCGGTCCGTAATCATGGACCATAAGGTCATGCACACCCAAGATTCCCGGATGGCTCTTTATCTCTTTGCAAATTTCGTCCACAAAATCGGGATTCGGCGCGCGTCCGAGAAGCGGCGAAAGCGCCTCGCCGACCAGCTTTATTCCCGAATAAATTATAAATACCGATATCAAAAGCCCGATATATCCGTCGATATTAATATCGAAAGTTCTCGCGATAATTGCGGAGAGAAGAACCCCGAACGTCGCGAGCGCGTCGTTCCTGCTGTCCGCCGCCGCGGCGTAAAGGGTTGTAGACGTGATTTTTTTGCCTATTTTCCGATAATAAACCATCATCGAAAACTTAACGATAATCGAAATCCCGAGAACGAAAAGCGACAATACGCCGTAATCCACATCGGACGGGCGAAATATCTTGCCTATTGAATCCTTGCAAATGCCCGCGCCGACAATTGTAACGAAAAACGCGACCGCAACTCCGGCGATATATTCGCTTCGCGCATGCCCGAACGGGTGCTCGCTGTCTGCGGGCTTTTGCGCCGCCTTAAACCCGATAATCGTCATTATAGACGCCGCCGCGTCGGTCAGGTTATTATATCCGTCCGCCGCAATAGCAAGGCTGCCCGAAAGAAGGCCGGCAATAATCTTTGCCGCCGCAAGCAGAATATTCAAAATCACTCCGGCAAAACCCGCGTTTATGCCTTCTTTTCCTCTTTCATTCATCTCTCAAACATTCTTTCAGTAGTATTTCTTTATCGTTTGGAATACCGTCAATAACAACTTTTTTAAAAAGCATGTCAAGTTTTTGCCCAATCAGCTTGCCCTCGGGAATCCCCGAATTTATAAGATCGTTTCCGTTTACCGCAAGGTCGGACAGCTTAAAGCAGTTTTCGCTTTCGAGTAAAGCCCTTAAAAGATTTTCCGCCTCTTTTTCCACCGCAAGCTCTTTTGCGACATCGTCCCGAAGCGCCGCGATATCCGCCCTTACCACCGCAAACAAATTCCAAAGCCGCTCCTCCCCATGCTTATGAAGCGCGCGCCGCACGAATTTATCGCCGTCCTGTATAAAAAAATGGAAGTCAAACATATGGTTTGCAATCAAGTATATGCTTTCTTCTTTTGTTTTGTTGTCGATTTTAAGCTCATCAAAGCGTTTTATAGCAAGCTGCTCCGAGATTTTCGGATGCCCGTAAAAATGACCGATACCCGCTTCGTCCTCGGTATAGCAATACGCTTTTCCGACATCGTGATAGAGCATCGCAAGCCTTATAATTTTATCTTTCGGCGCGGCATCCACCGATTTTGCGGTATGTGTCAGCACATCGAAACTGTGAACAGGATTGTTTGCCGCAAGCCCTTTTATCTTCAAGAGCTCGGGCAAAAACACGCCGAGAATATCGACATATTTTATTATTACATCGCCTGCATTTTCGCCGCAAAGAAGTAAAAACAGTTCGGCGGTAATTCTTTCCGCCGCGATTTTTTTAAGTTTTTCCGCGCACCTGAATGCGGCGGCTTCGGTTTCTTCGGAAAGCGAAAAACCGAGCGTTGCCGCAAATCTGAGCGCTCGCATTATACGGAGCGCATCCTCCGAAAATCTTTCTTCGGGACTACCGACCGCCCGAATAATCCCCGCCTTAATATCCTGCGCGCCGCCGAAAGGATCAATAAAATCTTTGCCGTCAAAGGCAATCGCGTTTATCGTAAAATCCCGCCTTGCAAGGTCGGTTTCGATATCCGAAACAAAGATGACCTCGTCCGGCCGCCGGGAATCAGAATATCCTTTTTCGGTCCGGAAGGTGGTGATTTCAACGAAATAATCGCCTGTGATCACCGTTTGGGTGCCGTGCCTCAGCCCCGTTGGAATAACTTTTTTGCCTTTCATGAGCTGCGCGGTCTCCTCCGGCAGGGCGGAAACCGCCAAGTCATAGTCTTTCGGAGAAATTCCCATAAGAAAATCGCGGCATGCCCCGCCGACAACGTAAGCGGAAAATCCGTTTGCCTTATATATTTCGAGCAAATTCGCAATTTCTTTTGGTAAATTATTCATATTGCTATTATATTCCAAATTCCAGATTTTTTAAAGTTTTGCATGAAATATTTTATATATTTTTGCATATACTAAATCATTGCCAAACATCGAAGAAAGGACAAAATTATGAGCATTTACAATGATTGCCCGCCCGATATAGATGAGCTGATTTTCAAGGATGAGCCGGTCTATATAAGCGAAAAATAATGCCGTACTCATTGCGGGTACGGCATTATTATTTGTTTTATTTTATTTATTATCTCGATTTTTCAAGCTCTTCTTTTTCAAGGGCAACGATATTCACCTTACCGACCTTTGTGAGCGGAAGCTCGTCGCGGAACTCGATAATTTTCGGCACGCTCCATTTATTAAGCATTTTTTCGCAGTGCGTAATAATCGCGTTAGAGGTTTCGTCGGTCGCCTTTGCTTTGTCCTTCATTATGACAAACGCTTTGACAATTTCGCCCTTGCGCGCGTCTTTCACCCCGATGACCGCCGTCTGCGCCACGCCCTCGTATGTAAGCACCGCGTCCTCTACAAGCGACGGATATACGGGAAAGGCAGAAGATTTGATAATTCTTTTGATTCTCTGCTTAAAGAAAATATAGCCTTTTTCGTCCATATATCCCATGTCTCCGGTGTGGAGCCAGGTGAGGCCGTCGGCGTGTTTTTGCAGCGCGACCGCATTTTCATCATCGCAGTTCATATAGCCGAGCATGACCTGGTCTCCTGCAAGGCAAATCTCGCCGTCGGTGCCATAGGGCACCTCTTTTTTCGTCTCCGGCTCGACAACCTTTGCATACATCCCGCGAAACGGGAAGCCTACAGTGCCGCGCGCTTCGTTCTCATTCGGCGCGATGGTCGCCGCCGTGACCGTTTCGGTGAGGCCGTAGCCCTCGCGCAGGCGGACATCGCAATCATGCGCCGTCATAAATTCATTGAACCGTTTTTTAAGCTCGACCGGAACGGTGTCCCCGCCGCAAAAAGCGCCTTTTAGAAATTTAGCGTATTTTATTCCGTTTGCCTCTTTCCTTGAGACGAGCGCCTCGTACATCGACGGAACTCCGGCGACGAAATTCGGCTTTGATTTTTTAATAGTATTAATAAAAACTTTTCCCGAAAACTGAGGGATTAATATAACCTTCATGCCGTGTGTCATAATCGAATGAACGCAAATTCCAAGCCCGAAGCCGTGGAAAAGCGGCAAAATAGCGAGAATCGAATCCCCCGCCAGAACCTCCGGAACGAAATTGACAACATTATTTGCAAGGCTGTTGAAATTCATCGAGGAGAGCAAAATGCCCTTCGGGTTGCCGCTCGATGTGCCGCCGCTGTATAGGATTACCGCGGCGTCATCAGGCTGAATTCTGCGAAGATAAAGCGCGTCGCTCCGTCCGTCTTTGATAAGCTCGTTCCAGCCTATTGCGCCGACCTCTTTTACCGCCGCCTTGCGCTTTTTAGCATTTTTAAGGACAAATCCCGCCGATTTTACCGCCGGGAGATAATCATTAATTTTTGATAAAACAACGATTTTAACATCGGTGTTTTTCACAAGCGGGTGGAGGTTCGGATATGTAAGGTCGAGCGAAAAAAGCACCTTGCTTTTTGTTTCTTTCAGCATCGCCTCAACTTCAAGCGCCGACGACAGCGGATGCACCATGCACGCCCTCGCGCCGAGCTTGTTTGTCGCGTAAAATGCGACGATGCACTGCGGGATGTTCGGCAGGCAGATTGTGATATTATCGCCCGGCTTTACCCCCTCCTGCTCAAGAGAATAGGCGCACTTGTCGACAAGGTCGATAAGTTTCGAAAAGGTGAATTTTTTGCCCATGAAATCAACCGCAGGATATTCAGGATATTTTATCGCGGTGCTGCGGAGCCTTTCATAAATCGTTTCGTGCGGGCATTCCGAAATTTCGGGAATCCCGAATTTTTCATACTCCGGTTCCCACGGCATTTTCACTTTTTTTGTCAGCAATCCCATTCTCTGTCCCTCCTATGAAAGCAAGTTTTGCGGATTTTCCATGTAATAGCGGAAAAGTTGAAGGTCTTTGGCAAATTTTATCCCCTCGCCGATTCGCTCATCAACAGTTACCATAATATGCGCGATGTCCCCGACAACGATTTCGCCCGCTTCGTTTACCACCGGCTCTTTTATAATCTTTCCAAAACAGGCGAAAAGCGAACAGCTTGCCCATTCGAAAAGGTGGTGGAACGGAGCGTCAACGTCGATGCTTCCGAGATTTGATAAAAAGGCGGAGCTGTTCATCGGATCCGCCCTGTCGATATCCTTCGGCATACGGTCAATTTTATGTAAAAACGATAAAATTCCGACCGCCATTTGGGTCACAAAGCGCGGCATTTTGCCTAGAATATCATATATTTTATCGTTATCGCTTCCCGATTCCTGCCTTGCTTCCGAAACGTCAACCATAGTTTTTTTGACTACGTCGAGAAAACTTTCGCAGCTGTCGAACCGGACCTTTATCGTCGTTTCTTTTGCTTCTTCTGTAAGCTGTTTTTTGACGACAAAAGCGATATCTATGTGTTTTCTTTCGTATTTGCGATAATTTAAGATATAGCTGTTAAGATGCGGCCGCGTTTGCATTATCTTTACTAATGTAGCAAGAAGCAAGTGAAAATATGTTACTTTGCAAGGATAAATTCCGCTTTCGTTTTGCTCTTTAACGAATTTTATCGCATTTTCCATATTAACTTTTATATCAAAATAAATCAGGCTGTCGCTCCGTCGTTTCAAGATAAACGGCATAAGCGCGCCAAGTGCCTCCGCCTTGACATATCGCGCGTCGCGGCGGTCTCCCCTATTCTTTTTTCCCATCTCTACCCCCGGCATATTTTTGATTGTCAAAAACAAGGTTATTTTATCATTTTTTGCTGCATTTCGTCAACAAAATATAAAAGCCTGTAATTATACAATTACAGGCTTTTGGCAATTATTTCTATTTCGATTTTGACATCTTTCGGCAGCCTTGCGACCTCGACGCAGCTTCGCGCCGGAAAGGGCATCATAAACGCCGAGGCGTAAATTTCGTTTACCTCTTCGAAGTCCGCAAGGTCTTTTAAAAAAACGGTAGCCTTGACGACATCGGCAAAGGAGAGCTGCGCCTCCTCCAAAATCGCGGCAATATTTTTAAAAACCTGCTTTGCCTGCTCCTCGATTCCCTGCGGAATTTCGCCGGTTTCGGGAATTACCGGAATCTGCCCCGAGGCAAAAAGAAATCCGCCCGATAGAATAGCCTGAGAATACGGGCCGATAGCGGCAGGCGCTTTATCTGTTTTTATCGGTTTTTTCATAATTTTATATCCTTTCCGCAATATAAAAAAGGCAGGCTCTCACCTGCGCTTTCGGACACGCCGTCATTTTATTTTATGCCGGAGCCCCGGAAAATATCCCCGGGTAAGCGGCGCTTAAAGCACACTTACTCAGTCATGCCCACATCGCCGATTTTCTCTGCGGAGAAAACCCCCTGCTCAGCTTCGCTTCGCGCGGCTCTCGCGGGCGGCACCAGCGGTTCCCCCGCGTGCCCCCTCCCTGTCTCCGACGGGTTAGACGCGTAATTCTTCGCGTCCTTTTAATCAATGCCGGCATAGCCGGCTTCCATAACTGTTAACTGTTCACTGTTAACTATTAACTAGTCATGCCCGCTTGTTCGCTTTTCCGGAAATTTGTCGCTGCGTCCCGCTGTCCGGCTTGTGCCGGCCACGCCGTGTCCTCGCGCCAGATTTCCGGGCGAACTGCGCTTAAAGCACACTTATTTTGGAGCGGATGACGAGGCTCGAACTCGCTACCTCCACCTTGGCAAGGTGGCGCTCTACCAGATGAGCTACATCCGCGCGGTAGGTTTATAATACTTAAAAAAATATTTTTTGTCAAGCGAAGCGAAATTTACTTTTTAATGTGGTTATGATATTTTATATAGCATAGAAAGCCGGTGTAATAAATGAAATTATTAAAAATAATTGCGCTTACTGTCGCGCTGCTTTTGGCAGTTTGCCTGTTCTCTTCCTGCTCTGTTCAAGGTGACGGCGGCGAAAACCCTTTCGAAATTGCGGGGGACAAGCAGGGCGAAGGCAGCGGCGACCAAGGAAACGGCGCAAACGGTGAAAATAATAACGACGACAACAACACCGCAAACGGCGGAAACAGCGGGAGCAACGGAGCAAACGGCGATAATCAAAGCGGTCAGGAATCTCCAAACGCCGAAGAAGATCCGCCCGTTACCCCGGGTGAAAACTTGCAAGGCTATCAGAAGCTATATCCCGAGATGTATTCAAACGGTAAATTCGAATACGAAAAAACCGATGACAAGGTTTTTTACCTCACAATCGACGACGGCCCGTCGGGCTATACCTCCGAAATTCTTGACATCCTAAAAGAGAAAGACGCGAAAGCGACCTTTTTCATAGTCGCTTCAAAAGTTCGCGGCCACGAGGCGGAGATAAAGCGCATGATCGCCGAAGGGCACGGTGTCGGAATTCATTGCAACGAGCACGAATACAAAAAAATTTATAAATCGGTCGAGGCTTTTCTTCTTGATTTCAATACCGCCTATACGACTTTGTATGAAATTACCGGCGCGAAACCCTCTGTTTTCCGGTTCCCCGGAGGCAGCGTAAACAGCTATAACAAGGCGGTTTTCAAGGATATTATTGCCGAGATGCAGCGGCGCGGATTTACCTATTACGACTGGAATGTCTCGGCCGGCGATTCTTCAAGCGAGGCGACGGTCGAAACCTCTACCGGAAATATAGTTTCAAATTTTAAAGATTATAAAAAGCCGCAGGTTCTTATGCATGAGCTTGCCCCGTCTGTCTCCGCCCTGCCGGCGATAATCGACGCGGCGAGAAAAAGCGGCTACCGCCTTGACATCATCACAAACAAGGTAAAGCCGGTTCACCTGCCGTATAAATAATATTCCGCGAATATAGCAAGCAAAAAACGCCCCTTTTGCCTTTGCAAAAGGGGCGTTTATCTTTATTATTATGTGCCGAAGCGGGAGACCAAAACCTCGGAATAATCTTCGCCCTCAAGCGAGGAGACGCTGAAATTTCCGCCCTCCCAAAAAACTTTTTGAAGCACGATTTCAAGTTTTCCGTCGCCGTTCAAATCAAAAACGCCGAAAAGCTCAAAGCGGCTTGAATAATCAATCGACGCTGTCGCCATGTTGTTAATATCAATATCCCCGGCGTATTTTACAAAATGCGAAGAAACGGTTGAATATTCGCCGCCGATTTTAACAAGCGCGATGCTGTATGCGCCCGCTTTTCCGCTCTTTTTCTCCTGTTCGGTTACGACCGGATAACCGTTGCTGTCTCTCGGGGTGTTCGCAATAATAATTCTATCTATTGTTCCGTCGCCGTCCAAATCACAGTCCGCAACTCCTGTAATATTTGCGGGCGAGCCCGAAATCCCAAACGCCGAAAGCTCTTTTTTGACCGCCGAAATGTCCGCTTCGGAAGCGGGCTCTCCTGAAATTATCGAAGCCGGAAGCGGATTAATATTTGCTGAAATCATCAAAAGCGCATTTTCATTGCCGAGGTCCCACCTGCCGTTATATTCGGAAATTTTAAAGTTATATGTATTAGGCGGAAGGATTGTCGGAAGTTTGAAAATGCCTTTTACGGCGCTCTCATCTTTCTCGACCGTCGCGGCGGACGGTTCCAAAAGAAGCCCGTTCATAGTTTCTGAAATCGCGCAGTCAAGCCCGCTTGAAAGTTGGAAGCCGACCTTTTCCGCCGCGCCGAGCATCTGCGTTTGCGAAAAGAGGCGGTAGCCTTTTTGCTCGAGCAGGCTGCCGATTGTAAACGCTTTCAGACTAAGCGGTTTTTCGTCCCGCGCGACGCTTAGCCAGCGGCCGTTTTCATACGAGCCGATTAGCTGGCCTTTTACAAAAATGTAATTCAAATCCGCCGCGGCTGTCGGTTTATCTTCTTCGAATTGCGGTTTATCAACAGTTAGCGGAACAACGAGCTTGCCGTTTTTGTCAACAGCTCCGTAAAAAACGTCGCTTTTTACGATAACCGCGCTGCCCTCTTTGCCGGGATAATACAGGTGAAAACTGCTCTTTGCGGGGCTTTCTTCATATAGTCCGAGCATATCATAATCAAACGGCATTATCTGATTTCCCTCGAGGTCAAACATTCCCCATTTGCCGTCTTTTTGCACGCCGAGACGGTCGGAATCCTCAAAAAGCGGAAAGTCGTCGGCAGAAGTATATGTATCCATAAGCGAGAAGGAGCTCGAACCGACGCGATCGTATATAGGCGCCAAAACTTCTTTCCCCTCGAGATCGTACAGCCCGAATTTCAAATCCTCCGTTTCAACCGTGTAAAAAGGAAGAACGCTATAATAATTTATCCAATAAAAATCGGTCGGAATTATCTGTGCCGCGTTTTTGTCGATTATGCCGAATTTGTCGTCTTTATTTATCATAAAATGATGAGTGCTATGCAAATATGTAATCGCTTTATAGGCGTCTTCGGTGACCTTTTCGCCGCTGAAATCAAGGAGAAACCAGCTGTTTCCCTTTCTCGCTATAACCCTGTTTGCCAAAAAGCTGTAGCTGTCTGTGTCGAGCTCATCCATCTTCCATTTTGCGGCATTATCTTTTACGCTGTCGCGCAAAGCGGGCAAGGTCTCGATTTTGACAAGCCCGTCCGAAATCGTCGCGCGGCACTCAAAAACAAAGCCTATATCGTCGGCACAGATATAATATTTTCCGTCGATAACCGAAACTTTTTCGGTAAGCACCGCCGGGGAATATTCCCAAACCGCCGCCGAAATCCGCTTTTCACCGGGCGTCAGCCAATAGCTGCTTTCCGAAAAATAGAGCACAACCATTTCCGCCTCGGAATCAAGACAGGTCTTATCCATCTCGATGGGGGTTTCTGAATTACCCTCTTTATATCCTTCTACATGCCCTTTCCAAAGCTCGCTGTTTTCATCGAAAACAAAGTATTTGGTATATTTTTCTCCGGAGCTCTTTCGCAGCGCGGTTTTGCAGCCGATTTTCGACGCAAGCGCGGAGATTTCAACAAAAATTCTGCCGTCGCTTTCTTTCATAGAGCCGCTCGGCATAGCTGTCCCCTCGCCGTTATCAACGATAATATTGTATAATTTTTCCGGCTCCGCTTGTTTCACGCATGCCGAAAACCCCACTGTTATAAATATCGCTAGAAGAAATGCTTTTACTCTCATATTCCCTCCGATAATTTTTATATCATAATATTATATCATTTATTTCAGCTAAAGCGAAGCGGCTTTTTCGCGGTGGCGAGACTAAGCGAAAAAGCCGCTTTTTGCGCTGTCAAAAAATATAGATTTTCATTTTTCGCGGTGATATAATTATTTTTATAGTTTTATAATTTAGAGGGGGTGCAAAAATGAGCGTTATTGCGATAGAGCATCTTCAAAAGCATTACGGCAAAAATTTAGGCGTCGAAGATGTTTCGCTTGCGGCGGAGGCGGGCGAAATCCTCGGATTTGTTGGGCCGAACGGCGCGGGTAAATCCACGACAATCAAGATTTTGCTTAGTTTCATTTTCGCGGATAAAGGGACCGCCACCGTATGCGGCCTTGACGCAGCAAAGGATTCCGATAAAATAAAGGCTTTTACCGGGTATGTGCCAAGCGATGTCCGTTTGTACGGCGATTTTAAAATCGGCGAGCTTTTATCTGTAAACAGCCGCTTTTACGGGCAAAATCATGATTCCGAAATAAGCCGCCTTTGCGATTTATTTGAAGTCGATCGAAAAAAGCGTTTTCGCGAGCTTTCGACCGGAAATAAAAAGAAAATTTCGATTATCTGCGCGCTTGCCGCGCAGCCGAAGGTTTTGGTTCTTGATGAGCCGACAAACGGCCTTGATCCGATGATGCAAAGCGCGTTATTCGCCGAGCTGAAAAATCAGACCTCAAAAGGCGTCTGTGTTTTACTTTCAAGCCACAATCTTCCCGAAGTGCAGGAATACTGCGACCGCGTCGCGTTTATTAAAAAAGGCAAAATCCTTGCGCTGACCGACCTGCGGGATTTTGTGCCGGGGAAAATCGTAACCGTCACCGGATGCAATTCGCCGATTCCGGACACGGTTGAAATCTTAAAACGCGGCGAGGATATGACCGTTCTTCGCGTTGACACCGAAAAAATTCCGCTGCTTTCGCTGCTAAACGAACTGAGCCCCGCCGACTTCACCGTCGAAAAGGAAAGCATCGAAAGCCGCTTTATGAAACTTTACGCGAAGGAGGAAAGCATATGACGGTATTTTGGCTTGAGCTTAGAAACTCCAAGAAAAGCGCCATCGCATGGACCATTTCGCTAAGCGCGGTTATTTTTGCTTTGCTCGCTTTTTTCCCGTCTTTCCAAAACGATTCTATGCTCGCTCTTGCTAATGCAAAGCTCGAGGGAATTGATCCCGCTGTTCTTGCGGCGCTGGGGCTTACAACGATGATTGATTTCACCGTTATCACCAACTTTTTCGGCTATGTCCTCCAGTTTGTCACGCTTGCACTGCTTGTTTTCGTTACGCAGCGCGCGGTCAATATGCTTGTGCAGGAGGAAACCGAAGGGACTATCGAATTTTTATATGCCAAACCCGTTTCGCGCGGACAAATCTTTTGGCAAAAAATCTTCGCGCACTTACTTATAAATATTTCAATGCTTGTAATCTTCGCCGCGGTTACCGTTATAGGTTACCTTTTGTTCAGCGATAAAGGCATTTCCGCCGCGCTGAAAGAATCGTGGATGTTCTACGGCTCGATATTTTTTGTTGAAATGGTATTTATGTGTGTCGGCCTGCTCGCCTCCACCATTGTGCGAAGCGCGAAAGCCGCGACCGGCGTTTCTATAGGAATCGTGTTCGGAACATTTATTATCGGAATGGCTTCGGCGGCGGTCGAAAAATTGTCTTTCTTAATATACCTTTCGCCGATGGACTGGATAAAATCGCAAAAACTTCTCGCCGACGGCATACTGCCGCAGGAATGGATAGTCGGAATCGCCGTTATTTTAATAAGCGTCGGCGCGGGATGTTTTCTCTATAAAAAGCGGGATTTCTTAGTTTAAATTTTTTCCGCTTCGCATAAATATAAAAGCCTTGAAAACAAATGTTTTCAAGGCTTTTTTGGTGGAGATAAGCGGGATCGAACCGCTGACCTCTTGAATGCCATTCAAGCGCTCTCCCAGCTGAGCTATACCCCCATGTTTTGGTAAAACTATTCAATTAACAATGCCATTGATGTGCGGTAGAATTTTGGGGTGGTTTACTGGACAACTTGCGCTCCCAGCTGAGCTATACCCCCATATTTTCGACTAATACAGATTAGCATAAAAATTTTGCTTTTGCAAGAGGGTGTTTTTGCCGCAGAAAATTTTTCATAATTTCAAAACGCTTTTGACTTTCTTCTTTCTTGAAAGGCGCGGCGAAATATTATATAATTATAGCAAATAAAAAGATATTTTTTGGGGGAGTTATGAAAAAGTTTTTCAGCGATTTCAAGGCTTTTGCCATGCGCGGAAATGTAATCGACATGGCGGTCGGCGTTATCATCGGCGGTGCGTTCGGCAAAATTGTAACGAGTATCGTCAATGATATTTTGATGCCGCTTTTGTCTTTTCTTATCGGAGGATTTAATCTCGCGGCTTTGAAATGGGTGATTCGTCCCGAAACAGCCACCCACCCCGCAACCGTGCTCGCTTACGGCAATTTTATTCAGACAACTATTGATTTCATCATTATCGCATTTTGCATATTTCTTTTTGTTAAACTTTCTTCAAAGCTAAGGAAAAAAGAAGAACCGACCGAAGAAGCTGTAGCTCTCACAAAGACCGAAGAGCTTCTTACCGAAATACGCGACGCTTTAAAGAAAAGCGAGGACTAAAAATTTGCGCCCGAGAAAGAAAAAACACGGTCAGGAGCGGTTCGAAGCTGCTTTTGCCGCGCATATTTCGTGCCCCAATGAATATAAAAATAACTGGAGGGAAAAGCTCGGCTTTTCCGCCGATGCTCCGCTTTACCTCGAAATCGGTTGCGGAAAAGGAAAATTCGCCTATAATTTTGCGGCGCGCAATCCTGATGTTTGCTTTATTGCGCTTGAAAAAATCCAGGACGTTTTACTTACCGCGCTCGAAAATGCAAACACAGCGCCGCTGCCGAATCTCCGATATGTTTGCGGCGACGCAAAAGACCTTCCCGAGATGTTCGCCGAGGGCGAAATCGACCGGATTTTTATCAACTTCTGTGATCCCTGGCACAAGAGGAAACACTATAAAAGGCGGCTTACCTACCGCGATTTTCTGCTTTCTTTCAAAAAACTTCTGAAGCCGGGCGGCGAAATATGGTTTAAAACCGACAATCTGCCGCTCTTTTTGTTTTCGCTTCCCGAATTTGACGCGGCTGGGCTTGAAAAAATATCCGAAAGCCGCGATTTGCACGCGGAAAATGATCCCGACAATATCGTTACCGAATACGAGGCGGCATTTTCCGCCAAAGGATTTAAAATAAACCGTTTGATAGCCAAGAAAGGAGACGCCTCATGAAACTTTGTTTTTCCACCGTCGGCTGCCCGGATCTCGAGTTCCGCGAGATTCTCTCGCTCGCCTGCGATTCCGGATACGACGGAATTGAGATTCGCGGAATTGAAGGCGAGGTTTTCGCCCCTAATATGCCGATTTTCAAAGAGTCGGAACTCGCACTGACTATTGAAAAACTCAAAAAAGCAAATATCGAAATCCCGATTCTCGATACCGCTTTACGCCTTGGCGACGACTGCATTAAATCCGCCGAGGAATATCTCGCCCTGGCAAAAATACTTTCCTGCAAATATATTCGTATGTACGCCCATGGCGACGAGCAGAAAATCATCGAGAATCTCGGCATCCTTTCCGGAAAAAGCGGCGAAACGACCATCCTTTTGGAAACCAAATGGGACTATGCAGACAGCGCGAAAATGCGCGCGCTCGTCTCGCGTTTTGATAATGTCGGGGTTTTGTGGGATATCCATCATACCCACCGCGGCGCGGAAGAATCTTACGAGCAGACTTTATCGAATATCGGCGACTATATCCGCCATATCCATTACAAGGATTCGATAATCAAAGACGGCGATATTTTCGGCAAGGTTCCCGGCGAGGGCGACCTTCCCGCCGCTTTGCTTGTTTCGCTGCTGAAAGAGCGCGGATACGGCGGATATATTTCGCTTGAATGGATGCTCCGCTGGAATCGCGACCTTGAGGATTCGGGCATTGTTTTTGCGATGTTCCCCGATTATTTCCGGAATCTTTGGAATAAAAACTGATATTTATTCGGGTTCCCCCGATAACAAAAGCTCCGGAATCTTCCGGAGCTTTTTATTATTTATGATATTTTCCGCCTGCCAAAATATTTTGCGCCCTGTAAATCTGCTCCGAAAGAATCAGCCGCATAAGCTGATGCGGAAAGGTCATATCCGAAAAGGAAATCCGCAGATTTGCCGCCTCTTTGACCTCGTCCGATAACCCGTCCGAGCCGCCGATTATAAAGCAGATTTCCCCTTTTTCCGCCCCCGACTTTAGAATTTCGGCGAATTCTTGCGAGCTGTGCTTCTTCCCCTCCACGCAAAGGGCGATCACATAAGATTTTTTCGGGATTTTGCTTAGAATTCTTTTTCCCTCTTCGGCTATGTTTTTCCCCTCGTCGATTTCGGTAATTTTAAAATCGCGCATCCTTTTTGCGTATTCGGTGATACCGTCTTTTAAAAAATTTTCCTTAATCGTGCCGACCGCGATTATATTTATTTTCATACTCCGAACACTCCGGAAATATCGTATCGCGGCGCGACATTTACAGTAACTTCGCCCGCCGAAAATCCCGCCGCCGTGAGTCCGCCGCAGACGGCGGAAAGCGCGAGAGCCGGCGTGTTATTATTTTCCGAAAGATGAAACAGAATAAAATGTTTTGTCCCGTCTTTTGCAAGCCTTGCGACAGTTTCGGCGCAATTTCGGTTCGAAAGATGGCCGTGGCCTGACGCCACCCTCTTTTTCAAAATCGCGGGATATCTGCCTGTCCGCAGAAGCATTTCATCGTAATTGCTCTCAATCACCACGCAGGTCGCGCCCTTTATTTTTTCGTATGTATTCTCGCTTATATGCCCGATGTCGGTAACTATTGCTATTTTGCTTTCGCCGCACTCCACAACATAGCCGACGCAGCCCGCGCTGTCGTGCGGAACGTCAAAAGCCGAAAAACACAAATCCCCGACCGAGAAATCGGGCAAATCAAATGCCGCAAACCTGTCGGGCAGAATATCGGCGGCTTTATAGGAAAGCGCGGTCATTACATCGCGGCAACCCAAAATCGGCATCCCGTGACGTGATGCTATGGTCGGAATTCCCCTAATATGATCGATATGCTCGTGCGTTATCAAAACCGCGTCGATTTCTTTAAGCGAAGTCCCAATTTTCGAAAGCTGCGCTTCGATTTGCCGCGCAGAAATGCCCGCGTCGATTAAAACGCGGGTTTTTTCGCTTTCGATATATATGCAGTTTCCGCTGCTGCCCGAAACCAAGGTGCAGATTTTCATTTTCCCCTACCGCTTTTCTTTATAATAAAAGGCTTGCGATAGCGCAAGCCTTTAAAACGGCTTATAGCCGGATTTTAATTTGCTTCTTTTAACAAAACCGCGTCGGGAATTGTTATTTTCTTGATATCCGCACCGACCGCCCTCAGCTTTTCAACTATATTTTCATAGCCGCGCTCGATGTGATAGATATCCTCAACCTCGCTCTGCCCGTCCGCCGAAAGAGCGGCAATTACCATCGCCGCGCCCGCGCGCAGGTCGCAGGATTTTACAATTGCGGGGGTGAGCTTTTCAACCCCTTCGATAACCGCTACGCGCCCGTCAACCTGAACCGCCGCGCCCATGCGCTTTAGCTCGTCGATATATTTATACCGGTTGTCCCAAACGCTTTCGGTCACAAGGCTTGTGCCCTTGGCTGTCGCGAGCATAACCGCAATCTGCGGCTGCATATCTGTCGGATAGCCGGGATACGGCATTGTTTTAACATTGATTTTCGAAAGTTTTTTCGCGGGATCTCTTTTTATTATTAAGCTATCGTCATTTTCGATAACATCGACGCCGCTTTCCACAAGTTTAGCGCTTATCGATTCCATATGTTTCGGAATAATATTTTCGATAGTAACTTCTCCGCCAACCGTAGCGGCGAGAACCATATATGTTCCGGCTTCGATCTGGTCGGGGATAATCGAATATGTTCCGCCGTGAAGTTTCGCAACACCGCGGATTTTTATAACATCGGTCCCGGCGCCTTTAATATCCGCACCCATCGAGTTTAGGAAGTTTGCCACATCGACGACGTGAGGCTCTTTTGCGGGATTTTCGATAACGGTGACGCCCTCGGCCAAAACCGCCGCGAGCATTACGTTTATCGTAGCGCCGACCGAAACAAAGTCAAGATATATTGTGTTTCCGACAAGTTTATCCGCCACCGCGTGGATAAGCGAATTTTCGAGCTTTACATGCGCGCCGAGCCCCTCGAAGCCTTTGACGTGCTGATCAATCGGGCGCACACCGAAATCGCATCCGCCCGGCATATCGACCATCGCCTCTTTGAAGCGGCCGAGAAGCGCGCCGACAAAATAATAAGACGCGCGCATGCTTCGCGCCATCTCGCTCGGCGGGCAAATCGAGCGGAGCCGCGAACAGTCGAATTCGAACGTGTTTTTATTAATCATTTTAATCGAAGCGCCCATTTTATAGAGCATCTCGATAATATGATTAACGTCTTTTATATCCGGAACATTTTCTATCCTGCAGACGCCGTCGACGAGGATTGCCGCCGGAACAATGGCGACAGCCGCGTTTTTCGCGCCGCTTATTGTAATTTTACCGTTTAAAGGTTTCCCGCCGCTTATCATGTATTTTTCCAAAAAGTCGTACTCCCTTTTAGTTAATCGACAGATTTCGCAGTTTTTTAACCATTAGATATATTTTATAACAATATATAGTAAAAATCAAAAGATTTTTTCAACTCCGCCGTTAAAATATACCAAAAACGCCGAATCGGCGGTCTTGAATTTATATGCGGGAACATATTCTATCGTTTCCCATTCAGAAAATTTCGCGATATACACGACTTCCGAGTGATTTATCAAAACGTTGCCGTCAATATAATCGGCAAGGTTAAAAAGCGCCGTCAGGACATCCGCCGAATACTGGGTTTCCTTGCTCAAATTTGAAAAAGACGGAAAATTGCCGCTAACACCTGTTAAATAGCCGTTTTTGTATGTCGCCGTCACCTTATATCCGTCAACCCGAATGCCGCCGAAATAAAAGAAAAACTCCACAGTACCAGTATTCCCGAAATCGGTGTTTTTAAAGAAAACAACATCTTCCTTTTGCAGGCCCGCCGCTTCTGCGAGGGATTTTGCAATTTTCCTCTCGCTTACTTTTGAATATTTTTCCTCTAAAGCGGCCTCAATCGAGTTTGTTCCGAAAACCGATAAATATCCTCCGGCACACAAATATTTCGTGCCGTCCGCTATTTCTTCGGTTCCGCTTGGTAATCCCAAAATATCTTCGGCAAAAGCCTTGCCGTTTTCGCGAGTCAGCGCGGCCGTGTAAATATTAAGGCGGTGTTTTGCCGTGCCTCCGGCGCCGGGCACAATCTCCACTCCCCTGCTTTTTAGAAGCGAATATGCCGTTTTTTCAAGGTTTCCGCTTATCACATTTTCTCTTTGATAGTCAATCCTAAGCATTGCCGCCAAAAACAGGTTGACCGCAAGCAGAACGATGATGAGAGTTGTCTTTACCTTGTTAAATTCCATCTTCCGCCCTCACTTTCTGCACATACGCGGGCGGGGTGAACTCGCCCGCCGCTTTTGGCGAGTAACATATGGCGATATCGGTCGCCGTTTTATTTTCAAGCATTATAAGCTCTGCGACCTTTACGATGTCAAGCGGGAAAAAATATGTTCCGCTGAACGAAAAATTTCGAAGAGCGGCCCTTGCCTCGGTAATATATCCGTCTTTATAGCGGATAGAAGCTGCCGGCGTATCAATTTCCACTTTAAGCCCGTTTACGACAAAATCATATTCGACAACCAGCGAGCCTGTTTCGCCGTCGAAATACGCCTGGTAAAAACGAAGCTCGGCTGAGCCGCCAAGTACGTCGGTTCCGATATTTCTAAAAAGAGTATTAGCGGCATATATGACGTCGGTCAGCGTATAATATTCGCTCTCCGATTTATTTATAAGGCTTCCTACAGGAATCCCGTCCTCAACCTTTGAAGCCTTAAAACTAAGCTGGCCTGATGTGCCAATTTTTATGTTGCTGTAGTTTTTAACGTAAACAGCCGTTCCGTTTTTTTCGGTATATCTTTTGACCGCGCCTCCGCTGTACATAAACGCATTAAGCACGCTACTTAGTCCCTTGTTTGAAAAGCCGTTTTGGTCGTTGTAAATAGAATTGCTGTTATAAAGAACCGGCAGCGCGCGCCCTTTTTCGGAAGGGAAAATCGACGCCGGCTCAAGTTTTTGCGACTGCCGCACATCGTTTAAATTCGAGTATTGCACCATGCTTTTTGCGCGACCGTATATGGCGACCGGCATAAGCGCCGCGTCGCTTTCGAAAACGCTTTTCATCTCGGCAAAATCGGTCGTCACCTGCGCGCTGTAAACTTTATCGCTCTTAAGAAAAATGCGGTCGGGCGTTTGAACGATATATCGGAATTTTATATTTTCGCCCGTAACTTCGGACATCGATAGCAGCAGCTTAAGGCTTATTTCTCTGCCGTAATCATATATTACTCCCTCGCCGTTTTCGATTGCCGCCGCGTAGCTTGCAAAATCGGTTTCCTCAAAGGCAGAACCCAGTTTTGAAAAAAGCGCGAGCTTTATTTTTTTATAAAAATTTATCGTGACGGCACCGTCATATGCGGTAGAGCGCACAGTATCCCCAAAATAGGTTATCGCGGTCGGCTTATCGAAGCTGTCGTCCGAGCTGCCGGGATTTTCGACATCGGTTTTGTTCAGATTCGGATTAAACCCGGGCACCCCGAGCGAGTTTAGCGCCATTTGAACCGAAGTGAGAAAATCATCTTCGGTCATATCCAAATTGTCAAAAAGCCATAGCTGGCTAATCATCATGAAAATTGACAGGATGAGTAGTATAAGCAATATGGTTTTCAAAAATTCTCGCAAAACGAAGCCCTCTTTTTATCGCTTAATCATGATTCCCGCGGGTCGACCGGAAGCTGGATTATTACCTCTGTGCCCTCGTTTATCCTGCTTGTTATCGCTATTCTGCCCTTATGCGCTTCGACGATTTCCTTCGCTATGGCAAGCCCGAGGCCGGTTCCGCCCATCTCGCGGCTTCTCGCCTTGTCAACCCTATAAAATCTTTCGAAAACTTTTGTAATATCTTTTTTCGGGATGCCGACGCCGGTATCCGAAACTTTGATATACGCGCTTCCTCTGTGGAGCGCCGCGTCGATATCCACCCTGCCGCCGTCCGGCGTGTATTTTATCGCGTTTGAAACGATATTAATAAGAACCTGCTCGATTTTCTCCCGGTCGCCGATGACCGTCACAAGTTTGTCGTCAACCGAAGAGGTGAGCGTTTGATTTCTTTTTTGCGCCTCGATTGTCATCGCCGCTTTTGTCTTTTCGATAAGTTCCGGCATGCTGTAAGGCTCGAATTTAAAGTCGACCTTGTTGTTGTCAAGACGCGAAAGAGACATAAGGTCTTTAACGATTCGAATCATCCTGTCGCTCTCGCCGACGACGATTTTAAGGAATTTTTCGGTGGTCGGACGGTCGATATCCTCGTCCTCAAGCACCGTTTCGCTGTAGCTTTTTATATTTGTAAGCGGCGTGCGAAGCTCGTGCGAGACATTCGCGATAAATTCGCGCCGCGACTGCTCGAGCCTCTGCTGCTCGGTAATATCGTTTATAACAACGATAACACCGCCTGTGGTGTCGCTGCTTTTTTCGTCGCCGAGCTTAAAAGGCGCGATATGAAATCTGAAATCCTTGTCGCCTATCCTCTGCTCCGCGATAATATATTTATTGCCTTGAAGGGTTCTCGCCTTTTCAAAAGTATCGCTTATTCCCGCACCGGCAAACACCTCTGAATATGAGCTTTCGCCCTCTGCCCACCTGCCGCCGAGCATCTCCTCCGCCGCGCGGTTCTGGGTTACGAGAATACCGTCGCGGTCAAAAGCCGCAACGCCGTCGGTCAAATAAAGGAATATTGTGCGGAGCTTATTTCGCTCGCCCTCTATTTCCTCGAGGTTATTTTTCAGCTGACCTGCCATGACGTTAAAGGTTTCGCTTAGAGTACCTATCTCGTCTTTTGAACCGACCTTCAGCTTGACCGAAAGGTCTCCGCCCGCAATCTTCGCCGCGCCGCTTGTTATATTTTCAATCGGGTTTGTTATCGTTCTGGCAAGTAAGAACGAAAGCGCGACCGCAATGAACATTCCGAGAAACAGCGTCTCTACGATAATTGAAATAAGAACCCAGTTTAGGTCCCTTATTTCTTCTTTTGTATCTTTTATGTATACGATGTATTCGAGCTTGTCTTCCACCGAAATAGGGAGCGCAAAATCCATAAATTCGCCGTCGCTGCTGATTTCGCCGCCGCGCTCGCCCGCCATCGCGCGGATAATATTATCGCTTATTTGAAGCTGATTTCCGAGAACGGTGCTGGAGCCCGCCAAATATTCGCCTTCCGCGCTGAGGACGTAGTAATTTCTATATGAATCTATGCCGAGAACGCCGGTATGCGCCTCAAGCACCGTTGCTATCTGCTCGGGATTCCTCTCGTCCGCCGCCGTCTGAATTTCGTTTATGAGGTCGCCGTCAAAAAAGGTTGAAACCTGCTTTTCGAAATCGTCGTTATAAAATCCCGAAACGCGGTTAACAAGCACCGTTCCGACGATAATCATGGTCGCAACAATCAAAATAACCATTATGAGAACAAGACGCGCCTGAACGCTCTTTGTCATAAACTTCCCCCGTTTTCAAAAGTTGAAATAAAAACACGGTTTCTTTACTTTTGATTCACAAAATATCCTTGACCGCGCTTTGTCTGAATAACCTCAGGCTCCGCGGGATTGTCTTCCATTTTTTCGCGGATACGGCGGACCATTACGTCGACCGCGCGCAAATCCCCGTAAAAATTATCATACTGCCAAACATCGGACAAAAGCTGCTCCCTCGAATAAACCTTGTCGGGGTTCGAAATAAGAAAGGTGAGAAGCGCAAATTCTTTGTTTGAGAGGTCGATGACCTCCCCGTCTTTTTTAACCTCAGTTTTGGTGACATCAAGGACAAATCTGCCGTAAGTAATTTTCTCGTTTCCGACCGGTTTTTCATAACCTATCCGGCGCAGGTGGGCTTTTATTCTCGAAATCAGCTCTTTCATGCTAAACGGCTTGGTAATATAATCATCCGCGCCGAGATCGAGCCCGGTAACTTTATCCTGCTCCTCTTCCCTCGCGGTCAGCATAATAACAGGGACAAAGCTCTCGTTTCGCAGCTCTTTAAGCACTCCCCAGCCGTCAAGTTTCGGAAGCATAACATCGAGAAGAATCAAGTCATAATCTGTTTCAAGCGCTTTTTTAAGCCCCGCTTCGCCGTCATATGCGCAGTCGGCCTTAAAACCCTCTTTTGTAAGGTTGTGCACAAGAATATCCGCGATGTGGTTTTCATCTTCGATTATCAGTATTTTATAACTCATAACTTCTCCTGTACATTTCTTTTAAAGTTATTATACAATTAATATTTTTCTATATCAATGATTATTATAATCGCTTATATTCCGCCCGGGCGCTTATCCGCTTGGTATGCCGTTGCCGGTTTGAGCCTGCCGCGCCGCGCTTTCTCGGAGTATCCCCGCGCGCACCCCGGCCGCGCGCACTAAACATACAAAAAACCTCCGCAGAAAGCGGAGGTTTTATTTTTAAATATAATTCCAAGGATTTCTGAAACTGCCGTTTACGATAACCTCAAAATGGAGGTGCGGGCCGGTCGAGTTTCCGGTGCTGCCGACCGCGGCGATCGTTTGCCCTTTCGCGACCTTTTGCCCCGACGAAACATATATCGCCGAACAGTGGGCATAGCGCGTTTTTATTCCGTTGCCGTGATCGATAACAATGCTTAGTCCGTAGCCGCCGTTCCAGCTGGCTTGCACGACCGTTCCGCCGTCCGCCGCCATAATCGGCGTTCCCCTGTTGCAGGCAAAATCGACTCCGGTATGAGTTCCCCTTCGCGCTCCGTAATCGGATGAAATAATGTATCCGCTTGCGACAGGCCGCCTGAAACTACCCGTTGCCGCCGTTGTCGGAAGCGCTTTTGTTCCGACATACATCTCAAGCGAAACAGGCTCTTTTTTGACCGTTTTGCTAAGCTCGGTCCGGCTTGTTTCCACACCGTTTATGAACGTTACTTCGGCCGTCACCTCGGCGACGCCTTTTGCGCCCGGGGTGATCGTCTTTGTCTGGTTTTTGTAAAGCGAATCGGTTTCTACCTTGACCGTTTTATATGCTATTTCCTCTTCATATGTGATTGTTGTAATGACTTTTACGCTGATAAGCGGCATTGACGCGCGGATTTTAACCTGTTGCCCGGGGCGGAGTTTTGTCGGCACAACGTCGGGATTGAGCGCCATGAGGTCTTTATATTTCATTCCGACCGCAACCGCTATTTTGCCCATTGTATCGTCGTCTTTTACGGTATAAAACATATCCTGATTTTTTACCGAGTTCGCAAGCTCCTTGATTTCCGGAAGCCCCGCCTCTTTATTTTTCGGCATAAAGCCGCTGACAACGCTGACCTTTTCGATAAATTCGGTTCGCGAATTTTCCCCGTCTTGCGGCATTTCCGCCTCAAGTTTTTTATTTAGTATATCGTTTAGCCCCTCGATATCGTCATTTACCGCAATAATTTCGCCGTCTACCGATATTCCCGAAGAATTGACAATAACGTCGGTAGCGCTACCGAGAAGCGCGTCCCTTATCCTGCTTGCGTCACCCGAATTTGTCGAATATACTGCGGAGCTAAAGGTCGGAACCGCCTCAACCGAATATTCGGTTCCGGTAATTTTAGAAATAAACTCCGAAACATCGGTCTTTAATCTTTCAAAATCGCTCTCACTTGCGAGAACTCCGACTTCCTGTCCTTCAAGCTCGACCTTAACGCCCATTTTATAATTTCGCGAAGCGCTTATAATCGTCACAAGCCCGATAATCGCTATAAGCGGGGCGATAAAATTAATGCTTCTGCCGACCGCGCGGCGCACAAGACTTGTTTTGACCTTTTCGGTCAGCGGAAACGAGAGGTTCTCGCGCTTATATCCCGACAGCAAGCAAATTAGCTTTACACGCAAAGCGAACAGCCACTGTAAACGTTTTTCCTTGTCACCGAAGAAAACCTTGATTCCGCCCGCGCATTTTTTAAAGAACTTCCAAATGCTCTTTCCCGCGAAACCAAGCGCTTTTCCGATTGCCGAAAAGGCTTTCTTTATACCTAAAAAAACATGCGAAAAGAAACCCCTTGAAGCTCCGCTTTCAAACGGAAGCATCAAAAGATTTATCGTCGCATTACCGATTAAATATATAATATCGACTATTCGATTTAAGATCCCTTTTAAGTTAAGCCGAGTGCTTTTTTTGCGATTTGTCCTAAGCGGACGTTTTTCCTGCATCAGCTTCACTCCTTTCGGCCCTGCCCGAAGATGATTGTTTTATTATAACAAAGAACCGGATTTTGTCAAGTTTCCCCGGTTTTTTTGATTTTTCTGCAACATGTCATTTTTTAATATACGATGTCTTTTTTTAATCTGATATAGCATAAATTTTTCCATTAATGTAAAATCATATTAATAACTGGAAACATTTACATGTTTGCCGTCCTTGCATTTACAAGGCAAAAATTTAATAGCATATTTCGCAAAATTCTTTTTTATTCTCGCGTGTTCTATATTTATTATTGTATAGTTGGGCGGTTGCCCTTCAAAAAACATATATAGGAGAGAATGTATGAAAAAATTTGGCAAAATTTTAGCGCTATGCCTCGCACTTATCATGGTAGCGGCCCTTGCGGCTTGTGCGCCGGCAGGAGATCCGGTCGTACCTCCCGTAGGTCCCGGCCCGCAGCAGGTCACTTTCGGCGTCCTCATTTATAAGTACGACGATACTTATATCTCGACAGTTCGCGCCGCGATTGACAAATATGCTAAAGAAGCAACTATGGTAGTTCTTGACATGCAGGATGCCCAGGGCGACCAGGCAAAACAGAACGACCAGCTCGATGTACTTATTCAGAAAAAAGTCGGCGTTCTTGTTATCAACGCTGTTGACGCAGGCTCTGCTCAGGGACTTGCAGACAAAGCCAAAGCCGCTAACATCCCGGTTGTTTTCTTCAACCGCGAGCCGGCCAAAAATGTTATGACATCTTGCGGCGGTATCTTCATCGGAACAACAGCTTCCGAAGCCGGCGTTATGCAGGGCGACCTTCTTGCCGATATGTGGGCAGCTCATCCGGAATATGACCTTAATAAAGACGGTCAGGTTCAGTACGTCGTATTTAAAGGCGAGCCGGGCAACCCCGAAGCAGAAGCAAGAACTAAATTCTCTGTTGATCAGGCTACAGCGCGCGGCCTCAAAATGGTTGACGTTATCGGACAGCCGCAGGTTGCAAACTGGATGACCGACCAAGCTCAGTCTCAGATGGAAGCTATCCTCGCAGCTCACAGCGATATCGAAGCCGTCTTCTGCAACAATGATGATATGGCTCTCGGCGTTATCGCTGCTTTGAACTCCATCGGATACAACACAGGCGCAGCAGGCGCGAAATTCATCCCGGTTATCGGTGTTGACGCTACAGACGCAGGCATGGCAGCTATCACAGCCGGCAAAATGGCAGCAACAGTTAAACAGGATGGCGACGCAATGGGTAAAGCTATCGTTGCTATCGCATTGAACGCAGGCAAAGGCGTTGCATTCCCGTTCCTCGACGGAACAGAGTATAAACTCGCTGATGACGGCGTTTCGGTTCGTATCCCGTACGCTAAAGTTGAGAAATAATAAAAATTAGGGCAATGGCCCAAACCGGGAAAGGGCGTAAAATTTTACGCCCTTTCCCCATATTCCTTTGTTTTTTGTTCATCCTAAGATAAAGAGCAAAGCAATATGCAAATAAAAATTGGTGGTGATTTAATGGAGCAAGCAGCGCTGCTTTCGATGTTAGATATCGAAAAGGATTTTCCCGGCGTAAAAGCGCTTGACAAGGCAAGGCTCATTTTAAAACCCGGCTCGGTTCATTCGCTTCTCGGCGAAAACGGCGCAGGCAAAAGCACGCTTATGAAATGCCTTTTCGGGGTTTATAAAAAGGACGCGGGCGATATAAAAATCAGCGGCGAAACAAAGAATTTTGATAACCCGAAACAGGCTCTTGAGGGCGGCGTCGCCATGGTTCACCAGGAGCTGAATCAGGTGCTTCGCCGCAATGTTATGGAAAATGTTTGGCTTGGCCGCTTCCCGAAAAAAGCGGGATTTATCGACCATGCGAAGATGTATTCCAAAACAAAAGAAATATTCGACGATCTCGGCATTTCGGTTGATCCTAAAGAAATCATCGGCAAGCTGTCGGTTTCGAAACGGCAGATGGTCGAAATCGCCAAGGCGGCTTCGTATAATGCGAAAATCCTCGTTCTTGACGAGCCGACTTCTTCGCTTACCGAAGAAGAGGTAAACCTTCTTTTTAAAATCATCAACCGCCTTCGCGAACGCGGCGTCGGCATAATCTATATCTCGCACAAGCTCGAGGAAATTTTGCGTATTTCGGATGAGGTCACCGTCATGCGCGACGGAAAATGGATAGCGACCGAAGCGGCCGCCGATCTCACCACCGATAAGATTATCAAGCTCATGGTCGGCCGCGATTTGACCGAGCGGTTCCCCGAAAACAGCAACAAACCAGGTGAAACGCTTATGGAAGTTTCAGGGCTAACCGGCAAATATATGCCGACCTGTAAAGACGTTTCCTTTACACTCAGGCGCGGCGAGATTCTCGGCGTTGCCGGGCTTGTAGGCTCAAGGCGGACCGAGCTTCTCGAAACTATATTCGGTATCGCCCATAAAGACAGCGGCGAAATCAAGCTGCACAATAATAAAGTAGTAAATTCAAGCTCAAAGCGGGCGATAAAAAACGGGTTTGCGCTTTTGACCGAAGAGCGTCGCGCGACCGGAATCTTCCCTCTTCAAAGCATAATATTTAATTCGGTTATCGCGAATTTGAAAAAATATAACCGCGCCGGGCTTCTCTCGGACGGGAAGATGAAAAAAGACACCGGCTGGGTTATAAGCAGCATGAAAGTCAAAACCCCCACCCAAAAAACCCACATCAAAAATCTTTCAGGCGGAAATCAGCAAAAGGTTATCATCGGGCGGTGGCTTCTCACAAATCCCGAGGTTTTGCTTCTCGACGAACCCACAAGAGGTATCGACGTCGGCGCGAAATACGAGATTTACCAGCTTATAATCGAGCTTGCAACAAAGGGCAAAGGGGTTGTAATGGTATCCTCCGAAATGCCCGAACTTATCGGCATTTGCGACAGAATCCTTGTTATGAGCAACGGCCGCGCCGCCGGAATCGTCGATATGCGCGAAAACCGGCCGGAAAATGTTCAGGAAGAAATCATGCGGCTTGCCGCACAATATGTTTAAGTTAAGGGAGACGGAATATGGGAAAAACACTTTTCGGTAAAAAAACCGGCGATTTTCTTCTGAATTATGCGCTTTATATCATCCTCGGGATGATGATTATCGCGGTCATTATAATCCAGCCGAAATTCCTTTCGGTCAGCAACTTTATCAACATACTCACCCAGGCATCGACGCGCGGCATTCTCGCCCTCGGCGTTGCCGGAATGATTGTTCTCGCCGGAACCGACCTTTCGGCCGGACGCATTCTCGGCACCTGCGCGGCCGTTACCGCTTCGCTTGTTCAATCGGTCGACTACGCTTCGAGAATGTTTCCGAATCTTCCGGCGCTTCCCCTCATTCTTCCGCTTCTTTTAAGCATTGCAATAGCGGTCTTGTTCTGCGCGCTCAACGGCTTCGGAATCGCGAAACTCCATCTTCACGCGTTTATCGTTTCGCTCGGAACCCAGCTTATCGCTTTCGGTTTCACCTGTATTTACATTGACAGCCAAAAGGGCGGCGCGCAGGCGCTTTCCTCGTTTGACAAGCGGTTTTTAAATCTTGTAAACGGTGGATTCACAATCGGGAATTTTAAACTCCCCTACCTTATTTTATATTTTGTCGCCGCCGCAATCATCATGTGGGTTGTCTGGAATAAAACCGCGCTCGGCAAAAACATGTTTGCAATAGGCGGAAATAAAGAGGCCGCCGCGGTTTCGGGAGTTAATATCACCAAAAACATAATGGGCGTTTATCTTGTAGCCGGCGTTCTTTACGGTATCGCCGCTTTCCTTGAGGCGGGCAGAATCCAGTCGGTCAATACCGGAACAGGTCTTAACTACGACCTTGACGCTATTTCGGGCTGCGTCATCGGCGGCGTTTCGTTCTCCGGCGGCGTCGGCACAATCCCCGGCGTTGTAATCGGCGTTGTGCTGCTCCAGGTTATCAACTATTCGCTAAACTTCCTCGGCGTCAATCCGTATTTGCAATATATTATAAAAGGTATTATCATAATCCTTGCGGTTTCGATTGACGTTCGCAAATATTTAAGCAAGAAATAGGTGCATATGGATAACAACGATCTTGAGCAAAAGGCGCGCGAGCTAAAAGAGCTTGAGCTAAAACTTCAAAAGCGCGAGAAAGAGCTCGACGAAAAAGAGGCGGAGGAAAAACCCCGCTTTCGCGACAATCTTTATTCGCGGATAAAAGTATCGGTCAAAACGATGGATATCGTCATCGCCGTTTTTTCGGTTCTCCTTGTTGCGGCGGTAGTTTTGGGAATTGTTTTAAAATAGTTTTAATCTCCCTTCCGGCAAATTGCCGGAAGGGAGATTTTTTATTCGCGGCGTTTGCAGATTTTTATTCGCGGCGGCGCAAAGTTTTCCGGCGGGTGTTTCAGTTTTTCGCCGAGTGCCGACGAGTTTTCCTGTAGTCGCTGCCGATTTTCGGCGGACTCTTGAAATTCATTTTGCAGGCGAGGCCGGCTTTTAAATTAAAAATCTTTCATTTTTTTAAAGCCTTGCTTCGCAAAAAATGTCCCTGGGGAATAAAACGTGCTTTTCTCTTTTTTCACCTTATGCTATAATTTTTGATAAGGGAAGCGGAAAAATTTTGGAGGTAACTATGAATATGTTTTCACCTGCGGAAGTCGTCGCAAATTATGCCACGGCAGGGAAGAAAAAATCGGAAATGCGATTTTTCAAACTGCTGATACTCTCAATTCTTGCGGGGCTTTTTATCGCGCTGGGGAGCGCGGTCACAAACACCGCCGCGCACAGCATAGCAAACGTTTCGGCGGCGCGGATTATTTCCGGCCTCCTCTTCCCATTCGGTCTCGGAATGGTTGTTCTGACCGGCGCGGAGCTTTTTACGGGCAACTGCCTTATCACAATTTCGGTGCTTGAAAAACAGGCTTCTGTTTTCGGCATGTTCCGCAACTGGATTATTGTATATATCGGGAATTTTTTGGGCGGAATTATTCTCGCCGCTTCCTGCGCATATTTTGGCCAGCTTGAATATTCGGCAGGCGGTCTTGCAGTTTTCACGATAAAACTCGCCGCCGCAAAATGCTCTATTCCTTTTTGGAACTGCATCGTCCTCGGAATTTTCGCTAACCTGCTCGTCTGCGCCGGCGTTATTTGCAGCATGTCGGGAAAAGACACTTTCGGAAAAATCGCCGGCGCATATATCCCGGTCGCGTTTTTCGTTATCTGCGGTTTCGAGCACTGTATAGCGAATATGTATTTTATCCCGGCTGGGCTTTTTGCAAACAGCATTCCGAAATATGCGGAGCTTGCAAAAGCCGCCGGAATCGACACTTCGCTTCTTACCTGGGGAAATTTCTTCTTAAAGAATTTGTTACCGGTAACTATAGGAAATATCATCGGCGGCGCGGGGCTCGGAATTCTTATGCAAAGGGCATATAAAGAAAAATAAATTTGAATAATAAAGGGGACGGCGAAATTTCGCCGTCCCCTTTATTTTATATAAACAAAAAATTATCTAAACAAATTAAGAAATTTTTGCCAGAACGTTTCTTTCGGCTCCGGCGCCGGTTCCTCTTTCGCGGCTTCCGGCATTTTGATTTCCGCGGTTTTGATAACGAACTGGACCGATTTTATCTCGGTGTTTTTCGGGGAGACGAAGGAAGCCGGTTTATAATCTTTGTCCGGCAAAATTCCTTTGAATTTATCTATCTGCTCCTCGAATTCGTCTTCCATTCCGCCTGTTTTGGAAGCAAGCTCGCCCGTTCCGTCCTTGAACTTATCCGCGCCGGATTTCAGCTCCCCTGCGCCGCTTGCCGCCGCGGCGATTCCGTCATAAAGAGAGAAATACCCCTTGGCTATTTCTTTAACGCCCGCGATGTATCCGGCAATTCCTCCGTCAAGCTCGGAGTATGAAGAATTAAGCGCGTTTATCCCTGATTTTAGCTGTGTGAGGCTCTCTGCCATTCCGCTGAGCATTCCGGGGATTTGCGCGATCCCGGCGTCAAATGCGGCGTAATTTTTCTTTAGCAGCGATGCGCCGCCTTCCATTTGACCGAGCCCCGCTTCAAGCGCGGCAACCGTCTGCCCCGCCGCCGCCATTACCGCTTCGTTTGCCTTCAGCGCGGCGACAAGCTGATTTATTCCGCTAAAGCTGTCGGCAAGCTGCGAAATCCCGGTTTTGATTTCCGCCGAGCCGTTTACAAGCGCGTCGAGCGAGTCGGTGGTCATGGTGATATTTTGAAGCGCGGAATTTATCTGCGATAGCCCGTTTTTAAACTGCGAAGAACCGCTTGCAAGAACGTCCGACTGGGAAGAAAGAGCATCCAGTCCGGTCTCCAGCGCCGCCGCGCCGGTTTTCAGCTTATCAAGGCCGGTTTTCAACTCCGAAACGCCGCTTGCAAGACTCCCGGCGCCGCTGTCTATCGAGGCAATTCCGTCGCCGAGTTTTCCGAGGTCGCCGATTATATCGTCGGTGTCCGGCATTTCTATCCCGAAATTAAGGCTTATTCCCGCGAAGGTGATTCCCTCTATCTCAAACCCTTCGACATCCGCCGTTATCGAAAAGCTCTTTTCGTTGCCCGGCAAAACGGTGTAATTAAGCTGTTTGAATTTTCCCGCGCTTGCTTCGGTTGCGCCGTCCGCCGCGATATTTTTGAATTTTTCAAGATCGAGCTTCAAACTTGCCTGCATGGCGTAATTTTCAAAAAAATCTCCGGCCGCGGCCGCATTTTTCATAATATTTATTTTTATTTCCGCCTTGCCGCTTTTCCCCGCGATTTCTTCGGCGCTCGCTTTAACATCGTTCAAATAATAGTCGACCGAAATGTCCCAGGGCAGGCTTGCGCCCGCAAGCTCGCCCTGATAAAAAAATCTGCCTGCTCCGGCGCTCGCCGTAATTTTATCGTCGGCTTTTTCGATTTTATTTTCGCTTGAGAGATTTTTCAGTTCGCTGTAATTGCCGTAATCGACAATTTCGCCCGCTGCCGAAAGGTCAAAACTATTTACAACATAGATTTTTTCAAGTTTTCCCGAGGTGTCGAGATTTGCGTATATTACCTCTTCTTTTGCGCTGCTTTGTAAAACCGTATCGTCAAGCGCGGAAGCCGAAAAAGCGAGCAAAGTTGCAAAAGCTATGAGCCCCGCTATGCTTTTTTTTATTTTTTTACGCATCTTTTTTATCCTTTCCGTTTAGAAATTTCAAACCGAGCGATGTTTTTTGAACCGGCTTATCAAACAGCCACAAAAGCCCGGGGAGAACGAATAATACCATAACTGCCGACAGCACCGCGCCCCTGCCGAGCAGGAATCCGAGCTGATTTAAAACCCCGTTTGTGGAAATGATTCCAAGCAAAAATCCGCAAATACTCATTATCGCGGCCGAGGTCAGAATTGAAAAGGTAGTGTCCGAAACCGTTTGCATTGCCGCCGCTTTTTTCGTAAGCGTCGCGCGGTTTTCGTTATACCTGTTTGTAAACAAAATCGCATAGTCGATTGTGGCGCCGAGCTGAACCGAGCTTATAATCAAAAACCCGATAAAAAAGAGGTTTTCCCCCGCGAAATACGGGAAGCTCTGATTTATCCATATCGAGCTTTCGATAACAAGCAGGAGAATAATCGGAAGCGAAATCGATTTGAAAGTTATCAGCAAGATCAGCGCAACCGCAACTATCGCAACCCAGTTTACCATCCTATTATCGACATCGACGATTGTTTTCATATCGTAAATATTCGGCCCTTCGCCGACGAGATAGTTTTCCTCGGGATAAAACTTTCCGGCGGCGGCGCGGATATCCTCGACCGTTTTGAAAGTCGCGCTCTCCCCTTTCCCGATTTCGCAGGTTACTATCATCCTGCTGTAATTTTCAGACCGGAGCTCCGCAAGCTGGTCGGGCGGGATAAATTCTATCGGTATTTCGTTGCCGACCATATCCGAAAAAGATATAACCGATTTTACTTCGGGCATTTTCTTAAGCTCATCGCTTAATGCTTTTTCTTTAACCTGGTCGCCGGTCGGCACAATAAGCACCATTTGATTTGATTGCCCGAATGTACTGTCTATCAGCGTGCTCTCGCGGTAAACCTGTGAATTTTCGTCCTGGTAAAGCGAGGACGCGCCATAAGAGAACACGTTTTTCTGCGCCGCGAAAAAGGACGGAACCGAAAGAATAACAAATATAATAAGAACCGGTATCCTTATTTTATATACGAACTTCCTGAAATTTTTCAGTTTCGGCAAAAACGAGCGATGGTGCGTTTTGTCGATGATTTTATAACAAAGAAGCGCGATAACCGGAAGCAGGACGAGAACGCAAAGCAGGCTAAAAGCGATAGCTTTTGCCATAACATATCCCATATCCGGTCCGATTTTAAAGCGCATTATAATAAGCGCGGCAAAACCGATAACCGTTGTAAGTCCGCTTGCCAAAATCGAGGAAAACGATTTTTTGACCGCTTCCACCATAGCTTCCCCGACCGGCACGCCGGTTTCCCGAATCTCGGAAAAACGGTGAAGCAAAAATATTGAATAGTCCATCGAAACCGCAAGCTGCAGCAGTGCCGCCGCCGCGTTTGTAACAAAGGATATTTCGCCGAAAATCGCGTTTGTTCCGAGATTTAACACAATGGCGATTCCTATAGTGGCGAGGAACAAAACCGGCTCTATAAACGAGCTTGTGGTGAGAATTAAAATGATAAAAATAAGCGGCAATGCAACCGCCATAATTACCGAAAGCTCTTTTGTCGTCGAGGTCATCGCCTCTCCGGTCGTGACAGCCGAGCCGGACATAGCTCCGTCCGGTCCGGCTATTTCCCTAATCTCCTCGACCGTGATATTACTTTTTTCGCCGGTTATCGTGACGTTAAAAAGCGCGCTTCCGTTTTTATAATAGCTCCCTACCGTGCTTTGCGGCAACGATTCTATAGGCGCGCCCAAATCTGCCATATCGTCAAGCCAGTTTACCGCCGCGACATTTTCAAGCGCCGCTATTTCGGCTTTGATTTTCAGCGCCTCCGGTATTCCCGAAACCGGAATCATAACGCGAAGATTCGGGATGTTTCCCGGAAACTCGCTTTCGATTATTTTAAGGCCTTTGGTCGAGTTTGCGTCTTCCGGAAGATAATCTATCATGTTGTAGTTTACCTTGACGGTAGCGGCAAGAAGCCCGCACACGAGCGCCGAAATCAAAAATACCACAAGAACAGCGGCCTTATGCTTTAATATGAATTTTATGAAGCGTTGCACACGCCACCTCCAAATTGACAGTTGTTGATTATTTAACTATAATACAATTATAATTTAACCTATATATTTTTCAATAATCAGAAAATTTTATACTGTTAAATAATCAACAAACGCTTTGCTTCATGTTGATTTTCGGAGGAAATATGGAAAATAAATCACAGGACCGCCGCGTCCGCAAAACAAAAGCGCTGCTTCTTCACGGCCTTACAACCCTTATGCGCGAAAAAAGCATAAAAAATATTTCGGTTCGCGAGCTTTCCGACCTTGTGGACATAAACCGCGGCACTTTTTATCTGCATTATAAAGATGTTTATGACCTGCTTGAAAAGGCGGAGGAAGAAATCATCAACGAATTTTTGGAGCTTTTTTCAAAACTTTCTTTTGGCACCGGCTTTTCATACCCTTTTTTAATTTCGGGCGAAATTTTTAAATTTATCGATAAATACGCCGATTTTGCACATGCAATTTTGGGCAAAAACGGCGATATCGCTTTTGTTGAAAAATTTAAAGCCCTTGTTCGCGAGCAGATTTTTAAAGACTGGCTGAAATCAAACAAAAAAGAAAAAAGCAAGCATTTTGAATACTATTTTTCTTTTATCGCTTCGGGGTTTATCGGCATTCTTCAGTCCTGGCTTGACGGCGGACGAAAAGAATCCCCGGCGGAGATGGCCGCCCTTGCGGAGCAAATCCTTACAAGCGGAGCCGCCGTTTTGTCAAAATAATTTCGGGCAAAAAAAGACCAGGGAAAATTCCCCGGTCTTTTTATTTTATTTCGATGATTATTACTAATTTATTTTTGCCTTAAAAAACTTATTGCCAGTAAAGAACCGGATGCAGAAGCGTTGTATCCCACTTCCAGGGAGCCGCGTCGGTCGTGCCGAAAGCGAAGTTCGCCGTGCCGCTCCACCACGATTGAACCTGTGTTGCCGCAAGAGTTACCTCTGTTCCGTTTTTGCCCGCATCAAGCGCGGTGCAACCGGGAATAGAGAATATTTCCTCGAACGCTCCGCCATCATGCCAGCCTATTACCGCACCGACCTCAGTCGGATTTAAACAGGTGAATTTATCCGAATTGAGCGCGACGCATCGTTTTACAATGCCATCGGTACCGCCGTAATATTTTCCTACAATGCCACCGACATTATCTTTGCCGCTGTATACCGATGCCGTAGAGAAACAATTAATTATATCTTTATTTGAACTTCCCGCTATTCCGCCTGATATCGCAGTAGCATTGGTGCGCATCCCTTTTACTTCACCTGCGCTGTAGCAATTTTCCACTTTGCTTCCGGTTATTGAGCCTGTGATGCCGCCAACCGTGCCGGCTTGCGATTCTACCACAGCTTCGCTATAGCAGTTAAGAATCCTCGCCGTTCCGTTTGACCTGCCTGCTATACCTCCTACAAGATAAGAACCTTTGACACTTCCGGTAACGTAACAGTTTCTGACGGTATCAATAAAAGAGGGACTTACAAAAAAATGGCCTATACTCTCGCCGGCAATACCGCCCACAAATTGATTTCCTGTAATATCTACATCTAATAGACCTAAATTATACACTCCTCCAAAAAGTGTTACTCCGAACATTCCCACCGAATCGGTACCCGGCTTATTTATTGTCATCCCTGTGATTGTCTTGAAGTTGCCGTCATATTTTCCTGTGAATTCAGTAGTACCAACACCGCGACCGATCGGATCCCAGTTTGAACCGCCTTCCGTCGGAGCCGCAAGGACAATGTCTTCCTCCTGGATATAGAACAGCCCAAGCCCTGCTGCAGATTTCGCGTAAGCGTTGAACGCGGTAATATTGTTTTGATTTACAACAATCGGGTTTGTTTCGGTTCCGTCTGTAAATTTCATATCAACCGTTATCTCAGGCGAAGTATAGTTTGTAGAATCGACCGAGAAGGTCAAATCGGTTTCCCCTGTTGCCGCCGTATCGTATATTGCTTTTACCGTGAAAGCGTTGCTACTCCATGAAAGCGCGGCTGCCGTTGCTTCGCCCGCCGCATTTTTCACCTTGAAATCGCCGGCGGCAAGTGTGTCGGTCCCGAGAAGCGCGCTGTTTTGAATTTTGACCGTCCTATAAGTTGTTCCGTCTACATCTATAAGCGGATTAAAGATAAGTTTTTTCTGACCTAAAATACTTATCAAAGAATCATTTATTGTAATCGCTTTTCTCGTTATTGTTCCTGCAGCAAGCGTCACCGAGGTCGGCGTTACCGAATAGTTGCCCGCCTCCGCTCCCGTAAGCGTAAAGCCGGAAAAAATAACGTTTTTGCCTGTTCCCGCGTTTTTATCGGCGTAAACCGCTGTCGTAGCGGTTACCCCAACCGTATCGCCCGTTATAACTCCGGTGAGAACCGCGCTCGCGCTATCGATTCCTGTTCCGTTTGTCGTTCCGGCCGTTGTCCCGTCATATTCTTTGCCGGTGAAAGTAAGCCCTGTAATATCGGTTATCGCTTTTGCCGTGATATTTGCGGTTACAACGCCAAAGGTAATTGTCGTTCCGAGCTGATAATTCTGCGCTGTTCCGGAATCAAGCGCGACGCTTCCCTGCGTGCAGGTTATCGCCTTTCCTGTTCCGCCATTTTTATTGGCAAAAGTTCCTGTACCGCCGGTAATCGCAAAGTTATCGCCGCTTATTATATCGGGCGAGGTCGCCGCGCTTACATTTACCGCCGCTGTCGTTTGCCCGTCATATACTTTATTTACCCCGGTTATTCCGTTTATAGTATTAATTGTTTTTTTAGTTATTGTTCCGGCAGCAAGCGTCACCGAGGTCGGTGTCACCGAATAGTTGCCCGCATCCGCTCCCGTAAGCGTGAAGCCGGAAAAAGCTACGTTTTTGCCTGTTCCCGCGTTTTGATCGGCGTATGCCGCTGTCGTAGCGGTTACCCCAACCGTATCGCCCGTTATAACTCCGGCGAGAACCGCGCTCGCGCTGCCGATTCCTGTTCCGGTTGTCGTTCCGGCCGTTGTTCCGTCATATTCTTTGCCGGTGAAAGTAAGCCCTGTAATATCGGTTATCGCTTTTGGCGTGATATTTGCGGTTGCCGCATTAAAGGTTATCGTCGGCCCGAGCTGGTAGTTTTGCGCCGTTTCGGTATCAAGAGCTATGCTACCCTGCGTGACGGCGACCGTTTTCCCGGTACCTACGTTTTTATCGGCGAAAGTTCCAGCGCCGCCTGTAATCGCAAAATAATCTCCCGATAAAGTATCCGGCGAGGTCGCCGCGCTTACATTTACATCCGCCGTCGTCAATCCGTTGTACACTTTATTTACTCCGGTTATTCCGTTTATCGCAGTGATAACCTTTTTATCTACAATTACAGAAACGTTATGCTTTGTCGGCGCATAGGCTGTATCGGAAGGAGTATATGTCGCGGCGTAAGTATGCGTTCCCGCCGCCGGCATAATGGTATTTTCATCCCATGCCCACGCTCCCGGAATTGTCGCTCCGCCTACAATAAGGGTTGCCGTTGTCGGCATAATAGTACTGCTTGCCAGCGATTGACCGTATGCAATATTTGACGCAGACGGCGTTATTGTATATGCCGACCACCTCGCATAAACGGTTGTATTGCCATTTATCGGCCAGTCAAAGTTGAATTCGCTTCCGCCGACCGGGTCGTTATACCAACCTACAAAAGCGTAACCCGATTTTGTCGGATTGGCCGGCGGTTTTGCCGCAAGATTTCCGGCGAAAATATACTGGCTTTCTATTATCGTTCCTCCCGACGTGTCAAAAGAAACGGTGTACTGAACTGTCGGGGAGCCGCCGGCAGTTCCGTCGTCGCCATTTCCTGAATTTTCGTCGTCCACAGGGATTGATTTAATGCCGTTACCGATATATGTCTTTCCGCCGATAGTCAGTTTTTTGCCTTTATCGGTAGCAATTTTATTTGGATCAACATTAATTCCTTCGGAGATCGAAACCCCCTCGGCATGATTATATATAACATGAATTGCACCGCTACCGGAAATTTCCGTTGTATTATTTAAGATGGCTTTTTCAACTTCAGTATCTAACAAACCAAACTTTTTGGCTAATGAGAGCGGCGAATCGACGACTATTATTGCTTTTATTTTACTATTTTCCGCTATAAGATTTGCCCCTTCAAGAATAACCCGCCCGTTAACGGCGACATTCTTCATGGTAAGGCTGTTTACGCCTGCAGTAACATAAAAATCGCCGTTTACCGTGGCGTTTGAAATGGTGATATCGCCCTTGCGAACGGTGAGATTCTTAAATTCTTTTGCGCTGTAAATGTCTTCGTCGATGATTTCGCCGAAAAGATTGGAGAGCGCTTGCGCCAATTCACCGCGCTTTAGCGGTTCTTTCGGCATTATCTTATTATCGTTTCCATTAATATATCCGGCGTCGGTCATGGCGGCGAGAGCGCCCCTTGCCCACGAGGAAATATTAGAGTCGTCAGTAAAACCGGTTTTTTCAGCCGGGTCTTCATCCAAACGGTAAATCCTTGAAAGCATTGTAAAAACGCGCTCGCGCGAGATTATGGTTTCCGGTCCGACCGTGCCGTCGCCGTGCCCCTGCAAATAGCCCATCGCCGAAGCGATTTTAATATCTTTTGCATACCACGCGCTGTCAAGGACATCGGTAAATTCCAACGCCCCTTCGGTAGCCACATATCCGAATGCACGGTTTGTCATCGCACAGAATTCGGCAACCGAAACGGGATCATCCGGGCGGGCGCTTCCCTCGTAACCATTTATTATTCCGTAATCGTTGCACATATTGATTACTTTTTCTGCCCAGTGGCCGTCTGTGTCGCTGAATACTGCCGCCGACGCCTGCAAAGGCATAACAGGCAGCAACGCAAACACCATTACCACGCAAATGGCAAGCGAAATTATTTTTTTACCCAGTTTAGTTTTTCTCATATCTCTTCCTCCGTTTGGATTTGATTTTTGTATTTTATTATGAGTTCGGCCACGCTGTGGCATTCAAGAGTTTTGTAAATGCGCGAGCAGCTTTCGTTGACCGAGCCGAGAGGCATATTAAGCGCCTTCGATATTGCCGCACGGCTTTGCAAGGCAAGCAGATGCTCCATAACCTCACGGTCCTGCAAAAGAAGCCCGAGTTCATCTCTTTCTTTGTTGTATCTCAGCGTTATTTTTCTCACCTCCATCATCAAAAAAAGAAGCTGTATATTAATACAGCTTCTTTGTAACACATATTTAGGTCTCTGTCATGTCATTTGCGGCAATGACAGAGCGCGATTTTACCGCGGCTTTGCGGATTTTTCCGAAAATATTTTTTAGTTTTCTTCTATTTTCTCGTTCATTCCCAAAAGGCGAAGAAGGTCGGCAAGGCTGCTGCAATTTGTCTTCTTGTAAATACGCGAGCAATAGGTGTTTACCGTTCCCATCGAGAGCACGAGCAGCGCGGCAATTTCTTTTCTTTGCTTGCCGTCAATCATAAGCAGCGCGACATTCGTCTCCCTCTCGGAAAGGTTGAAATCGGAAAGTTTTATTCGCGGTCTTTCGGTTTTGCCCTCGCTTTTTGCCAGCTGCGCTTGTAGCGCGGTATACCGCGCCTCGGCTTCTGCAATCTCCAGTTTCGCGCGCTCTATCGCTTCCTCGCTGTCCCGAAGTTCGGCCGAAATTGTAAGCGCATAGCAAACGATAAAAAAGAGCATTCCGAGCGGCGCGGTGAATATCTGTCCCGCGACAGGTCCGATAAATAAGATATTATTATGAAAAAGAATATCGTTTACCCCAAATAAGAAAAGCACAAATATGCCGGTAAAACTCAGCAAATGGCGCAGTTGCCCGTCTCTTGCCTGCCACGCAAGAAGCACTACGATATATATCATAAGCGCGACCGAAACGGCATCAAACCCGATAAGCAGGCGGGTGTATATAGTTGAATCAAAGACGATTGCGGTGACGCAGTAAAACGCGGCAATCCCAAAATAGCACAGCATCACAAAGCGATTAAACAGCTTCGGGTAAAGCGTGTATAAGAAATATGCCACCATTCCAAATGTAAGAAAATGCACAAGATATTCAAACCTTAGGGCAAAAAACCAATTATAGTCATGCCATGCCATCGGGATAATTTTATTTGTTAAAAAGATAAAAAGAAGGCAGCAAATAGCAAACAGGAGAACGACTTTGCGCCGGCGATTGAGTAAAAACAGCGCAAAATGATAAATGCAGGTGAGGAGCAGGCAGCCGATAATCAGCGCGCCATTAAAGTCTTTATGCTGCTCTGCATGGCGGATGTTTTGCGGCAAACCGAGAATAAATTCCGGCGGATAACCGCTGTCTTTATGGACAAAGTTGGCGGTTTGCACAATAATCTCAACGTCGCCGCTGTCGGTGTAAAACGTGTACATTCGCTCGCCTGTTCGCGGTACCGTAGTTTCGCGCGAACTCCCCGGATTACCTACGCTGTCGATTTCTTTGCCGTCGATAAATATCCGCATGGCATAGTCCGAGCTTTTAAGCGACATCGCATAAACGGCAGCGGGAGGTAGTTTAAGACCGAGCCGGTGCGTTGCATACTGTATTTTACGCAGTTCGGAATCGGCAATATACCGCGGCGCTTCGGTTACCGTGCCGGAGCCAAAATCCTGCGGTGTATAAAGTTTTTCGGGATAATTTTCCCAACGGTCGGCAATGTGAAACAAAGAATCTGTAAAATCCTCCGCAGACAAATCCCGAACTCCGTTTACAGGTTCAAGTTCGGTCGGCCGCTCGGTGGGAATAAGCGAAAACATCGCCCAGACAATTAAAATCAGGACAAAAAAAACAATAATATATATTTTCTCGCGTTTTCGTGACAATCCGTTTCACCCACTTTGTCTGAAATCAATTTCATTATATCATAATCGTACGCTTGTAATGTATATTTTAGAAATTTTCGGCCACGGAACGGCCGCTCTGCTTATCGCCCCCATCGGCTCGCCGCTTTCGCGGCAACCGCCGAGGGATGGCTTCGAGTTCGCTCCTCTCTTCTACGCATAAAAATAACAAAACCTGCCAAAAGGCAGGTTTGTTATTTGGTGGACCCGGAGAGGATCGAACTCTTGACCTCCGCATTGCGAACGCGGCGCTCTCCCAGCTGAGCTACGGGCCCATATCAGCTTTTATAGTTTAGAATAATTATCTCCTTTTGTCAATCATTTAAAACCCCCTTCAAATTTTATTTTCACAAAACATAAAAAGCACTTGACATTGACGTTACGTTAAGGTTTACAATCAAGATGTAGGAGGTGAAAACATGTACACTATAAACGAGCTTGCAAAGCTCTCGGGGCTAAGCACAAGGGCGCTTCGGCATTACGACCAAATAGGTCTTTTGTCCCCCACACGAAGCGACAGCAACGGCTACCGCCTTTATTCGGACGCGGATATCGGCACCCTGCAGCAAATCATGTTTTACCGCGAGCTTTCAATGTCGCTTCTGATTATCAAGGAAATCATAAACGGCGCGGATTTTGAAAGCGGCGCCGCACTTTTGGAACACCGCGAAAAACTGATGGATCGGAAAAAGCAAATCGAGCTTCTTCTAAAAAATATCGACAAAACAATAAAAGGAGAAATTATGGATAACAAAGAAAAATTTGAAGGTTTCAAAGAAAATCTTATTAAACAAAACGAGGAAAAATACGGTGCGGAGATTCGCGCAAAATACGGCGACGACGAGATAGACAAAAGCAACGCCAAGCTGAAAAATATGACAAAAGAGGAATATGAAAATATCGAGGCGCTTACAAACGAGGTGACCGAAACCCTCGCCGCCGCCTTCAAAACAGGCGATCCTACAAGCCCGCTTGCCCAAAAAGCGGCGGAGCTTCACAAAAAATGGCTTTGCTTTTACTGGGACAAATACAGCCCCGAAGCGCACGCCGGCCTTGCTAAAATGTATGTCGAAGACGAGCGGTTTAAAGCATACTACGACAAAGATGTTCCCGGCACCGCGCAGTTTTTGCGCGACGCGGTTTTATATTATATTGAGAAAAAATAAGTATTGATATATAATTTAAAGAAATGCGCGAAAGGGAAAGTTAAATGCTGTTTGAAAATATTTTTGTTATAAACGAAAATTTTGAGCTTTCCAAAAATATGTTTGTCGGAATTTCCGGAAACACGATAAAATACATCGGAAAAACCGCGCCTCCCGAGGATTTCGGCCGCCGATACGACGGAACCGGGAAACTGTTATCTCCGGCTTTTTATAACGCGCACGCGCACAGCGCCATGTCCTTACTTCGCGGTTACGGCGAAAACATGGCGCTCTCTGACTGGCTTACAAAACGGATTTTCCCTTTTGAGGCACAGCTTACCCCCGACGATGTTTACCTCGGAACTATTTTAAGCGCCGCCGAGGGGCTTCGATTCGGCATTGTTTCTTCGACCGATATGTATTTTTTCAGCGACCAAACGGCTAAAGCCTTTTGCGATTGCGGCGTCAAGGCGAATATTTCAAGCGCGATTGTCAGCTTTGATGATATCGACTATAAAAAACACGCGAAATATGCCGAGGCAAATTATTTATATAAAAATTTTCACGACGCAGGGGGCGGCGCGATAAAAATCGATATCGCGCTGCACGCCGAATATACAAGCAGCGAGCGTATCGCCCGCGGCGTCGCCGAGCACGCAAAAGAACTCGGCGCTAATATGCATCTGCATCTCTCCGAAACGCTTGCCGACCATCTTGCCTGCAAAGAGCTTCGCGGCATGACACAGGCAAAATATTTTGAAAAATGCGGGCTGCTCGATACCCCGACAACGGCGGCGCACTGCGTTTTCCTTGAAAAAGAGGATTTTGAAATCCTCGCCGAAAAAAAGGCGACCATAGCGACCTGCCCGAAAAGCAATTTGAAACTCTGCTCCGGCATCGCGGATATTAAAACCGCAACCGAACACGGCATCAATGTCGCAATCGGAACCGACGGCGTCGCGAGCAACAATAACCTGAATATGCTTGAAGAAATCCGCTTTTTCTCGCTTCTGCAAAAAAACAGAAGCGGAGATCCTACCTTTATTACTCCCGGCGAAGCGATTTATGCGGCAACCCGCGCCGGCGCGCTGTCTCAGGGGCGTGAAAACTGCGGGCTGATCAAAGAGGGCTTTGCCGCCGACCTCTGCGTTTTTGATTTGGACAAGATATATCTGCAGCCGGTTCATAATGTTTTAAACAACCTCGTTTACTCCGGCTCGGGAACCGACGTTGTCCTTACCATGGCGGACGGAAAAATCCTTTACGAAAACAGCGAGTATTTTACGATTGATATTGAAAAATCCCTTAAATCCGCCGAAGAAATCATAAAAAGAGTTAAGCGCAGCCTATAAAAAACGAGCGAAAAAGAGAGCCCCCTCAGGGCTCTCTCTTTTTTTTATTTAAATTATAATTTTACTTTTTATACTTTGCTAATTTTCTTTGCTATTTGTTTTTGCCTATTTTTCGGGTTTCTTTACACCCATATTACTTCTTTAAAAATTTTGCTTTTAAGTTGCCAAAAAAAACAATCAATTTTTACTTGCTAACAAAAAATTAAACAATTTATATGCCTTGGTTTACTTTTTTAACAATTTCCTAAAAGAAGTATATATATTTAACTTGCCCTCTAAAATCGCTAACTAAATTTGAGAGCGCAGCCGTTGTGCATTCTTTTCATTAGGTTTCTTTACTGTTCCAATCGGATAGTCTTTAAAAAGTTAATTTTCTTTTTGCTAAGCGCAATAACCTAACTTTTAAAGACGGCTGTCATCGGAAGAGCGTGTCGCAACAGACACTGAAAACCTTGCTGAAAAGAAGCTTGCATTCTGGTGTTCTTCCATTGGACTCACCCCTTTTCTTTTGATTTTATTAACTCGTAAATTTGTAACACTCCTTGTTACAATTAGAGTATAACACCGTGTGTTAAATTTTGCAATACTTTTATTAAAAATTTTTTAAATTTTTTCTCGACAATTTTCTGCTTTATATTTTGCTTTGAAAAAGCGGAGAGGGACTTCCCTCTCCGCCGCTGTAATTATACTGTTAAAATCCCGATTTACCGCAATTTTTACGCTTTGCCTGCGCTGCCGAAAAGCTCGATTTTACTTTTCACGACTTCTATCATAAGCTCTCTGCCGCGGCCGAGATATTTGCGCGGATCGAAAACATCGGGGTCGGCGTTAAATGCCTCGTGGATTCCGTCGGTAAGGGCGACGCGGACATCGGTGTCGATGTTGATTTTGTTTACCCCTCTTTTTACCGCTTCTTTTATCGCATCTGCCGGAACGCCCGAAGCGCCGTGCAAAACAACCGGCATATTAATAAGCGCCTTTATTTCGGAAAGCCTGTTAAGATCGAGCTTCGGCTCGCCTTTGTATTTTCCGTGGGCGGTGCCGATAGCGATAGCAAGTGAGTCAACGCCGGTTTCATCAACAAATCTTTTTGCCTCGGCGGGATTTGTATAGATTGCGTCGGCTTCCGAAACCGAGATATGCTCCTCGACGCCCGAAAGCCTGCCGAGCTCGGCCTCAACCGTAATCCCCGCGCCATGCGCGATTTCCACGATTTTTTTCGTGTTGCTTATATTCTCTTCAAGCTCGAAATGCGAGCCGTCAAACATAACCGACGTCCAGCCGTTTGCAATACATTCCATAACCGCTTCAAAATGTGTGCCGTGGTCAAGGTGTAGCGCAACCGGAACCTTTGTTTTCTTCGCCGCGTGGTGCACGAGAAGCGCGAGATAATCCGCGCCCGCGTATTTAAGGGCGCCCTCTGAAGTTTGAATAATTACGGGAGCGGAAAGCTCATCCGCAGCGGCGATAACCGCCTGCAAAATTTCCATGTTATTGACGTTAAACGCCCCTGCCGCATAACCGTTCTTATGCGCGTCCTGCAAAATTTCTTTCATCGTTACTAACATCAGCCAAAACCTCTTTTTCAAAAATTAAAATCAATATGAAAATTATATACCAAAACGCTTCCCTTTGGCAATAAAATTGACAGCGCGAAATTAAAAATATACTATTAAATAGAAGATTTTATATGGAGAAAAGCAATAAATATGTCATGCGAAAATAACAGCAATATCAAATGTAACTGCACATATCCCTGCCATCGCCGCGGCAAATGCTGCCAGTGCATCGCCTATCACAACCGTAGCGGCGAGTTTCCCGCATGCTTTTTCAGCGACCGGGCCGAAAAAACTTACGACCGCAGCCTTACCGCCTTGCAATCCGACCGAAAAATGTCATAAAACCAGACCGATAGTTCGTGCATAATGGAAAAGGTACTGCTGCGCCACTCCCGCATATCCGCCGAATTTTTCAAGTTCTATTCCTTGAGGATAAAAATGGGCGAGCGCTTTTTTAATCCAGACGTCAATCGGAAACGCGTCGTAAAACTGCGCGCCGAAAAGCAAGACACATGAGGCGACCTTATCGCCTACCCCTTTAATTTTTTTCAGCTCCGCCGCCGCGGCGTCATAATCCATGCCTTTCAAATTATAAATATCAACCTCGCCGCTCTCTGTTTTACGCGCGGCATCTAAAATATACTTTGCGCGAAAGCCCGCTTTTATTACAGAAAGGTCGGTTTCCGAAAGGCGGGCAAGTGTCGCGGCATCGGGAAAGCTCCCTTCCCCGAAATTATCGCAAAGCGCCGCTATTATCTTTTTTATCCGCGGGATATTATTATTTTGAGATATAATGAAAGAAATAAGCGTTTCAAATATTTCCTGTTTTAAAATATGAATTCCGCCGACCGTTTTTATCGCGCGAGCGATAACTGCATCTTTTGACAGGATTTTATTGATTTTCGCGTAATCGAGGTCAAGTCCGAAATAATTTTCAAAAAACGCTTCGTCGTCGCTTCCCGTAATATTGACGGTGTTTCCCGTCTGCGTGACGAAAACCGAGCGGCCGCCCATTTTTAAATTATATCCGCCGTCAGTTTCCATAAACCGAAAGCACTGTCCGCTTTCGATTGTGGATTTTAGCGAAAATCCTTTTTCAAAAATAATCTGCATAAATATTCTCCAAAACATATTGCCGGAGGCTTTTAAAATGAAAGAAATTCTCTATGAAATACCTATAAACGACGCTTTTGCAAGCCCCTCTCCATGCCCTCTTTGCCGCATGCGCGAAGCGCTTGAGGAAAAAGAAAAAGAGCGGATTCTGGGCGCTGCCATGATGGAGCCAGACGTTCGTATGCAAACTAACAAAAAAGGCTTTTGCAAGGCGCATTTCGAAGCCCTTTGCGAGCGGCAGCAGCGGCTTCCCTTCGCCCTCATTTTAGAGAGCATGCTCGCCGATCCGCCAAAACAGGATTCCTGCTATCTATGCGGCAGAATTGACGCATATTTTTCGGCAATGGCCGAAAATATCGCCTATCTTTATAAGCTCGGCGGCGCTTTCAAAACGGTTTTCGATTCCTCGGAAGGATTTTGCATGCCGCATTACCGCCTTTTAAAATCGCTTGAAAAAAAGGGTGGGAAAGGCTTTGCCGCCGCCCTTGACGAAAAGCAGAAACCGCTAATCGATAAGGCCCACTTGGAGATAAAAAACTTTTGCGAGAGTTTTGACTACCGAAGCGGCGGAGCCCCCGCAAACCCGCACGCGATAGAGGACGCTGTAAAACTTCTCACAAAATTTTAAGCTTTCGCGCTTCCTGCCGCAAAGGGAGAAACCATCTTTTTATAAGTTGAAGCGAACAGCGCCGTTGCAATAACAGCCGAGACGATTTCCGCAATCGGGAAAGACGCCCAAATGTAATTAAGCCCGATTTTCGAGAGGATATACGCAAGCGGAATAATTATAATAACCTGCCGTAAAAACGAAATTAGTAGACTTTTAAATCCATGTCCGATTGCCTGGAAAAATACCGATATTACAACGCCGTAACCGAGCGGTATAAAGCACAGGCTTATCGAGCGGAGCGCCCAAACCCCGATAGTTTCCATCTCCGGCGTCGCCTTGAAAAGCGAAAGCAAAAACGAGGGAAACAGCCAAAAGAGAAGCGTTCCCGCTATCATTATTACAATGCCTAAAATCATGCCCGCTTTAAGCGCCTCGTCGAGGCGCTTTTTACTTTTCGCGCCGAAATTATATCCGAAAATCGGGACAAGGCCTTGCGTCATGCCGAAGAGCGGCATAAAGACGAAAGACTGAAGTTTAAAATATATCCCGAGAACCGAAACGGCGACCTCCGAAATGTTTTTCAAAATTGCATTGAAAAAGCCGACGACAAGCGAGCCTATCGCCTGCATAAATATCGAGGGAAGCCCCACCCTGTAAATCTCTTTTGCAACAGGTGCGGAAAGCCTGTATTTTTTCAGGTTTATATCAACGTCATGCTTTTTGAAAAACGCAATATAAAGGGCGAGGAGCATCGCGAAAAACTGGCCGATAACCGTTGCAATCGCAGCACCCTTTACCCCCATCGCGGGGCAGCCGAAATATCCGAAAATAAATATCGGATCGAGGATGATATTCGCTATAGCGCCGACAAGCTGGGTAATCATCGGCATGACCATATTGCCGGTTGCCTGAAGAATCTTATTAATAATTATCTCGACTACCGAGCCGGCGCAAAAGACGGTCACGATAAAAAGATAATCGGTTCCGTACTGATAAACCGTTTGGTCGTTTGTAAACGCGCCGATAAATTTGCCCGAAAAAATCAAGCCGAAAACGGCGATTGCAATAGCCGAAAGCACCGCGATAATCAGTCCGTTTGTAGCCGCGCTTGACGCCTTCTCCCTGCTTTTTTCGCCGAGCCTTCGCGCGACCAGCGAATTGACGCCGACCCCGGTTCCGACCGCAATTGAAATAATAATCATCTGCGCGGGAAAGGCAAGCGAAACGGCGCGCAGCGCCTCTTCACTAACCCTTGCAACATAAATGCTGTCGACAATATTATATATCGCGCTTATCAGCATCGAAAGTATTGCGGGCCCCGACATTTTCAGCAAAAGCGGAAAAATCGGCTCTGTTCCCATTTTGTTTTCTCTTATGTCTGTCATTAATTAATCGCCCAATCTATCGGGCTTTCCCCATTTCTTATCAAAAATTCGTTTGTCTTTGAAAAATGCCTGCATCCGAAAAATCCGCTATGCGCCGAGAGCGGGCTCGGATGAGCCGCGGTTAGCACCAAATGCGCCGGATTTGTTATCAGTTCTTTTTTCGCTTTCGCATTTGCACCCCAAAGGATGAAAACGGTCGGCTTGTCCCGCTCTCCCAAAAGCGAGATGATTTTGTCGGTCAGGGTTTCCCAGCCTTTTCCCTTATGGCTTTGCGGCGCGCCTTCGCGCACCGTCAAAACGGTATTTAAAAGAAGAACGCCCTGCTTTGCAAGGCTTGTCAGCTCGCCGTGTTCCGGCACCGCTATATTTACATCGTCCCGCATTTCCTTGAAAATATTCACAAGGCTCGGCGGCGGCGGAGTTCCCTTTTTTACCGAAAAACAGAGCCCATGAGCCTGCCCCGCTCCGTGATACGGATCCTGCCCGACGAGAACGACTTTGGTGTCTTCGAACGAAGTCAGGCGCAGCGCGTTAAAAATATCGAACATGCCGGGGTAAATCTTTTTTGTTTTATATTCCGAAGCTAAAAATACCCGCAGGCTTTTATAATAATCCGAAGAAAACTGCTCCAAAAGAAGCTCGTCCCAATCGTTACCTATATTCACCATTTCCGCCTTTTTCTCCCTTTAAAAAATCATCTATACAATTTTACATTAAATAAAATTTTATATCAAGGGAAAACCTCGCTTGCCGCTTTTTGCCCGCATGTGATAAGATACAAGACGGAGGAAATGCACGATGAATGATTTCTTTTTTCTTTTTATTATGGTCGCCATCGGTTTTATAGCTTATAAAATCAAGTGGTTTTCAAAAAGTTTTATCGAAGCGTTAGGGCCGCTGCTTTTGAAAATTTGCTATCCCGCGCTTATCATAAAATCAATGACCGCGATAAATATAAAAGATTACGGCGGAAAAGCGTTTACGGTGGTTATTATCACCTTGCTTACCACCACCGCTCTGTTTTTTGGCGGCAAATTTGCGATGCGAAAAATCCCGCGAAAAAAAAGCGTGCCGCTTAATTTTATCCTCGGTGTCGGAAATGTAAACTATATCGGGCTCCCGATAATCGGGCTTCTTTTCGGCCCTGTAGGTGTGTTTTATGCGGTCACGCATTCCGGCATTCAGGATTTTTTTGTTTGGCTTCTTTATTACCCGACCTTTATAAATAAAAAAGGCAAAAATGTTTTCAAAATAATTGCCAGCCCTTGTATTATCGCGCTTATTATCGGCATTGCTCTCAGCTTTTTCGGCGACCGGTTTAAGCTGCCGGAGTTTGCCGTAATGACGATTTCGCAAATCGCCGGGCTCACTTCTCCGCTTGCCATGCTTTTCCTCGGAGCGACGATTGCAAGCAATCCCATCTTCGGATTTTTGCGCGACCGGAATTCTATTTTCATGCCGATTGTAAAAGTGCTCCTTCTTCCCGCTGTTCTTTTCCCGTTTTACTATTTTACAAGCGGGTTGCCAATGGCAGTTATTATGTGCACGCTTTTTGCCTGTCCCGCGCCGATTATGTCGATAATTTGGTCGCACGAAACCGGGCACGACTATAAACTCTGCTCCGACACCATTGTTTTTTCCACTTTTCTTTTTCTCGCGGCGATTTTTCCCGCACTGTATTTTTTATCAAAAACAATTTCTTTATAATTTATACCGAAAAAAGGCGGCGCAAATATGCGCCGCCCTTTCTTTATTTTGTTTTGGAAAATTATTTAAAAAATCTTTGCAGGATTGCCGCCATTTCGCCTCTTGTGGCGGTGTTTTTCGGATCGAGAGTTCCGTCGTCTCTTCCCGAAATCAGCCCCGCGTTAATCGCCCATGTCATCGCCTCGGCGGCATAACCGGAAACCTTGTCTCCGTCAGAAAAATCCGAAAGTTTTTTATCTGCTGCGCCGCTTCCGAGCAAACTGTTTTCTTTTGCGTAATTATAAATTATCGTCGCAATCTGCTCTCTTGTTATATTATCATCCGGCGAAAACGTGTTTTCGGATGTTCCGTTTATTATTTTGTTATTATATGCCCAAAGGACCGCGTCGTCGTACCAGCTGTCCTTTTGAAGGTCGGTAAACGGCGTGTTTCCGCTGACTGCCGGCGAGTTTTCCCTGCGGTAAAGTATGGTGACAAGCATAGCGCGCGAGAGCTTTCCGTCCGGCGCAAAATATCCTTCGGCGACGCCGTTCATAAGCCCGTTTTCTATAACATAGATTATGCTGTCTTTTGCCCAGTGGCCGAGGACATCAAAATAAAGTTTGCCGTCTATTTCGATTCCGTCTGTCGGCTCGTCATCACCGCCGTCACCATCGCCGTCGCCGACAATTACGGTACAGATATTCGAGACTGCTGTTGCCGTCGGTCCGCTTGTCGCGGAACCGTTTGTATTGGTGACAACGCAGTAATAATAGAGCGTTCCCTCTTTGTCGGTCGGCGGCGAATATTCCGGTCCGGTCGCACCTGCGATCGGCGTTCCGCCCACCGATGTCGGCGAAGTGTTTACATACCACTGATAGGATATAATTCCGCCGTCGGTCGAGTTTGCCTCGATGCTCATGCTGAATTTATCGCCCGGATTAATGCTGTCGCTACCCACCGGCTGCTTCGTGATGAAAGGCGTGGTCGCGACCGTTCCTCCGCCGCCTCCGCTGCCGCCGTTTCCGCCACTTCCGCTCGGCTTTGTAACTTCAACTTTGATAGAGGTCGTCACGGCCGAAGCTGTAGCACCGTTTTTCGTATTGGTCACTTTGCAGTAGTAATAATAAGTTCCTATCGAGTTTGCCTGCACCGAATAGGTTGAGCTGTTTGAGAGCAGCGATCCGCCGGTGGTGACCGCCGAAGAAACAATAAACCACTGATAGGAAAGTGTTCCGCCGTCGCTCGCCGTTGCGGTAACACTAAGCGACAAGGTTGAGCCGGTGCTCAGCGAAATCGAAGTTGCCGGTTGAGACGTAATAACCGGAGTTGCCGCCACTCCCGGTGTTTTGAGGACAATCTGCGCCGCGCCGACCTTTCCGCCGAGCGCAGTCGTAAATGTCGCGATATTATCGACATAAATAAATTCTGCATAGTTAAAAATCTCTGCTCCGACCGTTATCGGCGGTGTCGCGCCCGCGAAAGTTATTTTTTTGATAAGTTTACAGTCGTCAAAGGCAAATCTGCCTATAGTCGTGACCGCCGCCGGAATGGTGAGGTTGTCCGCTATTTTTTCACATCCCGAAAATGCGAACGGTCCGATATAGCTGACGCCTGCCGGCAGAGTAAGCGCATTTGCGATTTTTTCGCATCCGTCAAAAGCCGACTCGCCTATAGTTGTGAGCCCTGTCGGAAGCGTAAGCGCGGTAATTCCGTCGCAATCGGCAAATGCATATTCGCCTATGGTCGTTATCCCTGCCGGAAAAGAAACCGCGGTGATTCCTCCGAGCGTCCGAAATGCATAATCGCCGACTTCGGTCACCGTGTAAGTCGTTCCGCCGCTGCTCACCGTCGCCGGAATAGTCAGCGTTCCGGTGGCGCTTGCCGGATTTACATACCCCGCGATTGCCGCTTTTCCCGCCGCCGGAAGTTTAGCATATATAAAATCGCCGGCCGTGAATTTTTCAAGCAAAAACGTATCGGTCGCAAGCGCGGGCGCGCACAGCGCGGTGAAAATAAGCGAAAAAGCAAGGATTAAAGTTAAAATCTTTTTCATTCTTATCTCCTTAAATCGTGATGCCCGTAACTGTTCCCGAATTATCGGCAATGACTGCTGTCGGCGGATTTTCAATTGTGTGTCCGCTAAAATAGTTGTTTGTAATATGGCAGAATTTTGCGCAGTCGCCCGCGGTGAAAACAGTTTTTCCGCCGTCCAATACGCAGTTTCTCATTTTAAGCGCGAGGAGCTTTCCAACAGCCGCATTCGAAATAAACGCCGCGGACGCTCCTTGGCTGTAGGTTGTGCCTTCGATGTCAATTACTGCCGGCACAGCAGCTTCGGAATCTATCGAAATCGCGCCGTTAGTAGTCGCGCCGGTGAAAACACAGCCTTTTACCGAAAGTTTTTGAACCGCTGTTGCCCCGAGCGAGTCTGCGCCGTCCGCATCTCTCGCAACCGTTCTTAAAATTATTCCGATATTATTAAAGCGGCAATCTTTAAAGCTGACGGTATGGCTGAAAAATTCCATGCCGGTTTGTGCCGTATTGCGGCCTTCAAAAGTACAGTTTTCAAAATAGACAGGCGCATTATTGAAGAAGTGCGGATTTGCGACTTTCCTGAATGTGCAGTCTTTGAAAATAACCGGAAGTTTTATCCTCAAATCTTCCGGCGTTGACGGCTGGCTCATCATTGTAAGAAACGGCTTTGACGATGTTCCGTCTTCGTCGTATGTCAAATCAAATGTGCATCCTTCGAAAACATTTGGACGCTTGGAAAGCTGGGTTCGGCCGTTTAAATAAAGCATTTTGTCTGCGCTGCAATTTTTCACCGAGGCGCCGTCGCAGGTGACCGTTATACAGCCGTTTACCCTGTTTGCGTCGGCGGTTACACCGGTATCCGCGACAACATGGCAATCTTCGAGGGTAACATTCGTTATCCTGTTGCCGTAGTTTTGAATTCCGCCCGGAACGCTTCCGCCGTTTAATCCGACGTTGATATTCGCGCCGGTATGTTTTTTGACGACAACGTTTTTCGCGCTTGCGCCCCATGTTTCGCCCGAACCGGCAAGGCTGAGGTTTCCGACATTACCTATAAAAGTGAGGTCATGCTCAAATTGCCCGTGGGTGACAAATCCTCCGTTTACATCGAATGTAACATAGCAGTTTTCAACAAGGATATTCGAGGTCGCGGTCGAGTCGACAAGATGGCGGCCGTTTTTAAGGCTACAGTTTTTTACAACGCCTTTGTTGCAATACATCTGCTGTGTGAGATATCCTCTGCCGCCGTATCTGATTGAAAGAGCGTTTATCGCGGAGCAGCCGTCGGTTACAAAATCATTATTATAATATCTGCTGATTGCCGCCGCATAGTTCCCGTTGCTCTCGATATTTATCGCGTTGCAATTTACGCCGTAATAGAAGGTGACCGGATGGCATCCGCTCAAATCCGCGTCTGCCGTTCCGCCGCTGCCGTAAAACACCATATTTTTGACGGTGATATTTTTTATCGGGTTTACAAGCTGATAAGTCATCGACCTTCCTGAAGCGATCGTATAAGACGCTCTGTAGTCAAGCCTGTACGATGTTCCGGTTATCGCGACAATTCTCGCCATTCTCATGATTTCTTTTGCCGATGTGCCCGGCAAGCTCGGGTTTTTATCGCTGCTCATGATAACATACCCGCCGACAGTTCCTCCGAGCGAAGACGGAACAGTATATGCGTCGACATTTTCGTTTATAGCGGCTGACAATGTAGCCGGCAATGCGTTGCCGACGGTCGCGCCGGTGAATAGGAAGAGCCCCTCCACTTCAATTCTGTTTACAGCCGTTGCATTAGCGATTCCGGTCGTCGAAACCTTATGGTTTCTAAAATCAAGGGTGAGATCGCTTCTTGTAATAACATGTCTTTGCAAAAATTTCAGGTCGGTATGCGCTTCGATTGTATGAATCGAAGTATTTGCCGCCATGGCATCAAAAGCGCTGTCCGCCGCGGTGGTATCGCCAAATATTCCGTACCAGCGGTAATCGCCGACGCCGTCGTGAACAATTTCGAATTTTCCGGTTGTATTTGTGCTGTGGGCAAGCACCATTCCGCCATCCGGCGTTTTGCTTGAACCTGAAACCCAGCGCATAATTTTCTCGCCGCCGTCGCCGGATGTTGTATGCCCTCCGACAAAAACGATATCGCCGTTTTCAAGGCCGGTCAGAGAACTTAGGTCGGCAGCGCGCGCAACATTTAAAACATTGTGTCTGCCGACCGCGGCGGACGCCGAAAGCGGTCCGAGGAGAGTTGAAGCCGCGACAGCCCCTCCTGCAATGCCGATGGTTTTTAGTAGATTTCTTCTTTTGTTTTCGCTCATTTTGTCCTCCTGTTTTATGTAATAAAAAGTTTTTAAATAATCATTTTGTTACCCGCTCGCGAAAAAACGGGCGGAATTTTCCGCCCGCATTTTATCTGAGTTTAAGTTGTTTCGCGGGCAAATTGTTTTTAAAAAGTTCTTTGACCGTTTCTATATCTTCCGGTTTTTCAAAATATCTTTTTTGGACGATAAACGCCTGGATTTTCGAAATATAGACGTAAAAAGCCTCTTTTGTCTCGCAAACTTTGTAAATTAAATTATACGGAAGATTCGTTTCCCCGAGCGTATTCTTCTGATGAATCCCGGTTTCGTCGAAAATGTTTTCTACTTCTATCCCGCGAAGGGTGCTGGTTTTGTAATTTCTTTTGCTTTGATAATACATTATCCCGAGAGCAGCCGCAGTTGCGGCAAGCCCTATAGAAAACTGCAGCCAAACGCCGTATGCAATAGCCATAAAGGCCAAAATTATCAACATGACGCCAAAAATAAGAAAAAAATTACGGCTGTGAAATAAATTGAATTTCAAATAATCTTTTTCGGTGTAGGTAAATGTTCCTTTTACGCTCAACAAAATCACCTCTTTTATTGGATTATAACATAATAAAAAAAATAAATCGCCTAAAAAGCGATTTATTTTTTATCAATTTTGTATTTTATTTTTGTCGCCTCGCCGCCGCGAAGATGCCGCTCGTTTTTATTTAGCTGTAAAACTTTTTCCGCTTTTTCGGCAAGCGCGTGGTCAATCTCCCAAAGGCGCTCTGCGACGTCCTTATGTACCGTGCTTTTGCTGACCGAAAACTTTTTTGCGGCGGCGCGGACGGTATCGCCTGTTTCAATAATATGCTTTGCAAGCTCTGTTGCCCGTTTTTCTTGCAGACGCCTCATATTTTCCTCCGCTTAGTTTGATAATTAATAATATGAGGCATGTATTTAGTTTATGAATTTTTTAAAATAAGGGGAAAAATCAAAAAGCCGGTTCCCGCGAAGCCGGCTTTTTTCAGGCGAATTTATATCAGTTACTTTTGGTAAATTTTCTTCTTTTTCACCGTTTAATATTCATAATATATGACTGCTTTATTTTTTACTTATAACTTTTCAGAACTGCCGATAAAGTGCTAAGTAACAACCAAATTACTATAATTGCTCCAAAAATTTTCATAGCCTTACGCTCCTTTTAGTAAGCTGCTTGTATTTTCTTGCCTTGCTAACCCATTGTAGCTCATGATAAACGCGTAGTCCTCGTCTAAGACGAGTGCAGCTTTTTGTGCAGGTACGGCGGGCCGTTTTGACTTCCCTTTTTTATTCGAAAGATATTCCGAAAGCGTTTCCTCGGCAAGACCGATTATCGCAAACAATATTAGGCAATAGACAATCATTTTTTGCCCTCCTTCCTGATATATTAATCATACAGGAGTCATTGTCCGATAAAACGGTCAGTAAAATTTTTTGTATGCCAATTGACTGTTTGTTAAAGGGATGTTACAATAAATTATAAAAACACGTTGAAAGGTAAAATAAAATGAAAAAATTTCTACTTATATCCCTTGCATTCATTCTTGTTTTGAGCTTTTGTGCTTGCAACAAAGCTGCTGACAGCAACACTCCTGTTGATGAAAAAGCCGCGGCAAAAACGGTCATCGAAAACTTTTTCAAAGATTTTAAAAACAAAGACTTTGACAAAATGAGAGACGCCGCAACAGACAATCTCAAAGCAAAAAATACCGATCCTGCCAAGGCTTTTGAAGCCGCCGTTTTCGGAATGCAGGAAGCAACTTTGACTTCTTGTGAATTTGACACCACAGGCGCAGACAAAATGGAGGAAGGCGCTCTTGTTTTTATCTGCAACTTTGACTTTGTCGCCGCGCCGGGTTCGGTTTCTTTCGGCAGCGGAGAAACAAAAACCACATTTTATATTGAGATGGTAAAAGAAGACGGCAAATGGAAATTAAACGACTTCTTCACAGGGTATTGATTCTTAAAAATCAAAAATATAAATCCGCCGGCGTTTGCCGGCGGATTTTTTATTTTTCTTTTGAAAATAGGCAGCCGCAATAATCTTGGCGGTATAACCCGTATTTTTCGGATAATTTAATAGACTCTAAATATCCGTTTTTCTTTTTATAATCGCCCGGCAAAAATTTTCCTGCCATGATTTCGCTTCCTATTTTATTTAGCAAAGCGGCGTTTTTATGAGGGCTCACGCTGAGGGTAGTGGCAAAAAGGTCGAAACCGTTTTCCTCCGCCATTTTCGCCGTTTCAAAAAGGCGCAAAACAAAGCATTTTTCGCATCGCGCGCCGCCCTCCGGCTCGCTTTCAAGCCCTTTTGCCGCCTCTCTGAATTTTTCGTTTTCATATTCTCCGGCGAGATATTTTATCCCGGCGTAGTCATCGAAAGAAAGCAAATCGCGCTGTGTTTTCTCTCTTTTTTCGTATTCTTCCCGCGGCTCGATATTGGGGTTGTAATAAAAAAGGGTAAGGTCATATTGCTCTTTGAGAACATTCAGGACATGACTGCTGCACGGACCGCAGCAGCTATGCAAAAGCATTTTTTTCTTTTCCATTTTATCCGCCCTTTCTTTTTAAATATCGCACCTTGATGTTCAGTATATCTCCTAAAGAATCAAATTTCAATATCTGCGATCCTTACATTCAAAGGGTTTTTACTAAAAGCATGTTCGAAATCTCCACGCCAAATAATAAAACGGTATAATGCGGAAATTTCCGCATAAAAATAGATTATCACGGTATTCGGGAGGAGATAAAATGCAGCTTTCACAGAAAATCCAGCAGTTTATAGACAGCTCGCTCGGGGCTGCCGATTTTTATGAAATTTTATCAAAAAAAGCGCCGAACAGCGAGCTCGGACTCATGCTTGCCGAAATTGCCAAAGATGAAAGAGATAATGCGAGCGCGTTTAATATGGTTTTTAAAATGTTCACCGGGCGGCCTTATGTTCCGCAGGTTGAAAAAATCGAAACCTCTGGCGATTTCCGAAAACTTTTACGTTCCCGGCTTTTGACCGAGGCGGCTAGGGCAATAAGTTACGGCGAAGAATTTCTTATAACCGAGCGGAACAAGCCGCTAAAAAGCGCGTACCAAAAAGCGATGCAGGATGCCTATCTGCACGGTCAGCAGATTGCATATATCTTGGATTCGCTTTGATAGAAAAAAGGAATTCGGCAATGCTTGCCGAATTCCTTTTTTATTATAAATCTAATTTTTAAGTTCGCCGAGTGTTAGCGGTATCGTCATTTCCACACCGCTGCGCAACACGGTGATATTAACCGTATCGCCGACCGCGTGTTTTTTTATCAAAGCGGTGAAATCTTCCTGCCCCTCTATTTTACCGCCGTCGACCGCCGTTATCATATCGCCCGGCAGGAAACTTGCGTCTTTTGACTCCGAAATGTAAAGCCCGAGTTTATTTACGCGATAGGTCATTGCGGTCATCGGATCCGAAATATCTATAAGGGTAAATCCCGAATCAACCCTGCCCGTTACATACCCGTTTTCCATAATCTGCTCTACCGTGTTTTTCGCGGTGTCGATAGGAATCGCAAATCCGAGCCCCTCGATATCCGAGCCGGAGGATTTCGCGTTGACAACGCCGACAAGTTCGCCGTTTTCGTTAAAAAGTCCGCCGCCCGAATTTCCCGGATTTATCGCCGCGTTTGTCTGGAGCAGCGACATTGTCTCGCCGTCGATGGTGATTTCTCGGTCAAGCGCGGAGATTATTCCGTCGGTAACCGTTCCGCCAAGCTCCCCGAGAGGATTTCCGACCACAATAGCTTTTTCGCCGACTTTAAGTGTCGAAGAATTTCCGAGAATCGCCGGCTGCAAATCGGTTTTATTTATTTTAAGCACTGCAAGGTCGGTCTGTTTATCTGTTCCGATAAGGGTTGCCTCATGCTCGCTGCCGTCCGAGAGGCGAACGGTTATCTTTCGAGCGCCGCTGATTACATGGTCGTTTGTGACGATATACCCGTCGCTCGTTATAATTACGCCGCTGCCCGCGCCTGTGCTGATCAGCTGCCCGAGCCGCCCGTTTGTCGAAACGACCTCGGTTGTGATTTCCACCACCGAATCCTTAACCGCGGCGGCGACATCGGCAACCGAGAGCGGCTCTGCGTTCGAGTTTTCGTCGCTTGTTTTTACCGCCTGGTAAACGACGGTGGTCGCTCCTCCGGAAGTTATGCCGTTTGTGCGGTTTGCAAGGCTCGCTCCGAAAAACCCGAAGAGTGCGGAGCTTCCGATAACCACAACCGACAAAGCGACGGCGACAACCGTTTTAAGCCCGCTCTTTCTTTGCTTTTTCGCATATCTGTACTCATCCCGCGCGGCACTGTCGTAGGCACTTCGCGAAGCCTCGTAACTTTCGGCATATCCCGCCGTATTCTCGCTTTTTATTTCATTTTTGTTTTCATATTCTTCAAACATATCTGCTTTCCGTCCTTTGAAAATATTTTTGCTTTTTCTTGCTTGGTGACCTTAGTATAGACGGAAAAAATGATATGGCTATGAAGATTTTGTGAAAATTTAGTTAACAGACGAAGAATTGTTATTTTTTAAACCTCTTTAGGCGCAGAGCGTTTGTTACCACCGAAACAGAGCTTAGACTCATCGCCGCCGCCGCAATCATCGGCGAGAGCTCAGGCCCGCCGAAAAGGTAAAACACTCCCGCCGCGAAAGGAATTCCGATAATATTATATATGAAGGCAAAAAACAAATTCTGTTTGATGATTTTCATCGTCTGCCTCGAAAGGCGTATCGCCGCGGCGACATCGGTGATGTTGTTTTTTTGCAAAACTATATCGGCGGACTCAAGCGCGATATCGGTTCCCCTGCCTATCGCAATTCCGATATCCGCCTCCACAAGAGCCGGCGCGTCATTTATGCCGTCACCAACCATGGCTGTTTCGCCTTTTTCTTTTAACTTCCTAATAATATCGCTTTTGCCGCCCGGCTTTATGCCCGAATATATCTCGCGTATTCCCGCCTGCCCCGCTATCTCGCGCGCCGCCGCCTCGTTATCTCCGGTTATCATTATCGGCCGGACGCCTATTTTGTAAAGGGCTTCTATTCCGCTTTTCGCAGTCGCGTTTATCACATCCGATATTTCGATAATACCCGCCGGCGCGCCCGAAAGCGCTACGAAAACAAGGGTTTTTCCCTCCGCTCCTGATTCTTCGAAAACAATGCCGTTTTCATCCATCAGCGCTTTGTTCCCGACGAGCAGGATTTTGTCCTCGGTTTTTGCGGAGATTCCGAAACCGGGGAGGGCAATAAATTCGGCAAGCGGCAAAAGTTCGCCGTCGTACTTTTCCAAAACCGCTTTGGCGATAAGGTGTTCAGAGCTTTTTTCGGCCGAGGCGGCAAGCTGCAAAAGCTCGTTTTCCGGCATTTTTGTTTTTATTCCGGTCACGAAAAGTTTCCCCTCGGTTACGGTTCCGGTTTTATCAAGCGCGACGATTTTTATCTTGTGAGCAAGCTCGAGCGCGGCGCCGCTTTTGAAAAGGATTCCAAGCTCCGCGCCTTTTCCCGACGCGACCATAATCGCGGTCGGGGTGGCAAGCCCGAGCGCGCAGGGGCAAGCGATAACAAGCACCGCAATGGCTTTCGTGAGGGCAAATTCGAAGCCCGCGCCGCCAATCGCCCATGCCGCAAAGGTAACGGCGGCGATAATAAATATCGCAAAAACAAAATATCCCGAAACCTTGTCGGCAATTCGCGCGATCGGCGCTTTTTGAGATTGCGCGTCCTCGACAAGACGGATTATGTCGGCAAGAACGCTCTCGCTCCCGCGTTTTTCGCACCGCATTTGCATAGCGCCGCTTTGATTTATCGTTCCGGCGAAAAGTTTTGAGCCCGCCGCCTTTTCGCAGGGTACGCTTTCGCCGGTCAGCATAGATTCGTCTACCTCGCTTGCTCCCGAGATGACCTCCCCGTCAACCGGGATTTTGCCGCCCGGTTTTATCATGATAACATCGCCGATTTCCACCGAGTCTGTCGGGATTTCGATTTCCCCGCCATTTTCGATTTTAATTGCGGTTTTCGGCGAGAGTTTTATAAGTTTTTTTATCGCCTCGGAGGACTTCCCTTTTGAAATTGCCTCGAGCATCCTGCCGAGAAGAATCAGCGCGATTATAATCCCCGCACTTTCGAAATAAAGCCCGTGAATCGCGTGCGCGTTGCCCGAAAAAATGAGAACGCAGGAATATATGCTGTATATTACGGCGGCGGAGGTGCCGACCGCTATCAGGCTGTCCATATTCGGTTTTCCGCGAAAGAGCGCCGAAAATCCGGTTTTATAAAAATCAAATCCTACAATAATAATCGGAGTCAAAAGCGCGGCCTGCAAAACCGCCATGGCTTTCGGAGATATCGCGGGCAGCGGAAGCCCTATCATCCCGCCCATCGAAATATAGAGAAGCAAAATGCCGAAAACCGCGGCAATTATCAGCTTGATTTTCTGGGTTTTGATTTTCTTTTCCTGCTTTATTTCGCTCTCGATTTCCGAAACAACGGTAAAGCCGATTTTTTGAACCGCTTCTTTTATCTTCAAAAGCGTTTCTGTGTTTTTGCAGTCGACCGTGAGTGTTTCGGCAAGAAGATTCACCGCCGCGGATTTAACTCCGCTTGTCGCCGCCGCAGTTTTTTCGACATTCGCGGCGCAGGAAGCACAGTGCATTCCGCCGATTTTTATCGTTTCTCTCATATTTTATCCGCCCTTTTTCCGCATAGTTTTTTCCTGTCTAAAATCTTGAAGCTGTTTTTATAAAAATCAATCGCGCCGATTTTTCGGAGCCTCGATAATTCTCTTGAGAGCGCGCTCCGGTCCGCGCCGAGATAATCGGCAAACGCCGCCCTGTCAAACGGCAGATTAAATGTATCCGAGCCCGCTTTTCTGCTGAAATATATCAGAGCGGCGGCAATTTTGCCGCAAAGTTTTTTCATGCAGAGAGTTGCAATCATCACCCGCTGCGCCGCGAATTTATCGGCCGAACTTATAAGCAGGTTTTTAAGCAGGGTGACGTGACATCCGCACGCTTTTTCGCAGGGGTTTAGAATCTTTTCCCTGTCGAGCATGAGGATTTCGCTCTCTTCCGCCGCCTCGACCGTTACCGGACTGCCCTCGTTTTTCGCGAACATGACGACCTCGCCGAAAATATCTCCCCGCAGGTGGCTTGCCATGAATATTCTGCCGCCGTCCTCGCCTATAATATACGCAAAGGTTCTTCCCTTTTGCACTATTCCGGCTTTTGCCGCGCTGTCGCCCTCGGTTATTATTATGTCATTTTTTTTAAAAACTTTTACTCCGCTGCAAATGCAGGCCGCAAGGCCTGCACGCTCTTCTTCCTTTATCCCGTCAAAAAGCGGCAGGTCACAAAGGCAGCAGGCATCAATTTCGTTCTTCATATTTTCCTTTCGTTGCAATAGCAACATAATACTATACCGTTATAGTATATTATAGTGCCATAGAAATCAACAGTTTTTTTAAAGGAGCGATTTTCATGAACAATTCTCTTAAATGGATTACAAGAACAGCAATTTTCCTTGCTTTGCTGATAGCTTTTCAGTTTGTTTCAAAACCGCTTGGCACATATGTCACCGGCTCGCTTGTCAATTTTGTGCTTGTCGCCTGTGTTTTACTCTGCGGAATCTGGAGCGGACTTTCCGTCGCAATTATTTCGCCGTGGGTTGCCTTTTTCCTGGGCATCGGGCCGATGCAAATTGCGATAACCCCTGCAATTATGATAGGCAATATGGCTATTGTCCTTATCTGCTTCTTCATCTGCCGCAAAAATTTGGCGATAAACCTCGGCGGCGCTGTTGTTGGCGCTGGCGTTAAGGCGCTTCTCCTCTGGTATCTTGTTACAAAGCTCATTCTTCCGACTCTGATCGGGCTTGCTCCGGCGGCGGCAACAAAAATGGCGGCGCTGTTCTCCTATCCGCAGTTTATCACCGCGCTTATCGGCGGAGTTCTTGCTGTGCTGGTTGCGCCCGCTGTCAAAAGGGCAATGAAATTATAATAAGACAAATTTTCCCCGGCGCACTTTTTTTCAAAACAAAATGATATAATAAAGGATAGGAAAGTTCCTATCCTTTATTTTTTTGGTGCGATATGGAAAAGGTTATTCTTCATTGCGATCTAAACGGGTTCTACGCTGCGGTCGAGCTTCTCTCACATCCGCAGTATAAAAACATGCCTGTCGCCGTCTGCGGCGACCCTAAAAGCCGCCGCGGAATAATCCTTGCCAAAAACGACCTCGCAAAACCGTTTAACATAAAAACGGGCGAACCCGTTTGGCAGGCAATGCAAAAATGCAAAGACCTCGTTCTCCTTAAACCGCATCACGACCTTTATTATAAATACAGCCTTAAGGCGCATGAGATTTACCTGTCGGTTACTAATCTTGTCGAGCCTTTCGGGATTGACGAAGCGTGGCTTGACGTAACCGCTTCGCAGAATCTTTTCGGCAACGGCAAAGAAATTGCCGACCTGCTCCGCAAACGGATGCGCGAAGAGCTCGGACTTACCATTTCTGCGGGAGTTTCGTGGAACAAGGTTTTCGCGAAACTCGGCAGTGACTATAAAAAACCGGACGCCACAACCGTTATTAATAAGGAAAATTACAAAGAAATTGTTTTCCCTCTTAAGGCCTCCGACCTCCTCTTTGTCGGAAAATCCTCGCTTGCAAAACTCGCGGGCGCGGGAATACTGACTATAGGAGATATTGCGGCGGCGGGCCGGGAGACCATGACAAGGCTTTTGCAAAAACAAGGCGATATGCTTTATAGCTATGCCAGCGGAATGGACTGCTCGCCTGTTTTGGATTATAACGACCAGGCGCCGGTCAAATCGGTAGGCAACGGAATGACCTTTAAGCGGGATGTTTTGGGGGCGCGCGATGTTTCGCTCGCTCTTGCAACCCTTTCGGATAAAGTCGCTTCCAGGCTTCGCGCCGGCGGGCTTGTCGGCCGCGTTGTTTCGCTTTCGGTCAAATCGTTTGACTTTCAAAAAATGCAGCGGCAGATGTCGACGGACAAAAACATCTCATCGGCAAAAGAGATAAAGGCGGCGGCGGAAAAGCTGTTTTTCGAAAACGTCCCGTCCGACCTGCCGATACGCTCGCTCACCGTGACGGTCAGTGGAATCTGCGACGAAGCTGAAGTTCAGCTCTCGCTTTTCGACGACAATAAATCGGATAAACTTGAGAGAGCTGTTGACAGCGTCAAGCAAAAATTCGGACGCGGCAGCATAGTCCGCGGCTCGCAAATCCGAAACGACCTTGGCATAATCATGGACGACGAAATTTCGGAAGAATAAATTTTTCATCTTTTTTCCGTAAATATGCCACAGTGTTTTCACAAACACCTCGTATAGTAAAGTTACTACTAAAAACGAGGTGTTTTATTTTGATTAAAAAATTATTTGCATGATTTACAGCGCTCACGCTCGCATTTATCTGCTGCGGCTGCACCGGTCTTTTTTCCGCTTATGCAAGCACCGATTACGCAAATCAGCTGGATAAAAATGCCGTTATCAGCGTCAGCATAACCGCCGACGAAGCCGACTGGCAAAACATGCTTGATACCGCCGCCGAAGAGCAGTATATTTCGGCGGATGTCACGATAAACGGGCAGACAGTTGAAAATGTTGGAATCCGTCCAAAGGGTAATTCCAGCCTTGCCCAGCTTGTAAATTCGGAGAGCGACCGATACAGCTTCAAAATCAAGTTCGACGAATACGTTAAAGGGCAGACATGGGAAGGCCTCGACAAACTTGTTTTGAACAATATGACCTCCGATTCTTCTTATATGAAAGAATATCTAAGCTATGACATCATGAGCTATATCGGGGTAAACGCTCCGCTCTTTTCGTTTGCCGACATCATGGTAAACGGCGAAAAATGTGGATTTTATCTTGCTATTGAAGATATCGACAGCGGCTACTTAAACCGCGTCTATGATGGAGAAGGCGAGCTTTATAAACCGGAAAGCAGCGAAATTGGCGGCGGCATGGGCGGAAACAGACCGCAGGGCGGCGAACAATCCGCGGACGCCGCAGCGCAAGTCGATGCACCACAAAACGGGGACGTTAACGGTGACGCAGGTTCGGGAAACGCGCCGCAAAACGGAGCGGCGCCGGATAGTCCGGCCCCGGGCGGCGGCACCTTCCCCGGCGGGGGCAGTTTCCCGAATTTCGGAGCCGCACCGCAAGGCGATAGCACCGCAAACGGCGGAGCTACTGCCCAAGACGGCACCGCTGCAAACGGCGGCCGCGGCGGATTTGGCGGCGGCGGTATGGGTGGCGGAATGGGCGCTTCAAACGGCGTTTCGCTGCAGTACACAGACGATAATACCGCAAGCTATTCCGCTATTTTTGACAACGCCGAAACAAAAGCGGACGAGGAAGATTACGCGCAGGTTATCACCGCTCTAAAAAACCTGAGCACCGGCACCGCTCTTGAAACCTATTTTGATGTCGACTCTATTTTGCGCTATTTTGCGGCGCACACCATCGTTGTAAATCTCGACAGCTATGTGTCAAATATGGGACACAATTATTATCTTTACGAAAACGGCGGACAGCTTAACATTCTTCCGTGGGACTATAATCTCGCGTTCGGCGGATTCCAGTCGGGCGATGCGTCGGGCGTTGTCAATTTTCCTATCGACACCCCAGTTTCGGGAGTTTCAATGGAGGACCGCCCGCTCTTATCCAAACTTTTGGAAGTGCCTGAATATCTTGAAAAATACCACGGTTATCTTCAGGAAATCGTCGACGGCTATTTTTCAAACGGCAAATTTTCCGAAACTGTCGATAAAATCGATTTGCTTATTTCACAGTATGTCGAGAATGATCCGACCGCTTTTTGTACTTTTGAACAATATAACGCTGCCATTGTCGAGCTTAAAAAGCTCGGCGAGCTGAGGGGGCAAAGTATTGCCGGCCAGCTTGCGGGAACAATTCCGTCGACAACCGAAGCTCAGAAAGGTAACGCTTCCGCGCTTATCGACGCTTCTTCTGTAAATCTTTCCGCGCTCGGCACACAGGGGGGCGGTAACAGAGGCGGCGGCATGGGCGGTGGAAATATGGGCGGCAATTTTGGCGGAAATATGGGTGGACTTCAAGGCATCGACCAAGCGGTTATGCAGTCGGCGATGCAAATTATTTCAGGTGCGACAAACGGCGTTTTGACCGACGAGCAAAAAGCAAGCCTTGCCGCTCTCGGGCTTACCGACGAGCAAATCACTCAGCTTTTGCAATTCCAGGCGAGAGGCGGAAATCGCCCGAGATAGGCTTCCCCTCAAGCGATTTCACAAAAACATAAATTAAATATTTTATTATAACGCCCTACTGTGTAAAGACTATTAACTTTACACAGTAGGGGTTGTTTTATCTGTGGACTTTTAGCAACAAATCTGTTATATATGAGATATCTACCATGTAAAAGCGAGGTGATTCCTTTGCAAGAAAATGATTCGAATAAACTCACGCTCCGCTTTCTTCGAGACGACGATATTTCTCTTATGGAACGCTGGCTTTATACTCCGCATGTCGCGAAATGGTATCTTCACCCCGAGCACTATCTTGCAGAAATTCGCGGGCGGCACGAAAAATTTTCTTTTTTGACTCATTTTATCGCGGAGTACGAGGGTACCCCCATCGGTTTTTGCCAGTATTATGACTGTTATTTTTCTCAGGAGCACGAGATTTGGAGCGATTGCTGGCATGCCCTCGATAATAAAGGCGATGTTTTCAGCCTCGATTACCTCATCGGCGAGCCGGAATTTTTGCGGCGCGGCTTCGGCGGCAAAATGATTTCGCTTATGCTTGAGGATTTGCGAAAGCTCGGCGCCAAAAAAGTTATTGTTCAGCCCGAAGCCGAAAACGCCGCCAGCAATAATGCGCTTGAAGCAAACGGATTTAAAAAAAGCGGCGAAGATTATATTCTTGAGCTATAAAACACATTGAAAGGATCAGGAAAATGACTGTAAAACCACTGCTAAATGATGCGGAGCTTTATCCCTCGGATGACGTTATCTCCGCCGTTTTGGGAAGCAGCTTTGGCGCTTATAAAACTCTTATCGGCAAATTGCCGGAGCGAAATATTGAGCCCGAGTGGCGGTATTACAAGGACGGCGGCTCTTGGCTTTGCAAGGCAACCGCAAAGAAAAAGACGGTTTTTTGGCTTTCTGTTTGGCAGGGCCGCTTTAATTTAGCCTTTTATTTTACCGAGAAAACACGCGGCGGAATTGCCGAATTATCCATTGCGGACGAAATCAAAACGAGAATTGCAAATGAGCCGCCGATGGGAAAACTTATTCCTTTAGTTCTCGAAATAACAGACGAAAAAGACCTCATTGACGCCTGCGAAATAATCGCTTATAAACAAAGCTGCAAATAAACCGAAATTATTTCAAAATAAAATCCCCGCGAAAATTCGCGGGGATTTTATTCTGAAATTTTGCTCTCTTAATCTATCAGAATTGTATTCCATGCGTTTTGGAAGCCTTTTTTGCGAAAACTTCTCTTTTATTCTCTGCCGTAAATCCAAACAAGGCTTCGAATCTCATCCGCGAGCTTTTCGGTCAGCGCCGCTTTTTTAAGCCGCCAAACCCAGTTTCCGCTGCCGGTCGACGGAATATTTATCCGCGCTTCGTCCGAAAGTTTTAAGAAATCCTGCATCGGGATTATGCATAAATCCGAGACCGACGAAAACGCCGCGCGCATTATGAAATCAAAAGTTTTCGCCTCTCCTTTTGTTCCGAAATATCTTACCATTGCCTCTTTTTCGTGCGGCCGCGCCGCTTTTAAAAATCCCGCGAGGGTGGAATTATCATGCGTACCTGTATAGCAAACGCAGTTTTTTTCGTAATTTTGCGGAAGGTACGGGTTTCGCGGATCGCCGTCAAACGCAAACTGCAAAACCTTCATTCCGGGAAACCCGCAAAAATCGAGAAGCCTATCTATTTCCGGCGTTCTGTGTCCCAAATCCTCCGCGATAATTCTAAGGTTCGGCAATTCTTTTTTTATCGCCTCGAAAAGTTCTTTTCCCGGAGCTTTTACCCACTCGCCCTCGGCGGGCACGCCGCCCTCGGGAATCGAAAAATAGCTTTCAAATCCCCTGAAATGGTCGATGCGTACGATATCGAAAAGCTCGGCTGAAAACCGAAGCCGCTCTATCCACCAGCGAAAAACCTCTTTTTTGTTTTTGTAATTGTAAAGCGGATTCCCCCAGAGTTGTCCGTCCGGCGAAAAATAATCGGGCGGGCAACCGGCGACCGATTTGGTCGTCTTATCGCTTTTAAGCTGAAATATTTTCGGTGAAAAATAGCAATCGGCGCTGTCGGCCGAAACATAAATCGGGATGTCCCCGATAATTCCGATGCCGCGCTCCGCCGCATATCTTTTGAGCGCAAAATATTGCGAGAAAAAAATATATTGGATAAATTTATAAAAATCAATATCCGCTTTTTCCGGCTCGCTTGCGGATTTTCCCCACTGCCAAAAAGGTTTTTCCCCGTTTTTTAGTTTCTTCGCGGCAAAATAAGCGTACTCCGAAAGCCAAACGCTGTTTTTCTCGCAAAAATTCACATAATCCGCGTTTTGAAAATCAAAACGCGCGGCGGCTTTTTTGAGAACCGACTGTCTGTTTTTATGCAGTTTTGCATAATTTATCTTGCCCTCGCGCGTCCCGCCGCACGCCTCTTCGGGGAGCAAAAGCCCGCTTTTAATAAGCATTTCAAGGTCAATCCAATACGGATTTCCGGCATAGGCGGACAGCGACTGATAAGGCGAATCGCCAAATCCCGTATGCCCGATTGGCAGAATCTGCCAATATTTTATCCCTGCGCGGCAAAGAAAATCGCAAAAATCATAGCTTTCTTTTCCAAGTGTGCCGATGCCGTAATCCGACGGCAATGAAGTCACCGGCATCAGTATTCCCGCTGCTCTCTCCATCTATTTCCCCATCTAATTTTATTTTTTATAGTCCGCCAAAAACAAAATCGCTTTTCTATAACTCTCGAAACCCTCGCCCGAAAACGATTCCACGCATGCGCTTCGAATAAAATTTACCTTGCGAAAATCTTCTCTGTCGTCAACGGCGGACAAATGCACCTCGGCCGCCGGAATCCGGACCGCCGAAAGCGCGTCAAGAATCGCAATGCTCGTGTGGGTGTAAGCCGCGGGATTGATGGCAATTCTATCGAAAACCCCGTAAGCCTCCTGAATTTTCGAGACTATTTCCCCCTCGCAGTTGCTTTGAAAACACTCGCACTCCAAATTATTGTCTTTGCAAAGCGCACTTATATACGCGACCAAATCGGAATAACTTCGTTTGCCGTAAATTTCCGGCTCCCTTATTCCCAGCATATTGATATTCGGACCGTTTATTACCAAAATTTTCATATTTTCTCCAAAATACGGCGCACAGTTACCTCTATTTCGCCGTTATTATCAATTTCAAAATCCGCCGCCGCTTTGTAAATCGGTTCCCGCTCTTTCGCCATTTTCGGAAGATTGGTCGAAAGCGGGCGACCGCTTTTTTCAAGGGTTTCAACATCCCTCTTGATATAAAACAGCTTGCCATTTTGCCTAAGCGCGAAAACATTTTCGCGCCTTAAAACAGCGCCGCCGCCGGTTGAAATCACCGCGCTTTGTCCCGCGCCGCACTCCGCTATAACCTCGCTCTCGGCTTTTCTGAAAAACTCCTCGCCCTTATTTTGAAATATTTCCTCTACCCTGCCATGCCGCTTAATAATTTCCTCATCGGTATCAATCAGCAGCTTTCCCGTTCTTTTGGCAAGAAGCTTCGCGGCAGTACTTTTGCCGCTTCCGGGCATACCGATAAGCACTATGTTTTCCTGCTGCTTTAAAATCTTTTGATAAGTTTCCAAAATATCCGGCGGCGCATTTTTCCCGAAGAAAAGCATATCCGCAAACGCCGCCTGCGCGACAAGCATCATAAGTCCGCCAAACGCCGCCGCGCCCTTTGCTTGCGCCTCCTGCAAAATCCGCGTCCTTTGTGGATTATATATCACATCAAATACCGCTTCAAGCCGGGTAAAGCAGTCAAGCGTAAGCGGCGTTTCTCCGCCTTTCGGAAACATCCCGACCGGGGTTGTGTTGACAATAATTTTCGCATCCGCGTGGAGACCGATATTTTCGTAATTATCAGCCCCTGCGCGGGAAATAACAACAGGCTCGCCGCAAAGTTTTGTAACCGCGGCAAAGACCGCTTTCGAAGTTCCTCCGCTGCCTAAAATCAGCGTTTTTTTGTTTTTAAAGCAAATTCCGCTTTGCTCCGCGAGAAACAAAAACCCGTTGAAATCGGTATTGTATCCGCAAAGCCCTTTTCGGGCATCGCAGACGAGGGTGTTAACGCTCCCGATTTTTTTTGCCTCGGGCGAAATATAATCGCAAAAAGCCATCGCCTTTTCTTTATAGGGAATGGTCACGTTTGCCGCGCGAAATTCCCGCTTTTGCAAAAAATCCGAAAATTCCGAGGGCGAAAGCTCGCAAAGTTTATAATTTTCATTGCCAAACAGTGCGTGGATTTTCCCCGAAAAGCTGTGGCCGAGTTTTTCCCCTAAAAGTCCGTATTCCATTTACCTTCTCCGATAACCATATCAAGCAAAACCGCCGCCGCGACCGCCTCAACTACCGGAACGGCGCGGAAAACAACGCACGGATCATGCCGTCCTTTTATGCTGAGCAGATCGTCTTTACCCGTTTCGAGGTTCACCGTTTTTTGCTCTTTAAAAATCGACGGCGTCGGCTTAAAGGCAACCCGGAAGACTATCGGCATCCCGCTTGTAATCCCGCCGAGAGTGCCGCCGTGATTATTTGTCCTTGTCTTTACCTCGCCGCGGTCAAAATAAAATTCGTCGTTGCAGTCGCTGCCTCTCATCGAAGCCGCGCCAAATCCCGCGCCGAACTCTATTCCGCGAACGGCGGGAATTCCAAAAATCGCCGCCGAAATACGGTTTTCAACGCGGTCAAACATCGGCTCCCCGATTCCTGCCGGCATTCCGCAAACGGTGCATTCGATAATCCCGCCGACCGAATCCCCTTCATTTGCCGCCAATAATGCCATTTCTTCGAAATTTTCTGTTTTTCCGCCTATCGAAATAATTTTCGCGGTGATTTCGATTCCTTTTGCCTTAAGAAGCTCTTTGCAGATGCCGCCAGCAAAACAAAGCGGCGCCGTAAGCCGCCCCGAGAAATGTCCGCCGCCCGGGAAAGCGCGACCGTATTTGATTATCGAGGTGTAATCGGCGTGACCGGGCCGCGGCGTAGAATTTATAAAATCATAATCGCCGCTTTTTACATTTTCATTTGGAATTACCGCGCAAATCGGCGTGCCGCAGGTTTTTCCGCCTTCAATTCCCGACAAAATCTGCGGAATATCCCGCTCTATTCTTGGCGTGCTTGTCGCGAAACCGCCGGGCGCGCGCCTGACACGCAGGTCGTTTGCGTCGTTTAGCGAAAGGGCGATATTTGCCGGGATCCCCTCTAAAACAACGCCGATTCCCGCCGAATGTGACTCCCCGAAAACGGTTATTTTAACACTTTTCCCAAAGCTCGATGCCATCTACAGTCCCCCCAAGCATTCTGAAATCCTCAAAAAATCTATTATAACTTTTTTTCACCGCATCGGCGGTGCTGATATAAACCTTCTGCAAGCAGGCGACCGAAGCGACCGCCGCGCTCATTACCATCCGGTGATCCGAAAATCCGTCTGCCGCGCCTCCGCGGAGTCCGCCGCCCGATATTTTCAGCACATCCTCATTATATACCGCTTTTCCGCCGAGCGCGCAGATGTTTTTTATCACCGCAGAAAGGCGATCGCTCTCCTTAAATCGCAGACGGTCGACATTATAAATTTTGCTTTCCCCTTCCGCCGCGGCGGCAAGTGAGCCCAAAACCGGCACAAGATCGGGAATATCCCCGGCGTCAACCGAAAATCCGCGCAGGTAGCGCGGCAAAACCTTAACGCCGCCACCGCGCGTTTCCACTTCCGCGCCTGCGCTCGCTACTATTTCAAGGATTTTTTTGTCCCCTTGTTTTGAATTAATATCAAGCCCGTCAACCGTTATTTCACCGCCCATTGCGCCGGCGCAAAGGAAGAAAGCGGCGGAAGAAAAATCCCCCTCGATTTTCAGGTTTTTAGGCGAGCGGTAATCCTGTCCGCCCTTTATAAAAAAGCTGTTTTCCTCTTTTTCAATCGTAATTCCAAACCGCGCGAGAGTATCTATCGTCATCTCGATGTACGGCGCGGAGGAAATCTTGTCGGTAACCTTTATTTCGCTGTCGCCGTCAAGAAGCGGAAGGGCGAACAAAAGCCCCGAAATATACTGCGATGAAACCGCGCCAGAGACCTCATGCAACCCTGCATGAAGCGCGCCCTGCGGCAATCCTGCAATCCGCTTTTCCAGCCTGCCCTGCCCGATAATTTCGACATCGCCGAAAAGCGCGCGCGCGACCGGTTGCAAAATCCGCGCCGTTGTGCCGCTTTCGCCCGCGTTTAACATCACTTTTCCATGCGGATTTTCTATCGGGATTATTGTTATTATCCCGTTTTTATACTCATAATCTCCCGAAAGCGCGGAAATGCAGCCGAGAGTGGCTTTAATATCCTGTGATAAATCCGAAAGCTCTATCTCGGTTTTTTCTTTGCAAAGCGCGGCCGCGATAATAGCGCGGTGTGCCGCAGATTTAGACTGCGGCGCTTTGATTTTTCCGCTTAGTTTTTTCGGGGTGATTATTGCTTCCATTGATTTATGCCCTTCTCGAAAATATCAAAAAGCGCGGTGACAGGTTCTTCTTTCAGCACCGCGTGCCCGACTTTTCTCGGATAGACAACGGTGATATCTTTGCCGCCGATTTTTTTATCTACTTCCGCCGCTTCCGCGAGCTGCCGAGCCGAAAATCCGGATGCAGCCGGGATGTTATATTTTTCAAGCAGTGCGGAAATTTTTTCGGCGAGACCTTTTTCCGCTATTTTTTCGCTTTCGGCATATGCCGAAATTATAAGCATTCCTTCCGCCACAGCCTGGCCGTGCGGAATCTCAAAATTGCTGCATTTTTCAATGGCGTGCCCCGCGGTATGCCCGAAATTGAGCAGTTTGCGGTCGCCTTCCTCGAATTCGTCGCGTTCGACGATTTCTTTTTTTATCTTCACGCTGCAAATAACGATTTCCTCGTCGGAAGCGCCATCATAAAGTCTCTCGAAAAAATCGGGATCGGCGATGACCGCGCATTTTATCGCCTCCGCCATGCCGCAGCCGTATTCTTTTTCGGGCAGGGTTTTGAAGGTTTCGGTGTCGCATATAACAAGGCTCGGCTGATAAAAGGTTCCCGCAAGGTTTTTACCCGCCGCAAGGTCGACCGCAGTTTTGCCGCCGACCGAGGAATCGACCGCCGCAAGCAGGCTTGTCGGGATATTTATAAAATCAATTCCCCTCAGATATACCGAGGCGGCAAACCCCGAAATGTCGCCCGCAACGCCGCCGCCAAGGGCAACAACCGCGTCTTTGCGCGATATTCTGTTCTCCGCCAGAAATTCGAGCATTCCCGAAAGGACTTGCATGTTTTTTGATTTTTCGCCGTGCGGAAAAACATATGTAAAAACTTCGTATCCCGATTTTTCAAGGCTTTCGCGCAAAATTTCACCGTAAAGCGGAAAAACGTTGTCGTCCGAAAAAACCGCTATTTTACACGGTTTTTTCACTTTTTTTATCTGTTCTCCCGCCTCGCTTAAAATGTTTTTGCCCACAAGCACATCGTATGCCGAAGCTGTCATAATCCTGATTTTTGTCATCTTAATTTCTCCATTTTGTCTTTGCCCTCTTTTAAAAGAGCCTTCAGTTTGTCTTTGTCCTTTTCCTTTATCGCCGCAGAATATTCCGAAAGCCTATTTATAAGGCCGTCTATTTCGCGGCAGAGATTTTCGCCGTTTCCGATGAAAAGTTCGCTCCACATATTTTCGTTTAGCCACGCCACCCTCGTGAGGTCCTTAAAACTCCCCGCCGAAAATCCGTCGTATTTTTCCGCCGTTTCGCTTTTTATGTACGCGCTTGACACAACATGCGCAAGCTGTGAAGTAAAGGCGATAATTCTGTCGTGCTCCGCAGGGTTGGATACGACCACCCTCCCAAAACCGAGCCCGAGGAAAAATTCTTTAGCGATATCGAATTTTGCTTCCGGAAGCGGGCTTGTGAAGATTATCGGCGCGCCCGCGAAGAGCTCGGCAAAAGAATTTTCAAATCCGCTTTTTTCAACGCCAGCCATCGGGTGGGTGCCGAGAAAGAAAAAATCGCCTTTTTTTACCTTTTCGCAGATTTCCTCCTTGATTCCCGAAACATCGGCGACAATCGCGCCGCGCTTAAACCGCGCCGCGTTCTCGTTTATGTATTCTATCGCCGCCGAAACATAAAGCGCAACAACGACGATGTCGCACTGCCCGAGCTCTTTTTCGCCGAGCATGCCGTCCGCCGCTTTGCAAAAAATTACTTTTTCGACCGTCGCCTCGTCTTTATCAAAAACAAAAACGGTGTGCCCGGCTTTTTTCGCCGCTTTCGTAAGCGAGCCGCCGATTAGCCCGGCGCCGACAATTCCGATAGTCATAGGTCGTACCTGTATGCAAAGTCTTTTGCCTTTACAATCTGCTTTGCAAGGCTGTCGAATTTCGCGGGCGAAAGCGACTGCGCGCCGTCGCAGAGCGCGTGTGCGGGGTCGTTATGCACTTCTATTATAAGCCCGTCAGCGCCCGAAGCAATCGCGGCAAGCGACATAGGCGGCACGAGCGCGGCTCTGCCAGTCGCATGGCTCGGATCGACGATTACCGGCAAGTGAGTGTGTTCTTTCAGCACCGGAACGGCGGATAAATCAAGGGTATTTCGGGTTTCGGTTTCAAAGGTTCTTATCCCTCTTTCGCAGAGAACCACCTTTTCATTTCCGCCCGCCATAATATATTCGGCGCTCATCAAAAGCTCTTCTATCGTGCTTGAATTTCCTCTTTTAAGTAAAATCGGTTTCCCTGTTTTTCCAAGTTCTTTCAGCAGTTCAAAATTTTGCATATTTCTTGCGCCGACCTGGATCATGTCGATTTTTTCAAAAAGCGGGAGATGCCCGATTTCCAGGATTTCGGTCACAACCGGCAGTCCTGTCGCCGCCTTGGCTTCGAGAAGCAGCTCGATTCCCTTTTCGCGAAGGCCCTGGAAAGCGTAAGGCGAAGTTCTCGGCTTGAACGCGCCGCCGCGAAGAATGGCCGCGCCCGACTCTTTTACCCTTGTCGCAACCTCTATCATCTGCTCTTTTGACTCGACCGAGCAAGGCCCCGCGATAATGCATACCTCGCCGCCGCCGATTTTCGCGTTTCCAACCGAAATGACCGTGTCACTTGGGTGGAATTTGCGGTTTGCGCTCTTATAAGGTTCCGCAATCCGCTTGACATCGGCCACCACCGAATTTGAGCGAAGACGGTCGATTTCAATTCTCGATGTATCGCCCACAAGCCCGATAAGATAATGGCTTTCGCCCTCGCTTTTGTGAAGTTTTAAATTTTCCGAAACCAAATATTCTTCAAGTTTTGCGATTTCGCCTTTGTCCGCGCCGTGTTTTATGAGAATTATCATATGTCGCCACTCCTAAAAATTTTGCCGCAGAACGTTCTGCGGCAAGGGTTTACGTTGCTATTATTTAATCACTAAAATAGATTATTGTCAATGATTTGGCTATCCGGATCCATCTCGTATTTCGCGCCGTCTATTATCGAAAGCCGCCTGCACTGCTCTGCCGCAAGGGATTTTGTTTCAGCATGTGCCAAAACGGTTTTTTGCTCGTCGATAATGTCCCAGCCGCCGCCCCTGCAATAAACGACCTTTCTTACTCTTTTCATCAAATCATCTCCTTTTTTATAGTTTTCTTCGAAGATGTTGGTTTATCCTGTGCAAAAATCCTGCAACAAAGCTATATTTTCACTTTTTTTGTAAATTGAAACATCTGCTTTACAAATTTGATATTTGCTGTTTATCTATAGACAAACACTATATATTAGTATAATATTGATAATAATGAGGGATTTTTCGGATTTTTTTATGTTTCCGCCCTATTGTTACAAAAGGTTACTTTGCGGATTTTTGATTTTATTTTGTGAATTGGAGTCAGAATGAATTTTTCAACCTTGCTTGATTCCCTTAATAATTTAAATCAAAGCAGCATGGGCGACGAGCTTTTCAGCCTCACCGCCGATGTTGAGAAAAACATCGATGTGCTCCTTTCCAAAGCCGCATTCAAAACCGGCGCGGAAAAAGTTTTTTTTGCTTCTTCGCTTTTGGTTTCGGACAGCCGCAAGCTATATTATAAATTTACAACCGGAACCCCGTCGCCCGACCTTTGCGACGGTTTGCTTTCTTTTTTTACGAGAATACGCGGCGAAGTTTCGCATACGATTTCTCAAGATGAAATCCTCCGGCTTATGTCGGACGGCGAAAAGTCGCTTTTTTCATTTCACAACGCTTTGCTTTTTCCGCTTTTTCTCGATTGCGAAATCTGCGGATTTTTATGCTATGATTTGCCGCAAAACGGCGTTTGGTCCGACGAGCAAAAAGTTCTTGCATCCGATTTTTCGAATATACTTTCGGTTTCGGCAAAAAACGATTGGCATTATCAGCAAAGCAAGCTTCAGGCCGAAGTTTATTACACTATTCTTGAAAACTTAAACGAAAATATTTTCATCTCAGATATTGATACCGACGAGCTTCTTTTTATCAACAAAAAGATGCGAAGCGAATATAATCTTTCAGATGACTGTGTCGGCAAAAAATGCTGGCAGGTTATTCAAACAGACAAGGCGGCTCGGTGCGACTTCTGCCCGATTCCCCATCTTATCTTGCATCCCGACGAGCAGGTCGTCTGGGAGGAGAAGTATTCGGGAAACGACCAAATTTACAGAAACACCGACAACATAATAAGATGGACCGACGGCAGAAAAGTTCATCTTCAGCATTCGATTAATATTACCGCCGAAAGAAAAGCACGCCTTGTTCTGGAAAACGCCGACAAGGCGAAAACCGATTTTCTCTCGCGCATGAGCCACGAGATAAGAACTCCGCTTAACGCGATTATCGGCATGGCGGGCATCGCAAAATCCGCCACCGACGAGGCGAAAATAAAGCGGAGCCTTGATATAATAAACACTTCTTCTAAGCAGCTTCTTGAGCTGATAAACGATATCCTCGACGCTTCAAAACTTGCCACCGAGGAGCTTGAGCTCTCACCGATTATTTTTGATTTTGAGCAAATGCTTATCGATATAAGCGATCAAATAGTTCCGAAAGCCGCTCAAAAAAGGCAAAAATTACACGTTTTTTACGACAGACATATCCCCGCCGTTCTTTACGGCGACAAACTCCGATTTTCTCAGGTTATCGGCAACCTTCTTTCAAACGCCGTAAAATTTACCCAAGAGGGCGGCGATATTTGGCTTGACCTTTCGCTTGCCGAAAAAAACGGAAACGACCTTGTTTTGAAAACGGTCGTCCGCGACAACGGCATCGGTATTTCTGAGGAAAACCGCAAAAAGCTGTTCGGTTTATTTGAGCAGGCGGACGGCGGAAGTTCCAGACGCTACGGCGGCACCGGCCTTGGGCTGGTCATTTGCAAAAATATCTCGGAGCTTATGGGCGGCGGTATTTCGCTTGAAAGTCAGGCGGGAAAAGGAAGCGCTTTCACCTTTACAGTTAAGCTAAAAGCCTCAGAAACTCAGCCGTCCGAGAATAAATACGCGCTTCCGAGCGACATCGGAATTATTCTAATCGACGAAAATGCGCAGGCTCGGAAATTTTTCGAGACCGAGGCCGAAAATATGGGCGGAACTGCTTTTTCCGCCGCCGATTTTGAAAGCGGCGTAAAAATCATCACCGAGAAGATGGCAACCGAAAAACCTATAAAACTCGCGATAATTTGCATAGATGAAAAAGGGCTTGATTCCTTTGACGCCGCCTATCGTCTTAGAAAGCTTTTCTCAAATTTCATTTGCCTGTTTACCTCGTCCGAGGGCATAGAAGCGCTTGCCGAACAGGCAAAGCGCGCGGGCGCAGGATATCTTCCGAAGCCCCTTTTCCCCTCCCGCGTTGCCGGCGCTGTTTTATCCGCGCTTTCACTCCAGCCCGAAAAAATTGCCGATCTCGGCACGGCGCTTTTTGAAAAGCAATCCTATGAGGGCAAAGCAATTCTCATTTGCGAGAGCGACGACATCAGCAGAGAAATTCTTGTTTCTACCTTCGCCCCGACAAAGGTAAAAATCGACTGCGTTAAAAACGGGCTTGAAGCGCTCAATACTGTCGCCGGTTCGCCGGGGAAATATGACCTTATCCTCATGGACACCCACATGCAGGTTATGGATGGCTTTGAAGCGACAAAGCAAATTCGCGCCCTATCTAATAAAGAAGCGTCAGCGGTGCCGATTATTTCGCTTTCCGAAACCGCGCTTGCCGAGGATATAAAGAAAAGCCTTGACGCGGGAATGGACGATTACATCATCAAACCGGTAGATTTTGACGTTCTTTTTGATAAATGCGGCAAATATCTTTCAGCAAAAAAAGCAGATAAAAATGTAAAAAATAACTCTAAAGGAGATTTTAATATGGAAAACTACAACATCACCGAAGCGGAATTGCCGAAATATATCAACGTTGCTGAGGGCCTTTCGCGGCTTCGTGATAACAAGACAATATACAAAACCTTGCTAAACAGCTTTTTAAACAAAGATTATATGGAGCCGGTTGTAAACGATATGGAAAGCGGCGACCTCGACGCCGCCGCAAAATCTATTCACGCGCTTAAAGGCGTTGCGGGCAACCTCTCTTTCCCCGAAGCTCACAACGCGCTTATTCTTATCGAAGTTCAGGTTAAAAACGGAATTAACGATAAAGAAAAACTCGAAGAGCTCAAAGAGATTATCTCAAAAACCGCCGCCGCCGTTAAAAAAGTTATTGCGGAGCAGCTTTAATATTTAACTTTTAGGAGTTTGTGCCATGAAGCCACTTGTACTTGTAGTTGATGATATTGAGCTTAATAGACTGATTCTTCGCGAAATTCTGAGCGAGGACTATGAAGTTGCCGATATGCCCGGGGGAGTCGAAGCTATTGATTACCTCTTCCATACCGAGGAGCTTCCCGCTGCCATTCTTTTGGATATTATGATGCCGGATATGGACGGTTTCGAAGTTTTAAGCCTTATTAAATCAAATGAGCTTACCGAAAAAATACCGGTTCTATTCATCACCGCCGCCGACGCCGACGCGAACGAATCCAAAGGACTTCACGCGGGCGCGGTCGACTATATCCCAAAACCGTTTAACCCCGACGTTGTCAAGGCGCGTGTAGATAACAACATCCGCCTTTATCAGTACAGCACAAATCTCGAGCATTTGGTTTTGCAGAAAACCGAAGAGCTGACCATAACCCATGAGCGTATGCTTGAATCGATGGCTGATATTATCGAGTGCCGCAGCCTTGAATCGGGCGAGCATATCCGCCGCACAAGAGAGCTTATGAAAATTCTTGCAGTGCGGATGCTGAACAAGCCCGTTTTCCGTGAGCAGCTTCTCGAAGGAAACTGTGACGCGATTATTCGCGCATCGGTTTTGCATGATATCGGCAAGGTCGGCATTCCCGATTCTATCCTTTTGAAACCCGGCAAGCTAAGCGAAGACGAATTCGAGATTATGAAAACGCATACAACAATAGGCAGCGAGGTTTTGCATAATATTTCGTCCGCCCTTACAGGGGACGCAATATATCTCAAGCACTGCGAAGATATTTGCAAATATCACCACGAGCGCTGGGACGGACACGGTTATCCCGAGGGCAAAAAAGGCCTTGATATTCCCCTTTCCGCCCGGATTCTTTCGATTGTCGACGTCTACGACGCCCTTGTCGCAGAGCGGTGCTATAAAGCGGCGATGCCGCATGAAAAAGCTGTCGATATTATTAAAGAAGGCGCCGGAACTCAGTTCGATCCCGACATTATCGAAGTTTTTCTTGAGGTCGAAAACGATTTTCAAAACCTTTCGCATGCGATGTAAAAATATAAAGTAACGAGGCGGGCAAATTGCCCGCCTCGTTTTTATTATTTAGAAATATATTTGATAATATCTCCGACTTCGCAGGTTAAAACTCTGCATAAATCATCCAGTGTAGTTGTCGTCATCGGTTTGCCTTTTCTTATTCGATATAAAGTCGATTCTTTTACATTCATTTTCTTAGTCAGCGCATAACTTGTTATACTTTTTTCTTTTAATGTCTTCCAAAAAGGCTCATACGATATCATAAAATCACCCCATATAGAGATTCGAGTCTCTGATAATATTTCAAATTCCAGCCATTTTATTCGTTATTTGCATCAATGCATTTGCAAAGCATTTTGTCGTACTCGGCCTTTACGTCTTTCGGCGAAACAATTTTAACCTTGCCGCCGAACTTGAAAATATATGAAAAAAATGTCGGCGAAACGGCGATTTCCGCGCTTATCGTGAAGCTGTCCTTTTCGCGCTGGATGCTGACGTCTTTCCCGAAACGGTCGATGGCAACGCTTGCAAGGTCATTTGAAAAGCGAAGTTTTACCCGTTTTACCTCGCCGCCCCACATCTCGAAAATCATGCTTTTGTACCGCTCAAGCTCAAAATTCTGCGGTTTATTTCGCTTATTGCCGGTCTCTTCTATATCCTCGATTTTATCCACTCTAAAATGGGTTATGCCCGAGTGATTTTCATAATCGGCAAGCAGATAATAGTTTTCATCATCCCAGACAAGCGCAAGCGGAGAGACGACATATCTTTTGCCGTCGCCGCGGTAAATCTTTTCCTTGCGCTCGTTAAAATCAAAATATTTAAAGCAAATTTCCCTGTTTTCCGAAATCGCGCGGTGTATCTCGTCAATATTATAATAGATTTTCTCGTTGCCTTTTTTGAGGCGGTTGATAACAAAAATCTGGCGTTTCATGCTGTCCGCCTGATAAGCCGAAGAAAGGCCGGAAAGTTTTTTTATAAGCTCTCGGCTCTTTTTTTCGGTGATAAATTTCGAGCTTGCAACGGCGTCTGCAAGCAGTTTCAGCTCAGGAAGCTCAAATTCCCTTGAGCCGATATAATATCCCGTTTTTTTCGATTTTTCGCATATTATATCAAATCCGAACAGGCGGAGGGTTTCAATATCGTCATAAAGACTTTTGCGCTCCGCCTTGATATCCTTTTCCGCCAGCCTTTCCGCCAATTCGTTTACTGTAAGCGGGTGCTCCTCGTCGGTCGCGGTGAGAAAAAACTTCATCAAATAGAGAAGTTTCAGTTTTTGGTTGCTGCTTTTTGCCAATATTATCCCCTCCTTTAACTATATTGTATAATATTTCCTGTCCAATTTAAAGCCCAGTTATTTTTTTCTGTACAATAAAACGCCGCCGGCATAACCGGCGGCGTTTTGCTGTTATTATTAATTAACTTTGAATTTGCATTCCTGCCCGTTTAAGACAGCGACGGCATTTTCGGCAGCCATCATGCCCATATTCGCAACGGCGTCGCGCGTGAATCCGCCGATATGCGAGGTGATTATGCAGCTGTCGATTTTAAGGAGCGGACTTCCGACCGGCGGTTCCTGCTCGGTTGCGTCAAGTCCGGCGGCGGCGATTTCACCCTTTTCAAGAGCAACCGCAAGCGCAGCTTCGTCAACGATTCCGCCTCTGGCGGTATTGACGATAACAGCCGTTTTCTTCATCATTTCAAATTCCTTTGTGCTTATCATGCCTTTTGTTTCAGGCAGGAGCGGAACGTGAATGGTGATAAAATCGGAGTTTTTGATAACATCGTCAAGGTCGGTGTATTTTACGCCGAATTCTTTCCCGAATTCCTCATCCGGGAATTTTTCGAAGCAAATCACATTCATATTAAAGCCTTTTGCGCGCCTTACAACGCCCTTGCCGATTCGGCCGAGACCGATTACGCCGAGCGTTTTGCCCCACATCTCGCCGCCGAGAGTTCTGCCCCAGCCGCCGTTTTTAACATCGGCGTTGACCGAAGGAACAAACCGCGCCGCCGAAAGCATGAGCGCCATCGCAAGGTCGGCAACAGAATTTTCGTTTGTGCCTGGAGTAAAGGTTACCGCAACGCCGTTTTTTGTCGCGGAAGCGAGGTCAACTTTATCGTAGCCAACACCGTATCTCGAAATAACTTTAAGGTTTTTGCCCGCCGAAATAACCTCGTCACTGTAGACGTCAAGCCCGGCGATAACCGCATCCGCATCCGCGATATACGGAATAAGCTCCTCCGCGGTCATCGGTTTGCCTGTCGCGATTTTTTTGACTTCGCAACCGTTTGCCTCGAGAAGTTTTATCGGCGCATCGTCCGCCTGCGCAAACGAGCGCGCAGTTACAATAACTTTTTTCATTATTTCTTCATCTCGCTTCTTGCTTTTTGAATGTTCGCAATGAACTCTTTTGCAATTCTCGTGATGCTCTCGTAGTCGCCTGTTTTCGCGCCGGCTGTGAGCGATCCGCCTGCACCGACAGCAACCGCGCCCGCTTTAATCCACTCGTCGACATTATCGACGGTGACGCCGCCTGTCGGCATCATCTGTGCCTGCGGAATCGGGCCGGAGAATGCTTTGATGATTTTCGGTCCGAAGAGCTCACCGGGGAAAATTTTGATGATATCCGCGCCGGCTTCAAGTGCTTCAACAACTTCTTTGATGGTCATCGCGCCGGGCATAACCGGAACATTGTATCTGTTGCACATTTTTACAGTTTCAACATTAAGGCTCGGCGAAACGACATAGCGCGCGCCCGCAAGGATTGCTGCTCTTGCGGTTTCGGGATCGAGAACGGTGCCCGCGCCGATGATGATTTTTTCGGGATCAACCGTAGAGGAAAGCTCTTTAATGATGTCGAGCGCGCCCGAAACGGTAAAGGTAATTTCGATAGCCGCGATTCCGCCTGCTATGCAAGCCTCGCTGATTTTTTTTGCCTGCTCCGCGTTGTCCGCCCGAACTACCGCCACGAGGCCGCAGTCGGTCATCTTTTTAACTATTTCCTGTCTTGTCATTTTACATTGCTCCTTTATATAATTTTAAATAATTTTCAAATCGTTTTTCAAAATATCCCGCCAACTCTTTGTCAGGAAGAAGCTGCCGCTCTCCCGCTCCGCCGAATGCGCGGATATCCGAAAGCCCGCCCGCCGCATGAAGCGCAAGCGCCGCGCCGCCGAGCATCGACGCCTGGTCGGTTTTGTCTATTGTAAATTCCCTTTGCCAAATCGAGGTGAGCATTTTGCTCCAAACAGGGCTTTTTACAATTCCGCCCGAAAGTTTTATAACGTCCGGCTCTTTTGCGACGTCGGTGAGAATTTTATAGCAATGGAAAACGTTGAATAAAACGCCTTCCAAAATCGCGTAAAACAAATCGCTGTCTTTGTGCGAGGGGCCGATGCCGTAAAATCCGCCTTTTCGCTTATCGTTCCAACCCGGACAGCGCTCGCCGAAAATAAAGGGCAGAAAATACGGGTTGTCATCTTTAAATTCTATCGGATCTTCAAGCTCGCGGTATTTTTTCGCGCCGCCGAGAATCCCGCCTGCAAACCAGTCGACACAGTTTGTCGAGCCTTGGGTTGCCGCGCCGACAAGATAAGAGCCGGGTGCGAGATAGCACCATGTGCCGCCGCCCTGCGGAGTTACCGGAGTATCCGAAACAAGCCTAATCGCGCTGCTTGTGCCGACCGAAAAGGTCATAACGCCTTTTTTTGTCGCGCCCGCACCGACCTGATTCATCGCGCCGTCCGAGTGCGCGGTAACGACCGGGATTCCCGCCTTTATTCCAAGCACCGCGGCGGCTTTTTCCGAAAGCGGAGCGGTTTTTTTATAATCGACAATTTCGGGAAGCTGCTCTCTCGAAAGTCCGCAGAATTTCAGCAACCCGTCGTCATAGTCCTTTGCCTTTAGGTCGAGCATCGCGGAACCGGAAGCAAGGCAGTCGCTTGTAAGATACTCCCCCGTAAGACTGTAAAAAAGATAGTCGCCCTGCGCCATCACTTTATCGTCTTTGCCGATTTGGTCTTTAAGAAGCATCGCCTTATAAAGCGGATAAAGCGCGTTTACGGCGCAACCGGTTTTCTGATAAATCTCGTCCGAAAGTGCCGCATCTGCGCGGACTTTTTCCGCCTGCTTTGAGGCGCCGATAAACGCCCAGGTATAAATCCTGCTTTTCGGGCGATACGCGCTGTCGCAGATAAGAAAGCTGTGCCATATTCCCGAGAGCGCGACCGCTTCGATTTCCTGCCCGCTCGCAACCGACGCGCCGACTCTTAAAACGGCGTCGACTACCCCGTTTGCGTCCTGCGTGACGATATCGCAAACGCTTTCGTCGTATGTAACGCTCTCGCTTTTTATTATTCCTTTTTCGCTGTCATACAGCATCGCCTTTGCGGAGGCGGTGCTGCTCTCCAAAACAAGAACTTTCATATATTTCCCCTATTTTTGAGCATCGAATTTTTCGCGGTGCGCCCAGAGCCCCAAAGCGGGATTGCTGATATAAAAAACCTCTTCGACGCGCAGGTCGTTCATCCCGTCGCGAAGCCCCGAAATATCCGGTGCTTCCGCCAAGGGAAGATGTTTGAATCCGACAGCCTCAACTTGCTCTTTCGAGAGCTTGTCGGTGCAGTAGGTTACTGTAAATCGTCCCTCGGACGAACCGTGAATAAGATGCGCCGCAACCGAAAGATTATTTGCGAGGTCCTCATTTTCGGCGACCGATTTAAGCACGCTGTCCCGTCCGTAATATCCGTATTTTTTAATTATCCTGTCGTTTTCCGCGTCCTCGCCGCAGCCTGCAACGCCGGGCGCTACGATTATAAGCTCTCCGCCGTCGGCAATCGCCATCCTTGTACGGTAAACCGCCTTGTTGCCGAGCCATGTTGTTCTAAACTCAAACGGCTCGAGATAAACGATAACCTTTTTAAGCGGCTGCTCAAGAAAGGTGAGATTTTGCTTTTGACTGACGGCGACCGCTTTCTCAAAGGTGTCGCGCGTTTCGCCTATCGAAACGGCGTTTACAACCGTTCTTTTCTCCTCGTGATTCGGGCTGGTGACGGTCAGAACGAAAAGAAGCGGAATATCCTGAAGATACTTTTCGGCGGCGTAGTCAAAAATTTTGTGAACCGGTGAGAAATCGCGACCCATCATTCGCTCCATGCCGTAAAGCGCGCCGAGATAGTGGCTGTAATTTATCATGTCAAATCCGCCGCAGCCGACGAAAATATTTTTAAGGTAGTTTGCCATTCCCACAACCTCGTGCGGGACGACCTGACCTATCGAAATAATAAGGTCATAGCTTTTGTCGAGAATCATTTTATTGACCTCGACCGCGATGGCGTTGTTCATATATCCTTCCGAAACTTCGGAAACATATTCTGCCGGAACCTCGCCAAGCTTTACAATATCCTCTTTCCAGCGGTGTGGATAAAAGTTTTCAAAAGGCAGCGCGGGATACATTTTCGCCGCCTCTTCCCTGTCCATCGGAACATGGGTTCCGAGCGCGGGAAGAACATCAACGACAACACCCGGCATAAGTTCGTAGAGCATCCCCGCAATAGGGCCCGCGTATGAGTTAAAGCGGGTTATATCGGGCGGAACAAGAAGAACTTTTTTAAGGCTTTTCCCCGAAACCGCTTTTTCGAGAGCTCGCTTTATTTCGGCATCCGAAAGGTCGGCCCCTACGCCGCCGAGAAATATATTTTCCATAATCAAAGCCCTCTTTCGATTTCGTTTATAAGCTCGACCGTTTTGCTGTGGAACTCGTAAGAATCCGGCAATTCGCGCGTTTTAATCATATTTATAAATTTTTTCGCCATATAAATATAGGCGTCGCCGATTTTTATATTATAATTTTTTGTAAACGCGCCCGAAACGGCGATATCAAGCTCTTCTTTTATTTCGGAGGCGACAAGAACGCCCTGCCTGTCGGCGTATTTTGCAAGCACCATAGACTGCCTTCCGCTTCTCGAAACCGCGATATTTTCGTAATCGATTCCGCAAAGGAATAAAAGCAGCTCTGCCGAATGAGCGCCGTAAAAAGCATAGCCGCCGAAAGGACTTTCGGGATCGGCGTTATAATCAATAATAACGGTAGCACCGGGGGTAATTTCATTTTTTATCGCCTTAACCGCGGGAAGCTCCTTCAGGGTAGTTCCGCCGCAAAAGGGAACTCCGCCTTCTTTCGATGCTGCGATAATTTTCGCCATTTCCGCGCTGTCTCGGACAAGCGGCTTATCAATAAAGCACGGTTTTCCGGCCTTTAGCGCCGTGATTGCCGGCGCCGCATGCATTTCGCCGAGCCGGTATGTAATCAGAACCGCGTCGCAGGTGTCGATAACCTCCGCCTCGGTTTCAAGGCAGTTTATAATTCCGTATTCGCTTACAAGCTCATCCCTTTTTTCGATGTCGTCCGAACCGCAAATCGCGGTAATTTTGCAGCCGGGAAAAAGGTTATCCCTGTTGAAAATCTGGGAAAAAGCCTTGCTGTGAAAACTTTGCGCTCCAATAAGTCCTATATTCATATCGCACCTGCCATAAATTTTTTCGTTAATATTATATCATAGTTTAGTTAATATAAAAACATAAAAAAAGAAATAAGGACGGCTTAGTTCCGTCCTTATTTTATCGGCGCCGTTTTTGCGGCAAAATTTTTAGTTTAAAGTTTTCAAAGTCGGCTCAAGTTTTTTGGAATAGATAAAGCCAAGCCCGAAAAGAGAAGACGCCGTTTCCCCTTTTATCTCGAAAACATTGAGATAAAACGCCTCCGAATTTACGCAGCGGGTGAGCCTGTAAATCAAGGTTTTGCCCTCATATGTGCCCGTCCACATTTGGTGAAGCACGAAATTTTCGTTGGTATCGCCGAAACTGACGTCTATCTTTTTTGTCGTTTCCTTGTCGGCATACCAGCTGTCCGAAAGATACATCTGCGATTTATCATCGGGCAGAAAAAGATAAGTTTCGAAATATTCGTCTGTTCCGTCGTTATTTATGTCGGTCGCGTAAAGGCTGCCCGAGACCTTCTGCGCCGCATCGCCGCCCGATTTATAAAGCGCGCCGCTTCTCTGCGTAAGCGCAAATTTCACAAGGGCTTTCGCATCTTTTTTCGTATCGGTCAAGAGCGCGTCCATATTTTTGTCTCCGCTTTTCGAGAGAATAAAAAGTTTGTCGCTTGCCCTGCTTATATTCATATCTTCAAAAAGGCGGCCGTCCTTAAAAGAATAAAGATGCACGCCCTGTATTGTTTTCAAATCAAAATCCATATCAAAAGCAAGCAGCGCCCACTTGCCTTCATATTGCAATAGGCGGGAATTAAAATTGTAAAAAACGATGCCGCCGGAATCGAAGGATAATTCAAAACTTCCCTGTCCGTTTTCTTTTAAAATATAGATTTCGCCGAACTCTCCGGCCTTTTTGCTGTCGAGATATACGAAAACTTCGTTTTTTTCGTCGGCATCGAGATTAGCAAGCGCGAGTGCAATAACCGCGCTGCTGTCGGCGGCTATTTTATCCGCAAGATTTTTCACTGCGGCAGCCGAAGGCTCCGCAATCCGAAGCGCGGCGAACTGTTCCGGGGTAATTGATTGCTCCTTTGGAAAAGTAAAGCTGTAAAGCTCGGAGAAATCCCCGGTAATTAGCGCATTTTCGGCAACCCAAGCAAGCCCGCTTGGAATCGACGAGCTCTCCGGAGGCGGCGCAAAAGCTGTTCCCGGAACGCCGGATTTGAGGCTCATATAATTTGAGATAACATAGCTTTCTTTTTCCGGAACGATTTTCGAAAGCGGATTTTCCTGGGATTCACTATCGGTCGGGCTTTCGGCCGGGCTGCTTTCCGCGCTGCATGCGCAAAGCATAGCGGCAACAATAATAATTAAAACAGCATTTTTAAAGAAGCGCTTCATATTTTCTCCCTTTGCGGTTTTGGGGGGCGGCTTCAAAATGGCGGCTTCGCGATTTTCGCCGCGGCACTCTATATAAACGTAACCCTATCATAACAGAATTTTTCGCGCTTTAAAATAGGCCGCAAAAAATTTATTTATGCCTATAAACGGCTGTCACTTCCCTATCTTTTTAAGTTTTCAGACAAAAAAATAACACGCCATATCGGCGTGTTATTTTTTCAGCTAATTTCTCCGCTATGGTGGGGAAGGAGAATATATCGAAGAAGAGCGAAAAAGAGCTCTCCAAAGATAGCAATTAGTAAAGCGCACTTAGAAATGTTTTAAGCCGCTCGCTTTTCGGGCTGTCGAAAATCTCGGCCGGTGTTCCCTGCTCGAGAATCTCACCCTCGTCGAGATAAATAACTCTTGATGCCGCCTCTCGCGCAAAGCGCATATCATGCGTGACAATCAACATGGTCATTTTCCGCTTTGCAAGATCGGCGATAACCGAGACGACCTCGTTTGTGATTTCGGGATCAAGCGCTGAAGTAGGCTCGTCAAAAAGCATTAGGGTGGGGTTTATTGCAAGCGCGCGCGCAATCGCAACGCGCTGCTTTTGACCGCCCGAAAGTTTTTCGGGGTAGGCGTCCGCCTTATAGGCAAGCCCGACCGTTTCAAGGAGGTCGCGCGCACGTTTTTCAACCGCGGCCTTTTCCTGCTTCAAGATTTTCTGCGGCGTTATCATTATGTTTTCAAGGCAGGTCAGGTGCGGAAAAAGATTGAAATTCTGAAAAACCATCGCTGTTTTGCCGCAGATTCTTCTGACCTCTTTTTCGCTTTTGTATCTGCCGTTTTCGGCGATTTTTTCGCCGTCTATTTCGATTGTTCCGCCCGAAATTTTCTCGAGATTATTCACGCAGCGAAGCAAGGTCGATTTTCCCGAGCCGGAGGAACCGATAATCGCGACCGCCTCGCCCTCGCTAACCTCTATATTTATTCCTTTAAGCGCGGCAAAACGCCCGAAATTCTTTGTTATATTTTGCATTTGCAGAATCTTTTTCATCGCGCTTTTTCCTCCGCCTCATGTTTTGAAAACCGCTTTTCAACAGCGTTTGCGGCAAAGGTCAGAACAAGCGTCAGCGAAAGATAAATCGCCGCCGCAAAAAAGTAAACCGACGGATCCGACTCCGCATTGACATAATCGGTAACCGCTTTCATAAGCTCCGGCACCGCAACGGCGGTGCAAAGCGCGGTGTCTTTTACAAGGGTTATCGTTTCGTTTGCAATAGGCGGAATAACACGCTTTACGGCCTGCGGGATTATGATATATCGCATCGTTTGAAAAGGCTTGAACGAAAGTGATTTTGCCGCCTCGTGCTGGCCTTTGTCAATCGATTCTATTCCCGCCCTGAAAATCTCCGCAAAGTATGCGGCGTAATTTAAAATAAAGGTGAAAATAGCGCAATTTATCCTCGAAAACTGGCGGCCGAATTCGGGCCAAAACGGCATAACCAAAAGCGGAACGCCGTAAACAAAGAAAAACAGCTGCAGCAAAAGCGGCGTGCCGCGAAACACCCAAATGTAAATCTCGGCGGCGCACCTTATTACCGTCTTAAAAAAGGTTGCAACCGGGTTTCCCTTTTTCGTGACCTTTACCATTTTCCCAAACGAAATGAACAGCCCGAGAGGAAGCGAAAACACGATGGTAAGCGAAAATATTTTCAGCAGCATAAGTGTTCCGCTTAAAAGCGAGGGCCACAGAACTTGCAGTTTATCTATCATTTAATGCTCCAAAGCGCGGCTTTATTTGCCGCGGCGGATTTATTCGCTTATAACGAGATATCTTCCGAACCATTTTTCGGACAATTCTTCCGCTCTGCCCGAGTCGATAACTTTCGCAAGCGCGTCATTGATAGCCGCTGTAAGCTTTGCGTCCTGTTTTCTAAATCCGATAACATAGAAATCATCGCCGAAATTCACTTCAGAAACGCCGAAAATTCCGCCGAGCTTCGCGTTTTTATATTCGCCGAGAACTTCGTCAACGACCATAACGTCGATTCTGCCGGTTCTCATATCCATTATAACTTCGTCGTAAGTGTCGAATTCCGAAACCTTAGATTTAAAAGTGTCGTAAAGCGGGTGCTCCTGCATCATCTCGAGTGCCGAGCTTGCTTTTTGTGTTCCGATATTGTAGTTTTTGAGGTCTTCAAAGCTGTTTATCGTGACATTGCTGTTGGTCATTATGATTATGCGGTTGTTGAGATAGTGCTTTGAAAGCGACATTGTCGTCTGTCTTTTTGCGGTGTCGCTCATGCCGTTCCAAATACAGTCGATTTTTCTTGTTTTAAGCTCAAGTTCTTTTGCTCTCCAGACAATAGGCTGGAAAACAGCTTCAACGCCCATTTCTTCACAAACCGAGCGCGCAAGGTCGATATCAAAACCGACAAGCTCGCCGTTCTCGCGGAAGCCCATCGGGACAAAAGTGTCGTCAAGGCCGATTATAAGTTTTTTGTCTGCCATAACTTTGTCGTACGACTCGCCCGCACCGTCATCGGTGACAAGGTCGCCTGTGTCCGGCGTTTCGTTTTCGCCGTCTGCAGGATCGGTATCGGGGGTTTTCGCGGCACATCCTGTGAACATAGCAGCCGCAAAAATCGCGACAAGAAGAAGCGCAATAATTTTTTTCATTTGTTTTCTCCTCATTTTTTTTAATTTAAATTTGATTGTTTCAAAAGAATTCTCCGGTCTTCCGAAACAATTTTCTTTTTTATCATGTTAACATAGTAAAGCGTAAAACCGCAAGCAAAACGCCGAAATTTCTCTCAGCGTTTTTTGTTTTTGATAAACTCCCGAAACTTTTTTAAAGCGGGAATAAAATCATCTTTTCCGCCGCGCGGAAGTTTCTCTTTAAAAACCTACTTGCGATTATTCGTTGAAATTATTTTCAACAAGCTCCGCAAGCGCGCTTACAGCGGCTTCTTCGTCGGGGCCGTCCGCCGTGATTTTAATCGTTACATCCTGCGAAATCCCAAGCGAAAGAACGCCGAGAAGGCTTTTCGCGTTAACCCTTCTGTTTCCCTTTTCTATCCAGACAGAAGCTTTGAACTCATTAGCCTTCTGAATGAAATATGTTGCAGGGCGGGCTTGAAGTCCAACCTGATTTTTTACCGTAATATCCATGCTATACAAACTAAAAACACTCCAAACATTTTTACATTATAAAGTATTTTAATACTAAAACCGGATTTCGTCAACAATATTACTTATGCAACTGTCGCGACAGATATTATTCTGCCGTTTGTGGATAGTCCTGTCCCGACGATTTTAATATCGCCCGCCGGCGCAATCTGCCTTCCGTTTGCGTAATATCCGAGGTCGTTTTCCGAGCCGCTTGACCGAACCGTTACGGTTACGTTAAATCTTTCGGGAACCGAAACCTGTTTTATCGTTCCGTCCGCAAGACGAATCGGCTCCAAGTCTTCGGTAACCGCGACGCTTGTGATTTCGCCTATTGCCGAGCCTGTTTCCCCGTCGAGAAGCCCCATGCCGCTTTTTATCGCGTCCACCGTATTCTGGCGAACTCCGATTATCGAAACGGTATATTCAAGGGTCGCCGCTTTATCGCCCGCCGCAGGTTTTGAGAGAAATCCGCTGCCGAACGCCATCACCGCGGCAAAAATAATCAAAACGACTATAAGCAGGTCGAATATGCTGAATCTTTTGAAAAATTTATTTTCTTTCATCGCTTATTCCCCCTTTTCAATCGCAATGCAGACGGTTTCGCTTGCAAAATGCTTGCTTTGAATATTTACCGCCGTTCCGACACCCATTGTGAAATCGCCGAAAACAAGCTTGTTGGACGCAAGAGTCGCCGTTCCTTTGCAGGTGATATACAGCTTATATCTGCCGGGAATGGCCGCTTTTACGTATTCGCCGGTAAGTGAGTTGAGCACGTTTTCTTCCTGCGGAACCGCCTCAACCTTTTCTATAACTCCGATTTTCGAAAGCGTCTTTTTCTCGGAAACGGTGTCGCCGACCTTTGGCGCATCTTTCAAAACTTCGGGAATGCCGGTCACCTCAAGTGTAAAATGTGCCTGCTCGGTATCGGTCGCCCCTTTTGCCTCTTTGCCGGAAAAGAAGAAAAATACCGCAACAGCCGCCGCGACCAAAAGCACCGCGACCAAAATATCAATAAAATTTATCTTTCTTTTCATTTTCTCCATATCAGCCGTCCCCCTTTCGCTTTTTAAGCAATTCAAAATAAAGATTTTCTAAATTTTTCGTGCATATTTCTAATGTGAATCTCTCGTTATAAATTTCCCTTGCCCTATCGCCGAGCTTTTTCCGAAGCCCGCTATCGGCAAGTTTTGTAAAGTTTTCGGAAAGCTTTTCGAAGTCCCCGGGGTTTGAGAAAAGCGCGCAGCTTTCGTCGACCGTCTCGGGGATTCCGCCGACATTTGTCGCCGCCACCGGAAGCCCTATGCTCATTGCCTCGAGAAGCGAGAGCGGCAGATTTTCCATTTTGGAACAGATGACGAAAACATCCGCGGCGTTATATACCGCATCGGCCGATATTAGCTGGCCGGTAAAAATGCATTTGTTAAAAATCCCGAATTCCTTCGCCTCGGTTACAAGCTCGTCGTAAAGCTCGCCGCCGCCCGCAATAAGATAGCGCGCATTCGGCAAATTCGCGTCCGCCGCCGCCGCCAAAAAAGTCTTGTGGTCCTTGATTTCGGCAAGCCGCGCGACGATGCAAAACACAAGCTCGTCCTCGCCTATTCCAAGCTGCGCGCGCGCATCCGGAATTTCCGGAACAGGCGAAACGCCGTTATAAATCACGCGGATTTTGCTTTTTTTCGTGCCGCAGTCCAAAAGATTTTTCGCCGCCGCCTTTGAACAGGCGACCGCCGCGTTGCAGGTGAGATTTCCTATTGCGCTGAGCACGATTTTGGAGGGGCCGAAAGGAACGTTGCTCAAAGTATGTTTTGAAAAAACGATTTTCGTTTTCCCCGCCGAGCGCGCTGCAAGTCTTCCCGAAAGGCTGCCGTGCGTATGTACGATGTCGGGCTTTTCGGCTTTGATTATTTCTTTTAAAACACGAAACGCTTCTTTTGAAAACGATTTGTCGGGCGGCATGTCGCAGGATATTATCTTGCAACAGCCCTCGAGTTTCGGCAAAATCGCCGCGTTTTTCGGCAAAACAACGGTCAGCGCTATTTTGTCTTTGCTGTGGCTTTTCGCGTAGTTCGCGACGAAAATTCCCGCACCGCCGATATTCCCGTCAGACAGGATATGCATTACTTTAATCATACGCCTCACAATTCTCTCTGAAACACTTATATCCGCCCGAAAGAAGCCCGATAAGCATCCAAAAGCTGAGGAAAATCCGATAGTTATACCAAATATTATCGGTAAGCGCCTGCACCAAAACCGCGACAATTCCGCAGGCAAGCGCAATCATGATGAATTTCAGGACCTTATCCTCCGAATTTTTGTAGACGATAAAGGCATTTTTGAAGCTCCATATTACGGCGCAGAGGAAGCAGATAAGCCCGAGCGCGCCGATCTCGATAACAAGCTGGAAATAAAGGTTGTGGCTGTGAAGCGCAAACTGCGCGCCCGACAGCGCGAAAGCGGGATAATAATATGTAAAGTTCTGGCTGCCAAGCCCTATTCCGGTCGCCCAAAACGCGTTCATCATCTTAACGGCCGCCTGCCAAATCGAAACGCGGTAGCTTGTCGATGTGTCGGCCATGTCACCGATACTGCCGAAGCGGTTTAAAATCGAGCTCGGCAAAAGTTTCGGTATAAACGGGACAAGCAAAAATCCCGAGAGGAAAAATTTGAAGTAATTTATGCTGTAAAAGCAAAGGAAAATAACGACCGAAAAAAGTCCGCCAAGCCACGCGCCGCGCGAATATGTGAAAATAAGCGCCGCGCCGAGCACCGCGACAAGCGCGGCCGACAAAATTTTATAGTTTCTCTTTGAAAGAAAGAAAACGGCAATCGCCATCGGCAAAAGCATAACCAAAAATTCGCCGAAAACGTTCGGATTGTCAAACGAGCCGATAACCCTTGTGCCGATATCTTTAAACATGGTCGTATCAACCCAGACAAGCGATTTTTCAAGCCCGACAACCCGCTGATAAACTCCGAGCGCCGCGCTGAGCAGGCCGCCTGTGAGAAGCGCCGTCACCGCTTTTATCATAAGTTTTTTTGTTTTTATCGTGTTTGCCGCGACAATCGCGGCCGAGATAAATGCGTAATACAGCATCGCTATCTGCAGGCTGCTCGCCCGAAAATGCGAGTTAAACGCCGAAACCGCAATGGTAAAAGCAAATAAAACGGTGAAAATAAAGGTTCCGTCCGCTTTCATCGACCGTCTGCCGATAGCAAGTTTCAGCAAAAACGCGATAAAGGTCGCCGCGCAAAGCGCCGCGAGCATCATAGTCGGCAAAAACGGAATACAAAAAAGAACACATATAACGCCGAACTCCGGGCTTTTAAGAAGGGTGAGCCCGAGAATCAGCGCGACCGCCGCAAGCGGTATATAGTATACCGGAATGAATAGCGTCAGCAGCCCCAAAAGTCCGCCGATGACCAAAAAGACCATTTGCTTGTCCGCGCTTTTTTCGTGTTTTGTGAAAAATTCGGGGCGGAAACCCGCAACCGATACAAAGAAAAATCGGAAAACAAAGCTCTCGTAAACGCCGGTGGCGATATTTTTCTTGTAGAAAAGGAGCAGCAGCCCGCAAAAGGCAATCCCCACGGCAACGCCGAATTTCAGGCTTAAAATTTCCTCGATTCCGCCTTTGATAAACGCCGCGCCGATTACAAAAGAAACCGCGCCATATGCAAGAAGCCCGGCCCCGAACGACCGGAGCGAAGAATTCAAAAAATTATCGAGCGTTTCGGATAAAAGCCCGAAGATAACGCTTTTTTCAACCTGTTTTGCAATGGCGATTTTGCTTTTCCGCAAAAAAGAAAGCGGCGGCGAAATGATTTTGTTATACACAAAGCTTTTGTGGATTTTTTCGTCAAACTTGCTTCGGCTTGTGAAAAATCCGGCAATGGCGGACTGCGAAACGGCTTTATAAAACCAATCCGCAATGATTGTAAGAAAGCGGATGAAAAAGCTTTTTTTCACTGCGTTTTCGGCGTAACTCTGCTTTTTGTCCGGCACCGGCTCTCCCCCTTTTCTTTCGGCAATATCTTTGCCTTAATTATATTATCACTTACCCTCTGATTCAAGAAACAATTTATCTTTTTCGCTAAGCTCCGCTTTTTCAAGCATGTCCGGGCGGCGCTCTTTAGTGATACGAAGTGACTGCTGCCTGCGCCATTTTTCGATTTCGGCGTGATTGCCCGAAAGAAGCACGTCCGGCACCGAAAGACCGCCATATTCCTGCGGCCGCGTATAATGCGGATATTCGAGAAGTCCCGAAAAATGGCTCTCCTCCGAAAAGCAAATATCGTCCGATAAAACGCCTTTTTGCATTCTTGCAATCGCGTCTGCAACGCAAAGCGCGGGAAGCTCTCCGCCGGTCAGCACAAAATCTCCTATCGAAATTTCTTCGTCGACAAAAAGCTCTATAACCCGCTCGTCAATACCCTCGTAATGACCGCAGATTATCGCGATATTGTCGTATTCCGAAAGCCTTTTCGCCTCGTCTTGCGTAAATGTTTTTCCCTTTGGCGACATATAAACCACGTGCGGCTTTCCGCCTGTTTTTTCGGCAACCGCCGAAAGCGCGGCATCTATCGGCTGGACCTGCAAAACCATGCCCATGCCTCCGCCGTACGGGGCGTCGTCAACCCGACCTTGTTTTGAATCTGTAAAATCCCTGATATATGTAATTCCGATATCGAGCGCGCCGAGGCGCCGCGCGCGGCCGATAATGCTCTCGGAAAGCACCGTCTCGCACATCTCCGGAAAAAGGGTTAAAATTTCTATATGCATCAGTCGAACAGCCCTTCCAGCGGAATTATATCCATCTTTTTGTTTTCTTTGTCAAAACTTTTTATAATCTCGGGAATAGCCGGAAAAAGCAGCTCTTTCCCGTTGTTTTCAACTATATAAACGTCTTTTGCTCCGTTTTGCAAAACCTGTTTTATCGCTCCGTAATACTCGCCGGAAACAGCGTTATAAACCTTTGTTCCGATAAGGTCGCTGATAAAATATGCCCCGTCCGGCAGCTCGATATCGTCGCGGTCCAAATAAACGACGGTGCCGATAAGCGCGGCGGCGGCGTTGAGGTCGCTTATCCCCTCAAAAACAGCAAGGATATTCCCCTTGTGCGCGCGGGTGCTTTTGACCTTCATCTTTCCGCCGTCTTTTAAGAAAAGCTCTTCAAATTCCATTAAAAAATCCGGGCTGTCGCACCACGGCTCGATTTTAACCTCGCCTTTGATTCCGTGCGTCCCGACAATTTTTCCGCATTCGATATATTCCATGTTCCCTCTTAAAAATTCGCATAAACCTGTATTTGCCCGCGTTTTGCGAGCAAATACAGGTTTATTACTTTAATCTACTATGTCAACCGTGACCTTTATGTTTTCTTTTGTTGCCGCCGCTTTCATAACGGCGCGGATAGCCTTCGCAATTCTTCCCTGTCTGCCGATGACCTTGCCCATATCGGAGGGCGCCACGCGTAGCTCGAGCAGAAGCGAGCCGTCCGCCGAAGTTTTTTCCTCTATTTTAACTTCGTCCGGCTGCTCAACAAGGCTTTTTGCAAGAACGGCTAAAAGTTCTTTAAGCATAAACCTCTCCTATATTATTCCGTTTTTCTTGAGGAGAGCTTTTACGGTGTCGGTAGGCTGCGCGCCGTTTTTAATCCATGTTTTTACCTTGTCGGCGTCGACCTTGACCTCGCTCGGCTCGGTAAGCGGGTTATATGTTCCGATTTCTTCGATAAATCTGCCGTCTCTCGGGTATCTTGAATCCGCAACAACGATACGGTAGAACGGAGCTTTCTTCGCGCCCATTCTTCTAAGTCTGATTTTAACTGCCATAATTTTTTCACCTCCAAAAATATTTAAAAATGTTTTATTTTTATATCACATTCAGCTTTTGCCGCATGGAAATATAAACGAAATTATTAAAAGAACGGAAACGGGCTTCTTCTTCCTTTTTTGAAAGCCGACATCCCTTTTGAATTTAGCTGTTTAAACATCTTTTGCATAGATTCGAACATCTTGAGAAGTTTATTGACATCCTCGACCTTTGTGCCCGAGCCTTTTGCAATCCTCTGTTTTCTGCTGCTGTTTATAATATCGGGTTTCTCCCGCTCTTTTTTGGTCATCGAAAGGATTATGCTTTCAATCCTCACAAGGTTTTTTTCGTCGAGTTCGGCTCCTTTAAGCGCGCCCGCGCCGCCCGGAAGCATCGAAAGCATCTGCTGCATTCCGCCCATATTTTTCATCTGGGCGAGCTGGGCGAGAAAGTCGTTTAAGTCAAAGCTCTGTTCGCGCAGCTTTTTCTCAAGCTCTTTTGCCTGTTTGTCGTCGAAATTTTCCTGAGCTTTATCGATAAGGGTTAAAACATCGCCCATTCCGAGGATTCGCGACGCCATTCGGTCCGGGTAGAACTGCTCGATATCGCCGAGCTTTTCGCCGACGCCGACAAATTTTATCGGTTTGCCGGTTACCGCCCTTGCCGAAATAGCCGCGCCGCCCCTTGTATCGCCGTCCATTTTGGTAAGAATTATTCCGGTTATCGGAAGCGCTTCGTTGAATTTTGCCGCGACATTAACAGCGTCCTGGCCTGTCATCGCGTCAACCGCGAGTAGGATTTCGGCGGGTTTAAGCTCATTCGAAATTCCGATGAGCTCGGCCATCAGCTCTTCGTCGATATGAAGCCGGCCGGCGGTGTCGATAATCAGATAGTCGTTTCCGTGGTCGCCGGCATGCTTTACCGCCGCCTTTGCAATATCGACCGCTTTTGTTCCCGGCGACATCGAAAATACCGGAACGCCGACCTTTTCGCCTACCACCTGAAGCTGGGTTACCGCGGCGGGGCGGTAAATATCGCAAGCCGCGAGAAGCGGCCTTTTGCCCTGTTTTTTCAACAGCCCCGCAAGTTTTCCGCTGTGCGTGGTTTTTCCCGAGCCCTGCAAGCCCGCCATCAAGATTATCGTGGGTGGCTTTGACGAAACGGCGAGTTTGCTCTCCTTTTCGCCCATCAGCGCGATTAGCTCTTCGTTGACGATTTTTATAACCTGCTGCGCGGGGGTGAGGCTCTCGAGAACCGATTCGCCGACTGCCCGCTCCGACACTTTCGCCACAAAATCTTTTACGACCTTGTAGTTTACGTCCGCTTCCAAAAGCACGATTTTTATCTCGCGCATTGCGGATTTAACATCGTCGGCTGTCAGCTTTCCTTTTGACCGCAGCTTTTTAAACGCATTATTAAGTTTTTCCGAAAGATTTTCAAAAAGCATTAAGTTTACCTTTTACGCAGTTCTATTCGCCTTTGTCCGTTATGCGAAGTATGTTGTTTACAAGCTCGTTGAGCTCTCTTGATTTTATATTGCTTACATTATATTGCCCGATTTTCGCCACTTCTTCGGTAATTTTTTTAAGTGTTTTTTCGTATTCGCGAATCTTCCCGACAAGGCCGGATTTTTCCTCGAGCTCGAGCATGGTCGCTTCGCCGCGCTTTATCGAATCTCGGACGCCCTGGCGGGTAATTCCGGTATGTTCGGCAATTTCGGCGAGCGAAAGGTCTTCATTATAATAAAGGTCCATTACCTCGAATTGTTTCTCGGTCAAATATCCGCCGTAATAATCAAGAAGCAGCGAAATTTTAAGGTCTTTACCACTCATTTTAACCTCCTAAAGCTGTAAAGCAATTTACTTTACAACTATAGATTATATAGCCCTGTTTTAAAGGTGTCAAGACAAAAAACTAAAAATCGCAAAATAAAAATGAAAGCCGAAAAGGCTTTCACTTTATTTCAAAACTTTCGGTTTTAAGGTCTTTGTAATATCTGCCGCTTATCGCGGTGAATTTCAGCACGCAATAATCGGGATCGGCAACCCCTTTTCTGTAAAAAAGTGTATCTCCCGCGCGCCAAATCATTTTTTTGCTCTCGCTGTCGGTAAGCACTTCCATTGCGCCTTTTAGCAGCAGTCCCTGATATGAAAAGCGGCCTCTTTCGTAAAAATAAATGCTTGCTTTCGAATTTTTTTGATATTGCTCCGCTCTCATCGACGAGGTGTTGGTCGTAAAATAAAACTCTTTGATTCCCACCTGTTTTCTCGGCGCGAGCATCGCTTTCATAAGTGGAAATCCGTCTTGGTCGACCGAGGAGATAAACGCAGTTTTCGATTTGCCTATGAATGTTTCAAGTTTTTCAAAATCAATAAAAGGCATAGTTCCCTCCGCTTAATTTGTTCGAAAAATTACAGTTCTACAACGGTTACGCCCGCATCTCCTTCGCCGTATTTGCCCGGACGAAAGCTCTTTACACCGCATTTTTTCAGCTCTGCATTTACCGCCGCGCGAAGCGCGCCGGTTCCCTTGCCGTGAATTATCGAAACCTCGGTAAGCCCCATCAAAATGGCGTTATCAAGGAATTTATAGAGCTCTGTTATCGCCTCGTCCGCCATTTTTCCGCGCAGATCAAGCTCGCGCCGAACTTCCGCGCCCGAAAGTTTGGGCGCAAAACTATATCCGCCGCCGCTTTTTTCGCTTCCCGCGCTTTCGGCAAGCCGCAGGTTTTCGATATTTGTCTCGATTTTCATTATGCCCGCCTTAACCGTCAGGTTTCCCTTCGCATCGGGAAGTGACAGGACCGAAGCTTCTTTTCCGAGGTCGGAAATCCGCACTGTATCGCCTATTTTGAGCGCCCGCGGCAAGGTGTATTTTTCTTTTTTCTTCTTATTTTCGGCCTCATATATTTTATCTTCGCTTTTCTCTATGTCCTTTTTTAGACGGCGGCGCGCTTCCGAAAGCCGCTCGCCGAAATCGGCGGAATCTTTCGCGCTTTTCAGCTGCTCAAGCTCTTTTATAACGTTTTGGTAAATCCCTTTTGCCTGCGAAAGTATCCTTTTTGCATCCTCGCGCGCTTTTAGAACCTCCCGGTCCTTTTCGGCGGACGCCGCCTCGTGAAGTTTTTGCAGCTTATCTTTTATCGCCTGCGCTTCTTCCTTTTCGCGGTTTACCCTGTCGGTTTCGTTTTCGATTTCGGAGCGTTTTTTCTCGATATCGGTCAGAACTTCTTCGAATTTTATGCTTTCTTCGCTCAAAAGCCCGCTTGCTCGGTTAATGATATTTTCCGAAAGCCCAAGCCTTTTTGATATTGCAAAAGCGTTGCTGCGGCCGGGAATTCCGATAAGCAGCTTATATGTCGGCCGGAGGGTTTCAACGTTGAATTCGCAGGACGCGTTTTCAACCCGCGGGGTTTTAAGCGCGTAGGCCTTTAGCTCGGCATAATGGGTTGTCGCCGCAGTTTTCGCGCCGTATTTTGCAAGCGTTTCCAAAATTGCTATCGCGAGCGCCGCGCCCTCGACAGGGTCGGTGCCCGCGCCGAGTTCGTCGAGCAAAACAAGGCTTTCGCTGTCGGCGGTTTCAAGAATGCCGACGATATTTCGCATATGCGCCGAAAAGGTGGACAGCGACTGTTCTATGCTCTGTTCGTCTCCGATATCGGCAAGAACATGCGAAAAAACCGAAACCCTGCTTCCCTCTCCCGCCGGAATGTGAAGCCCCGCCGCCGCCATAAGGCAGAGCAGACCGATGGTTTTGAGGGCGACCGTTTTGCCTCCGGTATTCGGTCCTGTTATCACGAGGGTTGAAAATTCGTCGCCGAGCCGAACATTAATCGGCTGAACCGTTTTTCGGTCGATTAGCGGATGGCGGGCCGCCTTTAAGTCAATTATTCTGTCGTCCCCGATTTGCGGCTTGACCGCGCGCAGGTCGGAGGCAAATTTCGCCTTTGCAAAGATAAAATCAAGCTCGGAAACCGAGAAGTAGCATGCCAAAATCCCGTCGGCAAAATCGGCGCACATCGCCGAAAGCTCAGACAAAATCCGCTCTATCTCCTGCGCCTCGGCCGAAAGGAGCGCGCGCATTTCGTTATTTGCCTCGATAACCGCCATCGGCTCGACAAAAACGGTCGCGCCGCTTCCGCTCATATCATGCACGATGCCGGGCACTTCCCCTTTATTTTCTGATTTGACCGGCAGAACATAGCGGTCGCCGCGCATTGTGATAATAGCGTCCTGCAAAAATTTGCCGACCGTTTTGCTTCTTATCATTTTCTCCAAAATTTCTTTTGCTTTTCCCGACGCCTGGCGCATTTTTCGCCGCAGGTCGGCGAGCGCCGGGCTCGCATGGTCATTTATTTCGTTTTCGCCGACTATACAGAATTCTATCCGCTCGAAAAGCGCGCGGTTAGGTCTTATTTCCTCGAAAAAGCCCGCAATCGCGCTGTCCTCTTCCGCTTTTTCCCCATATTTTTTAAGCGCGCCGGCGGCTTTTAGAATTTTTGCGATGCCGAGAATCTCATTAATTCCCAAAGTCGCGCCCTTTTCAGCTTTGGTAAGCGCGGCTTTCGGGTTTTCTATCTGGAAAAAGCTCGGGGAAGAATGCTTGGCAATAAGCACCTTTGCCGCGTCGGTTTCGAGAAGCGAGGCTTTTGCTTTCGAAAGGTCGCTTTCGGGCAAAAGCCCGGCGGCAAGCTCCTTTGCCCGCTCACAGACGGCAAAGGAAGAGAGCATTTCTAAAATTTTTCCGTATTCCAGCGTTTTTCCCGTTTTCAAATCTAAATTCATATTTCCCTCTAAATCAGGCTTTTATAAAAGGCGAGCGCCTTCGGGCTTTGCTCGGTCTGGCGGCAGATGTAATCCTCGCAAAACTCGCAAAGCTGCATTTTGCTCTCGCCCTCGATATTAAAGCTGAAAATTTTTGATAAATCGCAGCCGATGATGTATTTCACCGCCGCGAGAACGCTTCCGCCGAGGCGGACCGTTCTTGTTCCGTCTTTCAGGAACTCGCCGTCGATATGCGGCATGTATCCGCAAAGGCTTGCGGCGCGGAGCTCGAACGCCGCCTTGATAATTCGGTGGTCGGTCTCCCTTTCGGAGAGCGCGAAAAGGCTATTGAGCGCAAGACGAAGCAGCATATCCTCCGGCATAAATTCATCGGTAAGAATATCGCAAATTTTGGTTATGTACCCCGCGAGGGCAAGCCGCACGACGTCTTTTTGAAGCCCCGAAAATTTTTCTGTTGGCTCGCCGCTGTCGAGAAGATATCGGTCGCCTTTTAAAAACAGGGTGAAGCTGCCGTAGCAAAAGGTTTGTGCTACCGCAAAAATCTGGCTTTTATAGCTTTTTGCACCCTTTGCGCTAACCGTGATTTTCCCGAGATCCTCGCAAAGCACGGTGAGGATTTTGTCCCTCTCCCCAACCGAAACTTCGCGCAAAACAAGCCCGTTTACATCTTTATGCATAAATCACTCGTCATAACCGAAATTTTTCAAAAGGCTCGCGCTATCGCGCCATTTTTCTTTTATCTTGACGAAAAGCGTTAAGAACACTTTTTTGCCCAAAAGCTCTTCCATGTCTTTTCTTGCAAGGCTGCCGATATTTTTCAACATCGCGCCGCCCTTTCCGATGATAATCCCCTTATGGCTCGCCCGCTCGCAAACGATGTCGGCTGAAATTTCGATAATATTTTCTTTTTCTTTAAATGATTCTATCGTGACCGCTATTCCGTGCGGGATTTCTTTGTCGAGCAGCGAAAGCGCTTTTTCGCGGATCATTTCTGCCGCCATAACTCTTTCGGGCTGGTCGGTTACCGAGTCGTCGGGAAAGTAAAACGGCCCCTCCGGCATCGCCGCAAACAGCTCTTTAAGGAGCAACTCCGCTCCGTCCCCCGTTTTCGCCGACATGGGGATAATCGCCTTAAAATCATAGTCTTTATAGGCGTTTATAGCCTTTGCGATAAGCGCTGGCGAAGCCTTATCGGTTTTGTTTATAACGAGCACCGCGGGCGCGCCGCCCTCTAAAAACAGTTTTGAAAGCAGCTCTTCTTCGGCGGGGTGGATTTTTTCGTCCGCCTCGACAACCATGATAATTATATCGACGTCCTGCATCGCGCCCTCTGCCGATTTTTTCATATACGCCCCGAGCTTGTTGCGCGGGAGAAGAAGCCCCGGCGTATCCACAAAAACTATCTGCGTTTCGCCTTTTGTAAGTATCCCCATTATCCTGTTTCGCGTCGTCTGGGGCTTATCGCTTGTTATCGCGATTTTTTCGCCGACAAGGCGGTTTAGCAAACTTGATTTGCCGACATTCGGCCGTCCTAAAATCGCGGCGAAGCCCGCCCTGCTCTCATTTTTCAACTTTCTTTCCTCCAAAACAAATAAACAAAACAGCCGCCGCCGCCAAGACGCATAATATCACCGTAGCCGGAAGGCTGTTTTTGAAAAACAAAAAAACTTTTATGTATGCGCGGTTTTCAAGAAAAAGCGCAATCGCTGCGCCTATCGCCAAAGCGGCGGTTATTAAAACCGCGCCCGCGGCGAGGTCTTTTGCCCGTTTGGCAAGCTCGTCTCTGTTCGGGTGAAAGAGGTCGATGGCTTTTTCAAGCGCGGTGTTTGAAATTTCCGCAAAAAGAACGAGCGAAACGGTGGCGCAGACGACCGCGATTGCCGTGCCGCTGAAATCAGCAATTATTGCGGCGCCGATTACAAAAAACGCGGCGCAAAGGTGAATTCTGAAATTCCGCTCGTTTCGGATGCAAAAAAGCAGACCGTCAAAAGCGTATTTAAAACTTCTGAAAAAGGATTTCATAGTTTATTCCTCCCCTTTCTCCCAAAATTATATTTTATTCTGTGTTCGCAAAACTGGACGTAGCCGCGATTGGCGTATGTAGCGGTTTCAATCTTACGGCCGGCTTTTGCGGGCTCGCGGCTTCGCGGCGCAATCTTATTTTCAGTTTTTTATTCTGCGGCCGCACCGCTCATCTGAATTTCCGAGACTTTTATTCTTGCAGTTGCAATTTGCTGATCCTCATTGCCAATCTTTTATTCTGCAGTTGCCGCGCCGCTCCTGACTTTTCCCAAGCCGAGCTTTTTTACTTTGCAGCGGCAATCTTTCCGCTTTCTTCCCGCAGCAGCCCGACAGCCGCAAGCGCCGTTTCTTCTTTTTTCCGCATTTCTTTTTTGCCTTTTTCGTCCTCGTGGTCATATCCCAAAAGATGAAGCACCGAATGCACCGAAAGATAGCACACTTCGCGCTCGAAAGAATGCCCGAATTCCCGCGCCTGCCTGTCGGCCGCCGAAAGCGAAAGCATTATGTCGCCGAGCTGCAAAAGCCCGGTTTCGGGGTTTTTATCATACTGCCCGTTTTCGCCCATCGGAAAGGACAAAACGTCGGTTACTTTGTCTATTTCCCTTGTCTGCCTGTTAATCTCGCGCATCCTTTTTTCGGAGGCAAAAATGAGGTCTATCTCGTAACCCTCTTTTATTCCCTCGCCCGAAACGGCCTTGTCCGCGGCCGCAATTATAAGTTTCTCAAGTTCCGGCGAAATATCAAAGGTTCTTTGGTCATTATGAAAAGTTACCATTTTATTTTGTCTTTCTTATATATTTTTTCGCGCTGTTTTTCGTCTTTTGCTCGTCGTATTTTGCATATGCCTTGATGATGCGCTGGACGAGTTTGTGCCGCACAACGTCTCTTTCATTTAGACGGCAAATCCTTATATCCTCGACCTTTTCAAGGATTTTAATAGCCTCTATAAGCCCGCTTTTCTTTCCGTCGGCAATATCGATTTGGGTTACGTCGCCGGTGATTATCGCCTTTGAATTAAATCCGAGCCTTGTGAGAAACATCTTCATCTGCTCCGGCGTTGTGTTCTGCGCCTCGTCGAGAATGATGAATGCGTCATCAAGGGTTCGTCCCCTCATATAAGCGAGCGGGGCGATTTCGATATTCCCGCGCTCCAAATATTTGTGATAAACATCGGCACCGAGCATCTCGAAAAGCGCGTCGTAAAGCGGGCGCAGATAGGGATCGACCTTCGTCTGCAAATCCCCCGGCAAAAATCCGAGCTTTTCACCCGCCTCGACCGCGGGACGGGTAAGGATAATCCTGTTTACCTGCTTGTCCCGAAATGCGGTGACCGCCATTGCGACGGCGAGATAGGTCTTGCCGGTTCCGGCAGGACCAACCCCTATTGTTATCGTATTTGTTTTTATCGCCTCGATATATTCTTTTTGACCGAGGGTTTTCGCCTTTACCGGTTTGCCTTTTGCGGTTATGCAAATGCTGTCCGATGCAAGCGCCTGCGCTTTTTCGTCCATCCCCTCGGAGACAAGCTCGATAAGATAGGTCACCGTCTGCTCTTTTATCTGCTCGCCTTTCGCGGCATAGGCAAGAAGATGCTCGATAACCCTGCCCGCCTGCTCCGCCTCATAGATGTCGCCGCTGACCTTTACTTCGCCGCCGCGAATCACAACGGTCACGCCGAAAGCCTTTTCAATCATTTTGATATTTTCGTCAAAACTTCCGAACACGCCGATAATGCTTTCAAGACGGTCGACACTGATAATCTTATCCATAAATCTCCTTAGTTTTTTATTCCGTTTCGGGCGGAGGCGCAAGCCTCTGCAAATCAAGAGGAACGCGCACCGCTATGTCTTCAACAGCGACAACCGTGCTCTCTAAAATCATTTTTCCGTTCTCGCTTTTAACATCCTCGAAAACTTCTTCAATAACGGCGCCGGGATATTTCGCCGCAAAAAGCTCGTTTCTGCGCTCTCTGCAAATATGCAGCTGCTGTTCATACCCCAGCGGCTCGAGACCGGGCGTGTATTCAAGAAACCTCTCGGTTTTTATGGCGACCGGGAGATAGAGGTTTCCGCCGATACAAAGCTCTTTTATACTTGCAATTTTATCATAGTTTTCATAGGGAATGCTACTTTTAAAAAACAAATTGAGCTCGGTGTCGAAAAGGCGCAGCGTTCTGCGCGTTTTCTCCCTGCCGGTGTATTCGTTTTTTGCCACATTTTCGGGCGATTCCGAGATTATTTTCGTCTCGGTTCTCGCAAAAAGCCTGCCCCTTGCGGCAACCGTTCTTCGCCCCGCCGTTTCGCTTTCGATGATTCCCGAGACGCAAAGCTGTCCCTCGCGGACGACCGATTCGACAGGCGTGAGAATAGTGCCGTCGGCGATTTCGCTTTTGATTATTATTCCGTCTTTTGCGGCAACTATGTCACTCGGGCTTGAAATATCGACCATCTCGGGCATTTCCACCCGTTCCCTTACCGAAACCTCCGCCTTGCTGCCCTTTACGTTTATGGCAATCCACATAAGCTGCGGCATATCAAGCCGAATTTCGTCGCAAAGCGTTCTGTAATCAAATTTTCCCGACATAACGCCCGTTTTAAAACCTCTTTGTTCAAGCGCGTAAATAATCTCGTCGCTTGAAATTGTTTCGTTGCCGTCCACCGAAATTGACCAGATAAATCCGCTCATAAAATAAACGGTAAATATAAAGAAAAATACGCCTGCGATGAGAACCGCTCTCTTTTTTATTTTTTGCATAAAAAACGGGAAACCCGTTTTCTTTACGACCGATGTTTTAACCCCCGCCGTTTCGGCGAGAAGCGGCAGCATTTTAAAACCCTTTTTCGTGAGGGTTATCCTTATTTTTTCGCCGCGGTTTTCTATGTTCCAAAAATTTATCTTTTTTAGCGCCAAAAGGTTGAAAAGCCGCTCGCTTTTATAGCTGTCGAATTCGACTCGCACCGTTCCCGCGAAAAAACGCAGTAAAGAAAGAATCATTGTTTCCTCCTCACAAAACTTGAAATTCGATTTTTTCGATAACGCCCGCTATTACCGCCGCGTCCGCCGTTATCTGCCGGATATCAAGTTTATTTCCGCTTATCAAAATATTTTTATCGCCGAGCGAGAATTTTATCTCGTTATCCGAGAAAACAAGCAGCCCTTTTTGCCCGTCTATCGAAAGCTCGTTATTTGAAAGTATTTCGATATGCGAGCCGTTAAGCGCGTCTATCGGAATTTCGGTATTTTTAGCCAGCGCAACATTATACCTTTCGGCAATTTTGCGCCTTACGCTGTTTTTAGCCATAAGATCTCCGTTCCGCCGCCCTGCATCGGCACAAATTATAATCAAAACTCTTATCGGCAGGGCAAGAAGTGACAAGAGATTTTTGCGCCGAAATGCGTATGCAGGCATCTTCCTGCTCGCTTTCGTGTGCATTCGGAGGTGATAACGCGAAAAATCGCGACGTCACCTCTAATTTTTTGCCTTATTAGATAATATATTTAAAGCGAGGTGATTTTATTGCACAAACAAAAGTTTAAATTTTTTCTTTATTCTTTTTTTGCTCTTTTCCTTCTCTTTTCGCTGCTGCTTTACCCCGACGCGGTGAAAACATCGGTCGCAAACTCGCTCTCTCTTTGCGGCAAGGTCCTTATCCCCGCGCTTTTCCCCTTTCTTGTCCTCTCATCTTTTTTAATCGAATATAAAACTGCGGAAAAAATTGGCGGTTTTTTTGATTTTTTGATGCGGCCGCTTTTTAATCTTCCCGGCTCGTGCGCCCCGGCTTTTCTCCTCGGCCTTCTCTGCGGTTATCCTGTCGGCGCAAAAACAGCGATCGCGCTTTACGACAAAGGGCTCTGCACAAAAAGCGAGGCCGAGAGACTTTGCGCGTTTTCAAATAACGCCAGCCCCGCTTTTATGATTTCGGCGGTCGGCGCGGCGCTGTTCGGCAGTGCAAAGCTCGGCGCCGCGCTGTATATCTGCCATATCCTCGCCTCTGTTTCGGTCGGCATTTTTTTCGGGAAAGCGGCAAAGCATAATGAAGCCCCGCGCGGAAAAACGAAAAAAACCGCTTTTCAATACACTTCTTTTGCAAGTTCCCTTGCGAAAGCGGTGCAAGGCGGCGCGGCGACGATTTTCAGCATTTGCGCTTTTGTCGTTTTTTTCGGCTGCGCTTCCGCGCTGCTCGGCGCGGCGGGGATAACCGATTTTTTGGCGAATCTCATCTCTGCCGCCAGTTTTTTTAATATCTCGCAGGAATTTGCCACCGCATTTTTAAACGGGATTTTGGAGATGACATCCGGAATTTCCGCACTCTCGCTTTTCGGAAATTCCACACTCCCCGCCGTCGCGGCGCTCTGCGGTTTTTCAGGATTTGCCATTCATTTTCAGGTTATCTCTTTCCTTAGCGGGACGGGAATCTCGCCGCGGCTTTATCTTTCGGGAAAACTTCTTCACGGAGCTTTTGCCGCTCTGCTCACCTTTGTTTATATGAAAATTTTCGCCGCCGATATTCCTGCTTTTGCGACGCATATCGCAAACCTCAGCGCAAAAATTTCTTTTATGCCCGCCCTTTTTTCGGCCGTCTTGTTTTCTATTATGTTTTTATTTTTAGTCCGATACAGGCGCAAAATAAATTAAAAAAGTAAAATATAAAATCATAAAAGCAGGGCAAGTATTTGTCCTGCTTTTATTCTCACTAAAACCAAAAGTTCATATTAAATTAGTTTCAATATCATTTTCGGAAAATAGTAATTATTGACAAAGGCGCAAACGGTGATTATACTGTATATAAGTGTTAATATTAAGTGAGGTGCTGATTTGAAAATAATAGTCTCTAACCGCTTAAGTATTCCTATATATGAGCAGATAAAAGCACAGGTCAAAGAAGCTGTCTTTTCCGGCGAGCTTAAAGAAGACGACCTGTTGCCGTCAATTCGCCAACTTGCCAAAGAATTAAAAATCAGCGTTATAACAACGACTCGTGCATACAGCGATTTGCAAGAAGAAGGTTTTGTCGTCAATGTCCAGGGAAAAGGCTGTTATGTCCTTCCGCGAAACAAAGAACTTGCCAGAGAAAACGCGCTTCGCAAAATAGAGGACGCTTTAACATCAGCAATAACCGCCGCCAAGGCAGCCGGGATTTCTAAGGACGAGGTTGCCGAAATTATGCATGTACTCTATAAGGAGGAAATTTATGAGTAATATTTTGGAAGTGCATAGCTTAAATAAAAGCTTTGAAACCTTTTCGCTCAAAGACGTATCCTTAAATATACCGTCCGGCTATATTATGGGATTTATCGGACCGAACGGCGCAGGAAAAACAACGACAATCAAATCTATTTTGAACATGGTAAACTATCTGTCCGGTGATATCAAAATTTTCGGAAAAGACAATAAGGATAATTCCGCAAAAATAAATGCGGATATCGGCGTTGTTATGGATTCTCCTTTTTATGTGGACGACTGGACAATAGCCGATGTAGAAGCCGCGGTTGCGCCGTTTTATACTCGTTGGAACAAAGAGCAATATACTAAACTGCTTAAAAACTTCGGCATTGAAAAAAAGAAAAAGGTTAAAGAGCTGTCACGGGGCATGAAAGTGAAGCTGATGCTTGCCGTTGCCCTATCGCATGAAGCGAAGCTGCTGATACTCGACGAACCCACGAGCGGACTTGATCCCGTGGCGCGCGACGAACTCTGCGAACTTCTCGGTGATTTTGTTGCGGATGAAAATCACAGCATTTTATTTTCCACGCACATCACCGCCGACCTTGAGAAAATTGCAGACTACATTACATTTATACTGGACGGAAGCATTGTTTTTTCGGGCCTAAAAGAGGAGCTGCTTGAAAAATACGTGTCGGTGAAAGGCGGTCTTCAAGATATTAACGCAGAACAAAAAAAGCTCATTATCGGCCTTCGAGAACACAGCACCGGCTTTGAGGGTATGACCGAATTATCGAATGTTAAGCAGTTACCCAAAAGCCTCCTGATAGAATCTATTACGCTGGAAGAAATTATTATTTTCATGAATAAGGAGGCGAAAACGCATGAGTAGAACACTTTCTTTCGTAAAACTGGATTTCATTACAATTAAACCGTACATAACGGTTAAAAATATGATTATTTTTGCCGCTGTCGCTCTTGTTATGATAATAACTTCCGGCGAGGGTGTCACGGCAATTGGAATGACTATGGTTTTCGGTACTTTATATGTCAGTTATCCTTTTGCCGTAGGTGAAAAAAACGGCATCGACTCGCTGTATGCTACTCTTTCTCTAACACGAAGGACCGTTGTATTTGGACGATATCTTTTTGCTTTGATTGTTGACCTGTGCGCCGGACTTGTTTCGTTACTTATTTCATTTATCATACTTACGGCAATGCAAAAAGAGTTTAACCTGCAAGAATCCCTTATTGTCGCTTTGGTTGTATTTATAATTTTTAGCATACTTCAAGCCTTTCAGCTTCCGCTTTACTTTAAACTCGGCTATGCAAAAGCAAAGTTTGCGGCCTACTTGCCCTTTGTCGGATTTCCTTTGGCGATATTTTTATTCACGGGCATGCTAAGAAGCAAGACGCAGTCGCTTGCATTTATTTTGGAATGGGCGGCGGCAAATACGCTAATTTCCTATTTAATGGGCATCGCAATATGGTCTGTAATTATGATAATTTCCTATCATGCGGCATTGGCGTTTTATAAAAAGCGCGATTTCTAAGATTGGCCTTATTAAAATAACAACACTTTCAAAATTCTATTCTTTGAAAGAAGCCGGGACGCTGAAGCAGTACCGGTTGCCGGTTAATAGTTACAAAAGCCGGCTTCACCGGCATTGAATAAAAAGAACGCGAATATGTATTTGCACACAAAAAACGGCGGACAAAACTGTCTGCCGTTTTTTTATCGTATATTATGTTCAGATTGAAAAAGGCTATATAGATTATTCGTACCGCTCTAAATTAACAAAGAAATCCTGTATAGGCGTTTTATATAAATCAGCCAATGCTAGAAGAACACTCACCCGAATACTGTACTCGCCCAATTCCATTTGTGAAATAATTTTTCTGTGAACATCAAGTCCCTGTGTTTGCAATTTAGCCGCGACAATTTCTTGGGACATACCAGTAGCTAGTCGGAATTTCTTTAAATTAGCGCCGATAGAAACATCTTGTTTTAATTTAGTTGCCATGGAAAACCCTCCTTTTTGGAGCTTATATGCTCCTATTGATTTTCTCATAGCCTCGTGATATTATTGGAGCAAATACGCTCCAATAATATTTTAATAAAGGAGGTTTCACAAATTGCAAACAACTGCTTGCTGTTTTACCGGGCATAGGCATCTACCAGCAGATAAAATTGAAAAAATTGCGCGCAATCTTGACCGCGAAATCGAAAGTCTAATCTCCAAAGGCGTCACAACCTTTATTTCTGGCGGAGCTTTGGGATTCGATCAAATTGCTGCTTCTTTAATTATTGCAAAAAAGGAAATGGGGAAAAATATCCGCCTGATATTCGCCCTGCCCTGCAAAAGCCAAGACGCTTTATGGTCGCAACAGCAGAAAAAGTTATATCAGAATTTGCTCGCTGAAGCGGACGAAACAATCTATGTTTCTGAAGAATACAGCTATTTTTGCATGAGGAAAAGAAATTATTATATGGTCGAGCATTCCGATTATTGCATTTGCGCCTTACGCAAAGAAAAAAGCGGAACAGGCCAAACAGTCCGACATGCCCAGAAACAAGGCATAAAGATTATTAATGTGCTGTAGGGGTAAGTAAGCGAGGACGCGGCCACCTCCCTATGCAACCGGCAAATTTTATGGTATATTGTTTTTATAAACTTTTTAAAAAGGGCGGATAAAAATGATTTACGGTAAAAACGCGGAAAAATCCTGCCGTTTTTGCGCCTATTCCTCATATATCAGCGTTAAGGGCGATCTTTTATGCTCAAAAAAAGGAATCGTTTCGGAGAGCCAAAAGTGCCTGCGCTTCAAATATGAGCCGCAAAAGCGAGACATTTTCCCGAAGCCGAAACTTCAGACTTTTGAGAAAAGCGAGTTCCAGATTTAGCTTTATGGATAGCAAGATGACCGCAAAACAAGCGTGGATTTATTTTCTGTATTTCGCGGCGGCGCTCATTTTCATTACCTTTTCGGGCGCGGGCTGCCCGTTTTTGCGAATTTTTCATATCCCCTGCCCGACCTGCGGACTCACAAGGGCGACACTCGCGCTTTTTCGGCTTGACTTTAAAACTTCTTTCGCTCTGTTTCCCTTTGCCGTGCCCGTTCTATACTCTGTTTTTGTGATATTCTTTCAGCGGCTCGGCTGTCTCTCGAAAAAGGCTTTCCAAATACCCGCCTATTTTTTTCTTGCGGCAAATTTTATATGGTATATTTTTAAATTAATAAATAGATTATGAAAGGTGAATGCAAAATGGATGTTGCCAGCGTAAATGCTTTTTTAGTTGCAAATGCTTCGAAATTTCAAGTAAACAAAATTCCGTATATTCGCGAGCGGCTTCTCGCGCTTGATGAGGAGCGTTTTTCCTATGTGATGACCGCCTCGATAAAAGATCCGACTATTTCTCTTATCCTCTCGATTTTTCTCGGATATCTCGGCGTTGACCGCTTTTTTATCGGCGATATCGGCCTCGGCGTTTTAAAACTTTTGACTGTCGGATGCTGCGGCGTATTCACCATAATCGACTGGTTTCTAATCATGGACCGGACAAAAGATAAAAATTTCGAAAATCTTATGCTTTTTATGTAATAAAAAAAGGAGGGCAAAATCCCTCCCGATAAAAAACCGGACTGCCTGATATGGCAGCCCGGTTTTCTTATTCATATGATAATCTTAAAGGCTCTGCTCGATAGCAACCGCCACCGCAACGGTCGCGCCGACCATCGGGTTGTTGCCCATTCCGATAAGTCCCATCATCTCAACATGAGCGGGAACAGAGGATGAACCGGCAAACTGCGCGTCGCCGTGCATTCTTCCCATCGAATCGGTGAGTCCGTAGGAAGCAGGCCCTGCTGCCATGTTGTCGGGATGAAGGGTTCTGCCCGTTCCGCCGCCCGAAGCAACCGAGAAATATCTTTTTCCGTTTTCGTTTGCCCATTTTTTGTATGTGCCGGCGACAAGGTGCTGGAATCTCGTCGGGTTGGTGCTGTTTCCGGTAATAGAAACGTCGACCTTTTCGCTTTTCAAAATCGCGACGCCCTCGAGAACATCGTTTGCGCCGTAAACGCGAACTTTTGCTTTTTCGCCGTCCGAAAACGCTTTTTCGCGGACGATTTTAAGCTCGCCGGTTTCAAAATTATAATCGGTTTCAACGTAGGTAAATCCGTTTACGCGGGAGATTATATATGCCGCGTCTTTGCCAAGCCCGTTCAAAATAACGCGAAGCGGAGTTTTGCGGACCTTGTTTGCGGTTCTCGCAATACCTATTGCGCCCTCGGCGGCGGCAAAGGATTCATGCCCCGCGAGGAAGCAAAAACAATCGGTTTCTTCGCGAAGAAGCATAGCGCCGAGATTTCCGTGGCCGAGACCGACATCGCGCTGCTCTGCGACGCTTCCGGGAATACAGAAGCCCTGAAGCCCTATGCCGATTGCCTCGGCGGCTTCGGCGGCATTTTTAACGCCTTTTTTGTATGCTATCGCGGCTCCGAGAATATATGCCCAAGAGGCATTTTCAAAAGCTATAGGCTGAACGCTTTTAACAATAGCGTCAACGTCAACGCCCTTTGAAAGGGTAAAATCTTTGCACTCGTCGATATCTTTGAAGCCGTATTCTTTGCAGACCTTGTTTATAGAGTCGATTCTGCGGCTCATTCCTTCAAAATTAGCCATTTTTTATTCCTCCCTCGGATCGATATACTTAGCGGCGCCGTCGTATCTGCCGTAAGTTCCGATATTCTTTTCGTATGCTTCGGCCGGGCTTTTGCCCGCTCTTATCATATCCATCATTTTTCCGAGATGAACGAATTTATATCCGATAATTTCGTTTCCGCTGTCAAGTGCGAGGTTTAGAACATACCCTTCCGCCATTTCGAGATAGCGGGTTCCTTTTTCGGAGGTGCCGTACATCGTGCCGACCTGGCTGCGAAGACCTTTTCCGAGGTCCTCAAGCCCTGCGCCGATCGGGAGACCGTCTTCCGAAAACGCCGTCTGGGTTCTGCCGTAAACTAGCTGCTTAAAAATTTCGCGCATCGCGACGTTTATCGCGTCGCAAACGAGGTCGGTATTAAGCGCTTCCAAAATTGTTTTTTCCTGAAGAATTTCCGCCGCCATCGCCGCCGAATGAGTCATGCCCGAGCAGCCGATTGTCTCGACAAGAGCTTCTTTGATAATTCCGCCCTTTACGTTAAGGGTGAGCTTGCATGTCCCCTGTTGCGGCGCGCACCAGCCGATACCGTGCGAAAGGCCGGAAATGTCGGTTATCTGCGTCGCCTTAACCCATCTTCCCTCTTCGGGAATCGGTGCCGGGCCGTGATTTGCGCCTTTGGCGACCGTACACATTCTCTCCACTTCATGAGTAAGTTTCATCTGTGTTTCTCCTTATCCTCTTTAATTCATCTTTAATAATTATATAAATAATTGCCTCCTTAGTAAAGGAATTTTTTCACCTATTTTTCGTTTCTTCATAAACTGAAAGTGTAGCTTTAACTTCGCATAAAATCGGCTTCGGCACAAGTTTCGGTTTTGTTTAACCGGAGTTATCTATGAATTTTTCTTTCGGAGGAGTTTTATATGTGTAACAACTTTGACGGTTGGAACAACTGCGGCTGCAACAACTGCGGCAGCACCGGCTGTTTTGACGCCGACTGCGGATTTTCGACAGCGATACCAAGCTCATGCGGCGGCAACTGCGGTTGCGCCATGGTTTCTCGCTGCAGAATCCTTGCAAATGAAATCGCCTGTCTTACTCGCAGAATAAACGATCTTGAAGATTACGTTTCCTGCCACCCGAACGACAGGCTCGCAAGATGCATTCTTTGCGAAAGCGCGAGAACGCTTTCCAAAAAAGAGTGCGAATACGCCTCTTGCTGCCAGGGATGCAATCCCTGCAACGACGGCTGCGGATGCGGAGATATAATCTAAGCGCTGCGCTAAGCAAAAAAAGAGCCCCTAAAAAAGGGGCTCTTTTTGTTTTTTTTAATTTACTCCGCCGGAGTTCTGTTTTTCTGCGAATATGATTTTCCGTCGACCGGATCGACATCATTAAACAGGAGATTATCGACAGTTACAAAAGAATATCCTTTTGCCTTGAGCCTGTCAATTGCGTCAAGCGCGCCTGTAATGCTTGATTTTTTGAGGTCGTGGCAAAGGATTATCGCGCCGTCATGCGCTCCCTCGACCATCTTGTCCGAAACGACCTGCGAAGATGAGGTATCCCAGTCGCGCGGATCGACCGACCACATGATAAGCGGGCCGTGCGCGAGCTCTTTTACAGCGTCATTCCTCTCGCCGTAAGGCGGGCGGATCATTCCGATAGTTTTTATGCCGAGCGAGGCAAAAAGCTCGTCAACCCTGCGCATTTCGCTTTCGATTTTCGACCGCGACTGCTTCGGAAGATTTAGGTGATTCCATGTATGCGACGCTATCGTATGCCCTTCCGCGACAATTCTTTTGGCGATGCTCGGATTTTCTTTCACCATAGAACCGAGGACGAAAAAGGTCGCTTTAACATTTCTCTTTTTAAGTCCGTCAAGGAGAATCGGAGTGTTTATAGACGGGCCGTCGTCAAAGGTCATCGCGACAACTTTTCCTGACGGAAGCGGTGTCCGGTCGATCAGCGCAAGTTGCTCCTTCTTTGTCATGCCGCTTGTGAACGGCTTAAAAGTCTCATCGCCGTCATCATCAGGCTTAGTATCGTCCGGTTTTGTGTCATCCGGCTTGGTATCGTCGGGTTTTGTATCATCGGGCTTTGTATCATCGGGCTTTGTGTCGTCGGGCTTCGTATCGTCCGGCTTCGTGTCGTCCGGCTTAGTATCGTCCGGCTTTGTGTCAACCGGCGTGCCGCCGTCGGTTTGCCCGTCCGGATTCGAAATCGGGGGATTGGTATTGCCGTCGTCAGTTTCTTTCGGACGGAGCGCCGCATAAGCGACAACCCCGATAACCAAAAGCAAAATAAGAACCGCCGCAATAAGCCGTCCGTTTGCTCTTTTCTTTTTCCTCTTATACGCGGCTCTTGAACCGCCGCCACTCAAATGATTTGCCACCTAACATTTCTCCTGTTTTTTAAAAAATTATGCCGTTTCCCTTAAAAATCGCTGTATCCGAATTTTTCCTTTGCCTCGATAAAAGCAAAGGTATCCTTTACTTTTTTGACCGCGCTTTGTATGCCGAGCTTTATAAGTTTTTCCCCTTTTTCGGCGGTTGCGAGGCTCGGAACGCCCCAGACTCCGGACGGGCTTACCCTAAAGATGCTGCCATAATTCAGTATTTCGCGCGGCACATCGGGCGTGCAGTCAACCGCCCTGTCCATATGCACCGTCTCCGGGAATCTCGCGAGCATTATTGAGGTTTCATATTCGTCGGCGTGCATATAGACTTTGCTGTCAAGCACTTCGCCCGCGTCCGCCATAAGGTCCAGAACCTCGACCTTGCATATCATAAAATCTTTGTTAAAAAGCCCGTTTATCTGCCGGCAAAGCGGCCCCGCCACAAAAACTCCGCCGTGGCTGACGAACAAAACGCATTTTTTAAAGCCCTGTTCTTTTGCGCTCATAACGATGTCGTAAAGCATCTGATAGCAGGTTTCCGGCTTCATGAAAACGCTGCCTTTCTTGCCCATATGCTCGCGGCACATGCTTATCGGAATCACCGGCGTGACATATGCCGAAATAGCCTCTGCAATCCCATCCGCAAAAATCCCGCCGATTTTAACATCGGTCGAAAGGGGCAGATGCGGCCCATGCTGCTCTGTTGAACCTACGGGAATGACGATTGTATCGGTATTCATCTTTGCCAAATCATCGGCTGTAAGATTATATGGTACCATATTTTCTGCCTTTCATTTATATATGACGAATTTATACAAGGGAAAGTTCCATAAAACGACGAGTCCCGAAACAATAATCTTCGCCAAAAGATGGTGCAGCGATAGCGGCGGCGAAACGAGAAGATGGAGAAGAAGGTTTGTGACCGTCAGGTTAAACGCATACAGCAGGATATATTTCAGCAGCTGCTGCCAAAAACTGCCTTTTGAATTAAATGTAAACTTGCGGTTCATAAAAAAGGTGAACCAGAAAGTTATGGTATACGCAATCGTGTGCGCTATATTCGCGCTGACGGCTTTATCAAGAAAATAAAATATCGTCTGTTCGATTACAAATGCAGAGCCGCCGGTAAAAACATATTTTATAAGCTGCTTTAATTTTTCGCGTTTTGTCGTGTCCAAATCGCTTGTCCTGCGCTTTTCTGTTATTTTTAGAGATATTTTTTTATCTGATAGAGAAGTCCGTCAATCTGGCCGCTGTAAAACGGCGCATCGGAATATTTATCGGTAATTGCGCGCATTTCCTCGGCAAATTCGATAACCGCGGGGACATCTACCTTGGACGGCGGCTTTACGATAAAGCGGCTGAAATTCCCGCCCATAATATCGGCAATCGCTTTGTCGTCAAGACCAAGCCCCTCTTTTTTGCCGGTAAGCGTATCCGCTTTTTTGCCGTCGCCAAGATAGCTTAAAATCTCCTCGACCTTGTCTTTCCACGTGCTGTAAACTGTATCGGTGCCGTAGAAAATGCGGGTGCTGTATTTTTCAAAGAAATCGTGCCACTTCTTTTTGTCTTTCAAAAAGTTGGTATACATCTCGATTCCCGGACAGATATCGTAATTAAGGTTCGGGAATTCCTCAAGGCATTTGACCGCCCTGTCGTAATCGTCCGACATAAAGAACATATGCGCGTAAATCACGCGGAGTTTCGGGTGCTTGCGAAGAATGTTAAGCGCTTCTTCCTCTATCTCCCTTTTTGTCGGATATGTGCCGTCAAAGTAGCACCAATCCTCGGCAACCGCCCAATCGGGAATTTTGTCCTTATCCCAAAATTCGGCCGGATCGTTAAGGTGGTAAAGAACCGGAACATCGTTCTTTTCAAGGAATTTATACATCGGCTCATATTCTGGGCCGTCAAGCGGAACGCCGATTCTTTTTCTCGAAGTCGGCTTGCCCTCAAGACATTTTATACCGTCAAACCCTATCGAAAGCATTCTCTCGGCCTGCGCTAAAAGCTCCTTGCCGGGAAGGCCGCCTATTTCGGGATACATAACGCTTCCGAACGCGTAGCCGCGCCCTTCCGACTGAAGTTTGACCAGCATACAGGCGAGATTGCTTGTTATAAATCTTGTTAAATGAGAGGAGAGGGACAAAACGTTATAATGCTCCATCTCAAAATAATCCGCCATCTCTTTGATTTGCGGAATTTTAGAATAAAAATACGGGTGGGTGTGAATGTCCTGTATTTTAACTTTTTGCTTTTCTGTTTTACTCATATATAGGTCGTCCTTTTAAAAAGTTTGTTTAAACGTGTTGCGGCAAAGAGTCGTCAAGATAGATAAAATCGCGAACATCTATGGAAATATATTCCTCTTTTGACACTCTGATAACAACTTTTGCAATGCCCGAGTTTATAATAAGGCGTTTGCACATGCTGCAAGGCATAGCATCCGAAAGAAGCTCGCCTGTTTTTTTGTCCGAGCCGACAAGATAGAGCGTCGAGCCTATCATATCGCGCCGCGCCGCGGAAATGATGCAGTTTGCCTCCGCATGAACCGAGCGGCAAAGTTCGTATCGCTCGCCGCGCGGAATATTTTGCTCCTCGCGCTGGCAAACGCCGAGAGTGATACAGTTTTTCCGTCCGCGCGGAGCGCCTGTGTAGCCTGTGCTGACGATTTCATCGTGATTTACAATAATCGCGCCGTAATTTCTGCGAATGCAGGTGCCCCTTTCGGCAACCGTCTGTGCAATGTCGAGATAATAATTTTCCTTGCCTATCCTTTGCATACTAAATCACCCTCCAAAATATTTTTTCCTCCTGCGGAGGACGCCAAAACGAGCCTTGCAATAATATTATTCGCCGCTTCTACAAACGCAGTCATTCGCACACGCGTTTAGAATTTTTCCCGGCGAGATACGGATATCGCACTCTATAATTAGTTTAATTATAGTATTTTATAATTATAATTGCAAACTTTTATTGGCTTTCTTTTCGAATTTTGCGCAAAAAAATAAAAGGCATTTGCCGTTATGGCAAATGCCTTTTAAAATCAGTTATTCGAGAACGTAAACACGAACGGTGCGGATGCCGAATCTCTCGCATTCCGACGCTGTGTTAAAGAACAAATCGATTCGATTTCCTTTAATTGCGCCGCCGGTATCACGGGCAACAGCGTATCCGTAGCAATAGGAGCCGTCAGGATAGCTGATATAAAGCCTTGTTCCCAGCGGGATTACTTTCGGATCGACCGCAACGTTTCCGACCTTGACGGGATGCCCCGACGCGGTGGTGTTGTATGATTCTCTCTTCGAAAAAGTGTATGCCGTGGCGCGCATATCGATAAAGTATTTATATCTCAAATCGCCGCGGGTTGTTGAAGACGAAGCCGTAGGTTTCGGCACTTCTTTCGCGCCTGTTCCGACGGTAACCTGTTTTGTGACAGGCTGCTTTACAACTTCGCTTCCGAGAATCTCGGTGTTAACCAAAACGCCGTCAATAAAGGTTTTTCTGATTGTTTTTTCCTCTATTCCGACCGAGCCCTGCGTAGTTACCGATGTTTTTCCGGTAACAAGCTTTTTGCTTTCGGTTTTGACCGTTTCAAACGGAATTTCGCTTTGAACTTTTTCGATAACATACTCAACCCTTTGAAGCGCTATTGAAACGCCGGGTTTAAGCAGTTCCGAGGGTGCGGGGGTAACGATATCGTC
>JAVBPR010000021.1:0-26717 GCA_031549485.1 Eubacteriales bacterium | reverse complement strand
GCATTGCAAGTTTGGCTCAAAAGATGCTCGACTGTTATTATGAAAACAGACCGGAGGGAAAATCAAAAGCGGTCAATATTTCGGTCAGCGTTTCGAGCTTTGTGCCGAAACCTTTTACTCCTTTTCAGTGGGCGGCGCAAGATAGCATGGAAGAGCTTGAAAGAAAGCAAAAATTGCTTCGTTCCGCGATAAAATCAAATAAAATATCGCTTCATTGGCATGAAAAAAAGGTGAGTTTTCTTGAGGCTGTGTTTGCGCGAGGGGACAGAAGCCTCGGCAATGTTATCGAAAGAGCATACAAAACAGGAGCAAAATTTGACAACTGGGAGCAATATTTCAATTTTGAAAACTGGATGTCCGCCTTTGAATATTGCGGCGTCGATCCGCATAATTTTACAGAAGAAAAGGCGGCGGACTCGCCTCTGCCTTGGGATCATATAGATATTGGCATACCAAAAAAATATTTTGCAAAAGAATTTGCCCGCTCAAAAATTACACAGACAAGCGGAAATTGCATGGAAGGTTGCGGCGGTTGCGGCGCGAACCGCTTTTTGGAGGGGGATTGCTATGCAAAATGTTAGAGCTGTTTTTAAGAAGCGCGGCATGGTAAGGTTCACCTCTCACCTCGATAATATGAGGATTTTTACCCGCGCACTTTGCCGCTCGGGTTTGCCGGTATATTTTACAGAAGGGTTCAATCCTCATCCTTATATCGTTCTCGCGCTTCCTCTTTCGCTCGGTTTTGAAAGTGAGTGCGATATATGCGATTTCAGACTGCTATCAGAGCATAAAGCGGAAAAAATTATGCAAAAAATCAATCTTTTTCTGCCGCAGGGGATAGAAATTGTCTCGGTAAGTTCCAGTGTTACACCGATAAAAAATATACGATATGCGGAGTACCAAACACAGATTTTCGGTGATATGCCGTTTTCGGCAGACGATTTTAAAAAAATCGGTCGTTATTTTCAAAAAGAAAGCATAATTGTCGAGAAAAAATCAAAAAAAGGGTTCAGAGAGATAAATATAAAAGATTTTATTTCCGAACTTTCTTTTTCACTTTCGGATGGTGTTATTATAATGAATTCACGGCTCGCGGCAGGCGAAGACGGGCTAAATCCCGAAGTGTTAATCAAATGTATACGGGATGAAATTGAAAAACCGGTCTATCCGATTCACCGCAGGATTGCAATATTAAATGAAAATTATGAGAATTTTCTATAAATAATTGCCATTTTATTTTGGTATGTGATATAATTTCTTTTGCTGTCGCATAGCGGCGGCAAATATCCGGGTGTGGCGCAGCTGGTAGCGCGCTTGACTGGGGGTCAAGAGGCCGCAGGTTCAAGTCCTGTCACTCGGACCAAAAAACAAAGCTCATCTCGAACGGGATGGGCTTTGTTTTTTTATTTGATGCAATAGTTTGATGAGAAATTTGAGCGAAGTGAAAGGTTCCCGGGGTTCCCGCAAAACATTGTTTTTTGGGGTGGGAGGTCCTGTCACTCGGACCACCTGATTATGCATGGGGACAAAAACAGGCTAACTACGTTGCTGGCATGTTTTTGTTTGTTGCTGAACAACGATATGATATAATAAAATCATAATTCGGGGATATGAAGATGCGCAGTATTTATATTTTGTGCGATAGGAAGTGTTCCAATGTTTAAGTCATTTTAACCAAAATATTTTATTTATTGGAGGATTACAGATGTTAATCGAGACAGATAGATTAGTAATAACCGAATTTGAGGAAAGCATGATTGAAAATGTGCACAAAAACTCTTTGGATAATGACAGTCGCAAATTTATTCCGGACGAAGTCTTTGAAACTGTTGAACAGGCAAGGGAAACGGTCTGTTTTTTAATTGATTGTTATAAAGGAAATCAAGGTCCGTTTGTTTATCCCGTTTTGTTGAAAAGTGGTGAGAATGTAGGATATGTGCAGGCTGTACCGCTAAACAACGGATGGGAAATTGGATACCACATTGCTCAAAAGTATACACGGAACGGATATGCAACTGAAGCATTAAGGGTGTTTATTCCAGTGATTATGGAACAACTTAATATTTCAAGCATATGGGGTATTTGCCGAGGTGATAATATAGCCTCTCGATGCGTGTTAGAAAAGAACGCTTTTGTTTTACAGAAAAAATCCGTGACGGATTATAAAGGTGAGCAACATGAAGTTTGCAAATATCTTTATACCATAGTATAAGCATACTGTGTGATTTTAACTATTAAAAAAAGCTCGCTGCAATCGGTGAGCTTTTTATTATTGCGAAGTTGCAATTTGCCAATATAAGTCAATTTGACAAGTTTTATTATATTAATTATGTAAATCAAATAACCAAAATTAAATTATATGCTTATTAAAGCAACTTATCACACATTAGTTTTAGACCGCGTACTATAATAATGGAGGTCGGACGCGGTCGATTTTTGCACCGCGTTTGATTTCACGAAGTATAAAGCGAGTGATATAAAATTGTTTAGTAAAAAAAAATATAAATGCAAAGACAAAAAGTGCGGCAAGCATAATTGCTGCCCGGAAGAATGCAGAGGGGAACGCGGACCGAGAGGTGATCGGGGAGATGAAGGACCGCGAGGCGCACAAGGAGATACCGGACGACCGGGCAGTAAAGGTGAAAGGGGGTTTCCCGGGCAAAGAGGCCCTCAAGGGTATCCGGGACAAAAAGGAGAGCAAGGGCTGCCCGGCATTGAGGGTCCCGCCGGTTCGGACGGTCTTCCTGGCTTAGACGGCAACGACGGCATAGACGGAAAATCAGCTTATCAAATAGCTGTTGATCATGGATTTATAGGTACCGAAGAAGATTGGCTGATAAGTATAAAGGGAGAACCCGGTCCTCAAGGTCTTCCCGGCTTTGATGGTGTAGACGGCAAAGATGGAACAAATGGTGTCGACGGTGAAGACGGCGCAGACGGCATTGATGGAACAAATGGCGTCGACGGTGAAGACGGCATAGATGGAAAGTCCGCTTATCAAATAGCGGTTGAACAGGGCTTTATAGGAACCGAAGATGAGTGGCTCGAAAGTCTGAAAGGAGAAAAGGGAGAAAAAGGCGATTCCGCAATTTCGGAATTTACTTCGGTGCTTAATACAGAATCAAAAGAGCTGAATCAAGGCGATGTAATGACCTTTTCGAAACACATATCAACTGTTGGCATGACCTGGGATTCAGCTGTCGAACAAAAGGTTTTGACACTCGGTAATGCGCCGTATGCCAGAATAACCTTTGGTGTTATGATTTCAAATCTCACCTCACCAGCAACATTTGAGCTATATATTAATGGGATTGGTACTGATATTTTATTCTTAATTCACAGCAGCCATCATTCAATTAGTTTTATTCATCCGTTTAATCCGGGCGATACACTTCAATGGGTTTTAAAAGAAGGATATCTTAAATTTTCTGATTCTACCGAGCGTTCTAATGCTCATTTTGATGTTATCGGGATTGGAGCATAAATAAATCTTTTCGTTTTTTCTTTTTGTCAATTTTAGATATTGTATGAAATTTTAATAATTGTCGGGCAAATCGCATTGCATCGTGTGATTTGCTTGACAATTATTTTTATAAAGAATGCGGCATATAATGTAGTATTTTTATAAAGGAGAATTTTAAAGTGAAAAAAAGCGAATTAGTTAGAGAAAAGATAAGTAACGAATTTTACAAATTAATTTGCAAACAAGGATATCATAAAACATCTATGCGCCAGCTGTCGGAAGCCTGCGGAATCAGCAAAGGGCATATCGGATTTTATTATGGAAAAAAAGAAGATATTATGGTTTCAATCTGCAAGATTCAGTTATCAAAAGCGTATAAATTGATAAGCTTATGCGCTGAAATACCAGATGATAAACTTTTAAAGCTGCTAAATTATATTATTTTCGTATTTTATATGGTAAGCAAGCGAAAAGTGATTTACAGGCTTGTATCGGATATGAGCACGAACAACGAATTTTTAAAATGGCGCACCGAAACATTTTGCAAATATTTATACGAAGCGTATTTGGAACGAGGCGTTGAAACAGACGTCGACGAATTATCAAATTTATGCACATTTTTTGTATACGGCACATACGGATACATTCATGAAGAGTATATCCGCGGCAATATTATTAATTATTGCAATAGCTTCAGTATGTTTATCAGAACGCTTATAATGCATCTCGATCCTTTAGAATCTCTCGATTATATAAATAAGGCTCTTCGTATATTTGAAACTCTGGAAATAGAAAAATTGGTGTCGCAGCTTGAAATCGAGCTGGGATAATAAAGAAAGCGCTGTAAGAACTGGGAAATGTTGGCTTGCGGCGTTTTCTTTATATTTATTTTTAATAAACGCTTGACAATTATTAAGCCAAAAGGTTATACTATCTAAGCGTTCGATTTGACCCATTAGCTCAGTTGGCAGAGCACTTGACTTTTAATCAAGGTGTCCCGCGTTCGAGTCGCGGATGGGTCACCACGTCGGAGCAAAGTTCGCTTTGCTCCGCTTTTTTTATGTCAAAAAAGCTTCGCTTTGCTTCCTTGCTCCTCCTTTCCCCAAAAAGCCTTCGGCTTTTCGGGAGCCCTGGAAACGACGGCTGCTCGCACTATGAAATGCGTTCGCACCACGTCGGAGCAAAGCTGCCTTTGCTCCGTTTTTTTATGCAAAAATTCCCACTTGCGTTGGTTTTCGTTTTACTTTTATATTTAATATGTTAAAATATAAAAAATGCCGGCAAGGGAAAACAAAATGAAAAGAAAAACACGACTTAAAAGTAAATACATCCGTCGGCGCATCATTCTTTTTTGCCTAATTTTGCTTGTAGTTTTCGGGCTTTGGTCGCTTATTCGGGGAATACAAGCAAACGCGGCGCAAAATGACGGCGGCGCAAACACTTTTTCGGATAATTCGCTGGAAAAATCAGAATATTCCGACATTGTGATATGCATTGATCCCGGCCATAGCATCGATGATTCCGGCGCGGTTCCGCCTGAATCTTTTGATATCGAAACCGATGAAAACAAACAAAACTTGCTTTACGGGGAAGCGATTCGCGATATTCTCATAAAAAAGGGCTTTAAAGTTGTTATGACAAGGGACTCGAAACACGAAAAAGCCGAAGACGGCTCGTCTGTTGATTTAGATGACAGGGCGCGCGTTTCAATGGAATCCGAAAGCGATGTTTTTATATCGCTGCACTTTAATTATTTTGACGACGAGGGAATATACGGAACGATTATTTATACCCAGGAAAACAGCGAAAGTGATAATAGTAAAAGAGAAAAACTCAGCGAAATGATTTCGGATAGGATAAGTTTTGATATACCGCAAAAAGTGTCGAAGCGCACATATAAAGATGATAATGCGTATTATCTTACCCGCGAAGGTGTAACGCACGGCACCTCTGCTTTAATTGAAATCGGATTTTTTTCAAATTTTGACGAATGCGAAAATATTGTTTCATCAAAATGGCGGCAAAAAATGGCGACCGCTATTTCCGAAGGAATAATCGACTTTGTAGATTATTACAAATTTGATATTTAAAAAAGGCAATCGTTATGCTATAATATTAAAAATGATTTTTATTTAAGGAGATAGATATGAAACATATAAAAATTGTCAGCGGAAAAACCTTGAAACAAAGCGCGGAAAAAGGCGGCTGCGGCGAATGCCAAACGTCTTGCCAGTCAGCGTGCAAGACATCCTGCACAGTTGCAAATCAGAAGTGCGAAAAGGTTAAATAATTTGGGTGCCGGAGTTTTGCTCCGGCACTTTTGAGGTATTATGGTTCATTTATTTAAACAAAACGGGCAAAATCTCGCCCTTGATGTCAACAGCGGCGCGCTTTTATCGCTTGATGACCTTTCCTATGATATTTTATCTGTTTTAGACGGCGATTTCTCCGCTTTGCCGGACAAAAACAGACTTTCCGGGCATTCGGAAGAAGATATGGCTTCTGCGTTTGAAGAGTTAAAATTACTTAAAGAAAACGGAACGCTTTTTGCCGGAGACGAATATATCGACCTTGAAAAATTCAATTTGAAAGATGCTCCGATAAAAGCGATGTGCCTGCATATCGCTCATGACTGCAATTTAAAATGCGAATATTGCTTTGCCGATGGGGGAGAGTATCACCAAATTCGCGAAAAAATGCCGTTTGAAGTAGCAAAAAAGGCTATAGATTTTTTAATTTCTTCTTCGAAAGGCCGGAAAAATCTCGAAGTGGATTTTTTCGGGGGAGAACCGCTTCTAAACTTTGATGTCGTAAAAAAAACGGTTGAATACGCAAAGACGCAAGGGGAGAATAGCGGAAAGAATTTTCGCTTTACCATCACGACAAACGGCCTTTTGCTCGACGACGAAAAAATTGAGTATATCAACGAAAATATGGACAATGTGGTTATATCGCTCGACGGCCGAAAAGAGATTAACGACAGGGTTAGAAAGCGCCTTGACGGCACTGGGTGCTATGAGCGGATTTTGACCGCATTTCAGAAACTTGCAGAAAGCCGCAATCAAGATAAATACTATATCCGCGGCACTTTCACAAGGTATAATCTCGATTTTTATAAAGATGTTCTGCATCTTGCCGACTTGGGCTTTAAGCAGATATCGGTCGAGCCGGTTACCGCGCCTTCCGACGCGCCATACTCGATTAGAAAAGAGGATTTGCCCGAAGTTTTTAGATCTTACGATATTTTGGCAAAAGAGATTCTCTCACGGCAGGGAACAGAAAAGGCATTTAACTTCTTTCATTTTATGATTGATATAGACGGCGGACCGTGCGTTATCAAACGGCTTTCAGGCTGCGGCAGCGGAAACGAATATATCGCGATTACCCCTTCGGGCGAAATTTATCCTTGCCATCAGTTTGTAGGCAACAGAGAATTTGTGATGGGAAGCCTGTTTGACAGCGAGCCTGCGGCGAAAGCTGACATAAAGGCTTGTTTCTCGTGCGCAAACGTATACACAAAAGAAAAATGCCGCTCTTGTTTTGCAAAATTTTATTGCAGCGGGGGATGTAACGCTAATAATTACAACGCCTGCGGAAACATCTTAATTCCGGACGACATTTCCTGCGAAATGCAGCGCAAGAGGGTAGAGTGCGCTCTTATGATAAAAGCGGTTTCCTAAATTTTTCATTTGAATTAATTAATTTAAATTTGTTATTTGTGTCCGGTTTTTTGCCGGACACTTTATATTGTGGTTTTGCGGTTTACATAATTTGGTTAACATAACTACTGCGCCGAAAAATATGAAAAGTTGTGTAATTCCGCTTGCGCTAAGGCTTAATCTGTTATATATTTATATAGCAAAATATTATGTTAATCGGATGTGCGTGATATATGGACAAAGCAAAAATTGGTTTTATCGGCTCGGGTAATATGGCGTATGCGCTATGCTCGGGTATTTCAAAAAATATGATAAACTGCGAAATTTCTGTTTTTGATTTGGATAAATCGAAATATGAGCGGTTTTCAAAGCTCGGCGCAGTATCTTGCGCAGACATGGCAGAGCTTGTTTCACGGTGTCATTATATTTTCCTTTCGGTAAAGCCGCAAAATTTCGAAGCTGTGCTTTCCGAAATTTCTGCGACGACTTATTCCGGCAAGGTTTTTATATCAATCGCCGCGGGTATCACAACCGAATATATTAAATCATTTTTACAAGGCGTTCCGGTTGTGCGCGTTATGCCGAATCTGCCGCTTTTGTGCGGAAAAGGAGCTTGCGCCGTCACCTTTGACTCTGTTATATCGGAAAGCGAAAAAGAGGTTGTTTCTTTAATTTTGGAAACAGGCGGAGTGTGCGTGGAAATTCCGGAAAGCAAAATGAACGCCGTTGTCGCCGTAAACGGAAGTTCTCCGGCGTATTTTTTCTATTTTGCAAAAGCGATGACCGATTTTGCGGTAGAAAACGGAATTTCTTACGACGACGCCATCAAGCTCATATCTCAGACAATGAGCGGCGCGGCGGAAATGATAAAAGACGGTGATCTTCAAAAACTTATAGAAATGGTATGTTCACCCGGCGGAACAACGATAGAAGCAATGAATGTTTTTAAGGGAAACGAAACCGATAAAATAATTTTCAAAGCTATGACCGCCTGCGCCGACCGCAGCAAGGAATTGCAAAAATAACTTACATAAAATCTCCTCCTTTTGAATAGCGTTTATGGAGGTGATTTATGTGAAGCATTCGGACAAGAACTCAGGTAATAATAAATTTTCTTTTACTCCGGCAATTTTTATCTTTATGACAATTCTTTTTCTTTCGGGCGCAGTTTTCGGTATTATATCCGCTTTTTCTTCGGTAATGAGAGAATTGCCTGTTTTCAACTTTATTAGTCAGGGCGTTTTATTTGACAGCACATTTATTTTTAAGGCCGTTTATCTTTTTTTTATAGCTTTCTTTTTGTCCGATTGTTCTTTTCTGGCGCCGGTAATTATTCCTGCCCTCACATTTATATCGGGAAGCGGTTTAAGTTTTATTATTTCAGGTAGTTTTGCTGGAGCGAGCGATAAAACCGGCGGGATAATTTTATCTTTGCTGCCCATTCTTATTATTGCTGTCCCTGTTTTTTTAATTGCCGCATCTGAGGCTTTTTCTTTCTGGTGCTCGCTAATAGTTAAAAGCCTTCGAAATGAAAAATTTGAATTCGGGAGCAAACTAAGCGCAAATATCACCCTGGTAATCATAAGTTTTGTTGTGTTTATTGCCGCTACCTATGCATATTCTAAAATCTCAATGTTTTTTTAGAAGAGGGAGTATATGTCCGCGAAAATTGAAGATTTCATAAAATATATCGAAACCGAAAACGCTTGCAGCAAAAATACCGCAAGCGCGTACAGACGCGACCTTATCTCCTGTGAAAAATATTTTGATGGCGGCAATATTGATAAAATAACCTCAAATGAGCTTGCCGAATATTTCGCAGAGATGCAGGAACAGGGGAAGTCTCCGGCGACAATCTGCCGCGCCTCCGCATCGCTAAAAGCTTATTTTAATTATCTGAAAAGATTAGGCGCCGTTTCAAAAAACCCTGTCGCTTCTGTCAAAAGGCAGGCGCCCGAAAAGAAATTGCCGACTTTTTTGACCGGCAAAGAGGTTGATGCGCTTTTAAATAAACCGAGCGATTCAAATGTAAAAGGCATTAGAGACAAAGCGATTTTGGAATTATTATACGCCACGGGAATGCGCGTTTCGGAAATTTGCGAGCTAAATATAGACGACCTAAACCTTGAAATCGGATTTATCAAATGCGGCAGCACGAAAGAGCGGGTTGTTCCGATTTATCCTGCCGCCGCGAAATGCGTTTCGGATTATATCGAAAGCGTCCGCGAAATGATACTGAATGATGATAAGGAACATGCGCTTTTTATCAATTTTTACGGCAAAAGGCTTTCGCGCCAAGGCGTTTGGAAAATTATCAAAAAATATCAAACCGAGGCGGGAATAAAGAAAAACATCGCGCCGCATATGCTTCGCCACTCCTTTGCGGTGCATCTTTTGGAAAACGGCGCGGACGTCAAAACAATTTCGGAAATGCTTGGCCATTCCGATGTTTCGACCACCAGTATTTACGCGAAACTTTTACATAATAAATACAAAGATGTCTATATAAAATATCATCCGAGGGCGAAAAAATGATTCAAATATATTATGGCGACGGAAAAGGCAAAACAACCGCAGGTTATGGGCTTTGCCTCCGTATGGCAGGGCAGGGGAAAAGAGCTGCCGTTTTTCGATTTTTAAAGCCGGAAGGCGGGGAATCCAAGGTCTTTATAAAGACGGGCCTTGTGAAAGTCTTTTCTTTTGAAACCGAGCATAACTTTTATGAATTTTGCGAAGAAGCCGAAAAAAAACTGATAAAAGAAGAAATAAAAAAAGAATTTGACCTTTTTTGTGATATAATTTCGCGCGGATATTATGATATAATTCTTCTTGACGAGATTCTGGACGTGCTGTCACTCGGGCTTGTTGACGAAACGGAGCTTATTGATATCCTACGTCAGGCACGGAACACCGAAATCGTTCTTACAGGAAGAAAAGCGCCAAAAAATATAAGCGAAATCGCGGATTATATAACGCACTTTGTAAAAGAAGCGCATCCGTACGACAAAGGTATAAAAGCGCGAAAAGGAATAGAGTTTTAGGAGAAAATATGGCGAAATTTTTGGGATTTGGTAATTATGAAAAAGAAGGACCAGGCGTATCGAAATACGCAAAAGAAAAGCGCGGTTTTGTGCGCTTTTTTGATGTTTTTTTCGGCAATTTTACTAAAATAGTTTCTCTTAGCATGATTTATTTTTTATTTTGCATTCCTATAGTTACTATCGGGCCTGCAACCGCCGGATTTACCTATGTAATGCGAAATATTGTTAGCGGGAAGCACACTTTTTTATGGATGGATTTTTTGGACGCGTTTAGAAGTAATTTTAAACAGGCATTTTTCATGTCGATAATCGATGCTATTGTAATTTACATCGGCGTAATCAGTTTCAGTTATTATATAGCCTTGCAGGGCATATTCAGCTATATAGCAATAGTTATCACCGCGCTTGTTCTGTTGTTTTTTCTGTTTATAAGATATTACAGCTACTTAATTATGGTTTCAATCGAGCTCAGCTTTTTCGGGATACTGAGAAATGCCTTAAACGGAGCTGTTTTGGGCTTGTTTCCGAACCTGCTTGCAACTATAATTTTAGGGGTGCTAAGTTATCTGCTTATCGCTTTTGCCTACTTTTTGTGGCCGCTCGGGCTGATTGTTTTAATTGTTCTTATTCCTGTTATTTTACTTTCTTTATACGGATACATAGCAAATTTCTTGGCATATCCGACATTTAACAGATATATTTTAACGCCTTCGCTAAAAGCTCAGCATGGGCTTGATCCTTTCGGAGATGAAGAAATTCCCGAAGACGATGGTTCAGAGCAAATTTTTGAAGACTAAATTCGAAGATTAAGAAAAGACGTGGAATTATCCGCGTCTTTTCTTTTGGTAAATAATAATTATTTTTTCAGCTTTTCTTTTGTAACCTTAGAAAGGGGATTTGCGCTTGCCGCTTTCTGCATCTGCTTATCGGATACATGAGTATAAATTTGAGTGGTATTAAGCTGAGCATGACCGAGAATTTCCTGCAGCGTTCGAACATCCACGCCGCCGTCGCGAAACATTAGGGTCGCCGCAGTATGGCGGAGCTTGTGCGTTGTAAAATGTTCTTCGCCAAGTCCGGCAGCTGCAAGATTTTTTTCCACCATCTGCTGAACAGAACGAGTGCCGATTCTTTTCCCGAGACGACTAATAAAAAGTGCGTTTTTCGCTTCGTTTTTGATTTTTATCTCGCATCGAACGGTCAAATAATCCTCAATAGCTTTTTTGCAGGCATCGTTTATGTAAATAATCCGTTCTTTATTTCCTTTGCCGAGAACCTTGACATGATCGCCCTTAATATCGGACAAATTGAGCCCAACAAGCTCGGAAAGCCGCATTCCACAGGTCAAAAACAGCATTATCATGCAGAAATCGCGTTCTTTATTATCGCCGCTTGCCGCAGAAAGAAGCTCAATCGACTGTTCAAGATTAAGATATTTTGGCAGGGAAGACCTGAGTTTGGGCGTTTCAAGGGTATCGCATGGATTATGCTCTAAAATACCCGCTTTTGTCGTTAAATACTTAAAAAAAGAGCGGATTGAGGCGATTTTCCGACTCCTTGTTGAAGCCTTGGTGTCGCGCTCACGTGACATGTAATTTAAATAGTTATAAATATCGCTTAATTTAATCGATTCTAAGAATTTTTTATCAACGGAAGAAATATCAATCTCAGATGAAAATTCTATATTGTTTTTTTGCGCGTAAATATATTTTAAAAAGAAAGTAATATCTAAAATATATTCATTTACAGTTCCGGCGGCGCGGCCGCGGATAGTATCGAGGTAAGTTATATAACTTAAAAGTATCTGCGGTTTATTTTCCGTCAAATGACCAACTCCTTAATCAGAATGCGATAGATCGCTCTAAACACGCGGTTTTCGAGGCGCATCTTTGTATATTCATAAGATGTAGATCTTCCTATCCCCTCAACTTCACAAAATTTGCATTTTGTGAAGTACAGTATATTTTGATTATACGGTTATAAGCGCCACCCTGTCAAGTAAATAAAAAAAATATTAGCTCGAGCAACAAAACATTATATTTCTTTAATAGGAAGTATTCCCCCGATGTCGAAGCATTCTCTGTCCGTTAAGAAAACCGGCTCAACATTATATTTACTAAAAAAAGAAATAATATTTTTATAATCAGGATGATTTATCAAGTTTCCGGTCAGCGCAATTTTGTTTTTATCTATTTTGCCGCCCGCACCGCCTATAAAACCGTGGAAAAACCCTGAAAGCGTGATTTTACCCGGCTCGATTAACAAAACGTCTATTCCCCGCTTTTCAGCGGCTTTTTTTATGCCGATATCCTCTGTAATAAAAGCATTTTCTTCAATAATTAATATATTACACTTCGTGTAGCCTTGATTTACCGGAATAATTTCGATTTGATTTTTCGTTGCATATGCAGTTATTTTCTCATCAGCGTTTTTGCCCGCAATCAGATAATTCCCGATAAAAGTTGCATTAAGCCTGGCGTCATCCGGGTATTTCGCGCCCAGCGCCACATCATTGCCACCGATAAAATTATCATCGCCAAGGTGGATTAGATTCATATCCGCATGCTCCGCAACCCCTGCCCCAAGGCGATTATCGGCTTTTATTTTTAAAATTTCTATCCCGAGATTTTCAAGCGCCGAAATCACATCGCGCTGGCTTTCCGCAACAGCGGCGCAGATAACTTTTCCTTCCGGAAGATTAGGCTTTTTTAAATACATTTTTTTCACCGCAAAATTCTACTGTTAATTTTCTTAATTACAATATATAATAAACTTGATTTTTAAATCAAATAAAATTTAAAAGGGGTAAATCAAATGGGCAAAATCATCTTGAAAATCTCCGGCGTTCTTTTCATTTTGCTTGGCATATACTCGGCAATTATTTCGATAATGGCAATTATCGCCAACTTTGCTTTGGTATCGGTCCTCTTCCTTTTAATGGCTCTCTTTATGATTTGGGTAGGATTTGTCGGTTTTAAAGCCGAAAACACAAAGCTCTGCCTGATTCTCGGCATCGTTCTTCTTGTATTACAACTTATCGGCGCATTTACAACTACATTCGGCTGGTCCAACATTCTTGGAATCATCCTTCCGATTGCTTACATCATCGGCGCGGTTCTCGCAAAGAAATAAATTTTTTATAAATAAAAGAAACTGCAGCAAACGCTGCAGTTTCTTTTATTTTGCCTGGGGTTTATTGCTATAGGTTTTTTTAGTTGTGTCAACTTGAGCTTTCGGAGCTTCTTTAACCTGGTACCAGCCCCGTTCTTTCATCTCGAGAAAAATATCGTTTTGAATCGTGTGTTCGTCCTGAAGTATACTCAAAACTTCGCTTCTCAAATTGTCGTGCATACATTCGCCTGCCATGTAGTTATAGTTTCCTGTAATCATCTTTTGTGTTGCCAAAAAGTCCTGGAGCATTGTCTTGGTATCAAGGCTGTTATTTACCGAGTTTGTCGAAACTTTATTTGTAGTCGATTTTCCGGTTTTTGTGCTTGATTTTGCTCTTGTTCTTGCTTTTGTTCCTGTTTTGGAAACTTTGCTTGCCGGCTGGCTCTTTGCTCTTGTCTGTTTGCTTTTTGTACTGGATGTTTTCATCTTTTTCCCCTTTTAACCTAAATAATTAAAAAGTTTGTCGTAGTGCTTTTGGTGCTTTCTCGCTATCTGCTTGCACTTATTCTTGATTGTGGCATCTCCGCAGGCGTCCGCCATCGCGTTGTATTTCATTACCAACATTTTTTCAAGACCAAGCTGTTCGCTAAGCGAAGTTAGCTCCTTTGTCGTCAGTTTAGCTGCCATGTTTACACCTCTTTTTTATTGATTCGTTAGTATTATTTATCAATAAACTTAAATTATTCAAAAAAAGAGCGGCTTTGCATAAACAAAGTCGCTCTTTTAACATTTTCTTCTTATTCTATTATATATGCGCCTCGCACCATTACCCATGAATTAGTGGTAGCTGTTATCGCCCTGCCATCGGGCCGCGGTATTAAGTAAAGATTTTGCAAAGCAAGCGAGTCCCCGTTTTTCGCATCGCTTCCGCTTGTTATGCTGGGAATTTTATCCCCTTTTTCGTCGATGCATTTAAAGGCGCCGGTGCGAAGAAGAACCTCAATACTACCGCTTAGCGGTCTGATTTTCTGTCCTTTTAACAGCTCTACCGGAACAAATTCCGCAGAAGACGCCGTCCCTTCCCCACTGTCTATCCTTGAAACGACTTCGGTTATAATTTCGGGTTTTGCCGCATTTATCTGGGACTTTATTTCAGCTTGCATTTCAGGCTTGAAAACACTGTTAAGATAACCGAGGCTGACGACAGGATCATCCGCCCCTCCCGCCGCGCTCGTGACCATAAGAAAGGTCACGGCAGATAACAAAATAAGGGAAAACACCGAAATAGCAAGTTTTTTCATTTTAATTTCCTTTCACGCTCAGAACGAAGAATCAAGCCCGAAACTTACCGAAATGGCGCTGTCCACCTGCGTCATAAGGTCTTCGTCCAAATGTCCCATTTTATCTTTCAGCCTTTTTTTATCTATTGTGCGAATCTGCTCAAGCAGGATAACCGAATCTTTTTGAAGTCCGTTCCCGTCCGTTCCTATTTCTATATGTGTCGGAAGCCTCGCCTTCCCCGTTTGGCTGGTAATTGCCGCGGCAATCACCGTCGGGCTGAATTTGTTTCCAACATCGTTTTGGACGATAAGTACAGGTCGGAGACCGCCTTGTTCGGAGCCGATAACGGGACTTAAATCAGCGTAAAAAATATCGCCCCGCTTAATACTCATAATATATCACCTCTGGCAAAGAAAGTTTTTGGCTATGAAACTATTCTTCCAGTATTGCGCCCATTTTAAACATCAAATTTTCATGAGCTTCTGTAATATATTATTAAGCTAAAAAATTAAGGTTCATAAGCAAAAATGCGCTGAAATTCAAAATTTGCCTATACCGCCTTATTTATTGAAAAATTCGCGTTATACCACCCTTTATTTCTGTTTATTCTTCATATAAAAAAATTCGCGGCACCCGCGGGCTTATCCCGGTGAGAATTTCGTAGCTTATCGTGCCGGCTATTTCGGCAAGTTCTGTAACAGATACCGTTTTGTCATCCATCCGGCCGAAAAGCAGCACACTGTCACCCGGTTTTGCTTCGTCGATGCCTGTTACATCAAAAACGATTTGGTCCATGCATACTCTGCCTCTGATTTTCGCCCTTTTTCCGCGGATTAAAACCTCAGCTTTGTTGCTAAGGGCGCGCATATAGCCATCAGCATATCCCGCGGGCGCGGTGGCGAGCATAGCGTCTTTTTCCAGCATATATGTCCTGTCATAGCTGATATATCCGCCTTTCTTAATATGCCGAATATCTGCAACGGTTGTTTTTAGGCTCATTACAGGTATAAGACCGAGCGAATCTTGCTTTTCCATATACTTTTCGGGATAAATTCCGTAAAGTATCAGCCCCGGTCTTACCATGTTTCCGGAAAAACCTGCGTGATTAATAACAGCCGAGCTGTTGGAAGAATGCCTATACTTAAAATTAATCCCTTTGTCACTTAGTTTTGAAACAAGTGAATTGAATTGATTATATTGGTTTTCAGTATAATTATCATTTTCGAATCCCGCGCTTGAAAAATGCGTAAATATTCCCTCGATCATCAAATTTTCAAAGGATGATATTTCGGTAATTTCAGTCTCGGCCCGCGCCGCCTCATCGCTTGAGCAGCAGCGAAAACCGATGCGTCCCATTCCGGTATCAACTTTAATATGTACCGCTACCTTTTCGCCGATTTTTTGGCACTCACGCTCAAGTTCTATTGCCTGATTTAAGCTGTAAACACTTTGAATTATATTATGTTTTGCAAGGTATTTTGCGTCTTCCGCCCGGCCGAAACCTAAAATCAATATTTCCCCTTTTATTCCGCCGCGTCTAAGCTCAACAGCTTCGGATAGAGACGCCACGCCGAAAAAATCCACCCCGAGTTCTTCGAGTTTAAGTGAAAAATCAACAGCGCCGTGACCGTAAGCATTAGCCTTTACAGGCGCGCAGATTTTACACCCTTCCGGCAATGATTTTCTGATGCTATTCAAATTGTTTTCAAGCGCCGCAAAGTTTATTTCCGCGTATGTTCTGCTGCGAAGATTCATTGTTCACCTCTGTAAATTTCAGGTAAAATATTAAGCAAATCGCTCGCCAATATGCTGTGTTCGCTGTATCTCTCCAAAAGAATATCCGCCGCTTTTCCATGATAATATGCGCCGTATTTTGCCGCCTCAAAGCCCGAGAGCCCGATTGCCATGAACCCGGCAATTATTCCGGTAAGCAAATCCCCGCTTCCGCCTTTAGCAAGCCCGGGATTACCCGTGGTGTTAACAAAAATTTCGCCGTTTACCGACGCGACAACCGTGTCTTTTCCTTTTAAAAGAACGGTACACCCATGTTCTCTTGCAAATTCCCCCGCTATTTCCTCGCGGTTTTGCTGAATATCCAAAACGGGAATTTTAACTAATCTGCTCATCTCTGCGGGATGTGGCGTCAAAACCGCTCCGCGCTTAATCGCCGATAAATCCTCTGAAAGACAATTGAGCCCGTCGGCATCGATAATTATAGGCTTATCGTATTTTTCAAGAAAGGAGAAAAAGAATTTTTTACAGCAATCGCCTGTCGAAAGCCCCGGCCCGATAATTGCATGTGAAGATTTTTTTATCAGAGGAAGCAATGCTTGGATAGCGGTTTCGCTAATCATGCCGTCTTTTTCTTCAAGGCAAAAATTCATAGCCTCGGTAAGTTTTATCGAAAGAGCGTCGAAAACAGAGCGCGGTGACGCCGCGGTGACAAGTCCTGCGCCGGAGCGGAGCGCTCCCATAGCGGCAAGAAAAACAGAGCCGGCCATTCCCCTGCTTCCCCCGACAATCAAAAGATGTCCGAAGTCGCCTTTGTTTGAATCCATATCGCGCCTTGGCAAACAAAAATCCATTAAATATGCACCTTTTTTGAAGAGTATTTTGCAAATTCGTTTAGAACTTTCTCGCTTGGGTTAAATACAAGTCTGCATCGGCCTTTATTGTTAAATATGCAAAAATATTCGCTGTCGTCTTTTGCACCTGTTCCCGCGAAAATTTTGGTGATAAAATTTCCCGAAAATTCTCTTTTAAAATTGGGATTTGAGGTTTTTGCCAAAAGCTCAATTTCACGGGCGTTGATTGTTACCAACCTCTTACGGGTGGATTTCGCGGTGATTTTATCAACATCAAGCTCGCCGTTTGTAAAAATATATTCGTATTCAAGCTGAGAAATGGAAAAAACCTTATAAACGCCAAAAATCGCAGCGCCCCAAATAAAAATGGCAAACGGAAGAAAATGTATGACTGAAAGCACGCAAATGCCGGCGCATAAAACAGCGGATAAAATTCGGAAAAACAACTCTTTCCCCCCGCTTTGGCGCGTAACCATTTGCTCTATAAAAACGTCCATTTTGCCACACCTTTCGAAAACTTTCAAATAATAAAATTATTTTACCATACAAGTCATTAGGGTGCAAAAAAATTTTTAGTTGTCTTTATGTCTTTTACTATATTATAATAATATTTAAATTAGTTTTGAGGTGATATTTTGAAAGCGCAATTAGATAAAATCAAGAATGAGGCATCCGCCCTTCTTTCATCCGCAAAAACAAAAGCGGAAATAGAAAATATCAGAGTTAATTTTTTAGGCAAAAAAGGCGAGCTTACATCAATTCTTAGAATGATGGGCTCGCTTTCGGAGGACGAGCGTCCGAAAATGGGACAGCTTGCTAATGTTGTGCGCGCTGAAATAGAAAGCGAAATCGCCTCTAAAACAGCGGCTATTGAAGCGGCCGAGCTTGCAGAGAAACTTTCTTCCGAGTCGATAGATATTACCGCGCCCGGAAAAGAATTCCCGAAAGGATACCGCCATCCGCTTTCGATTGTAGCCGAAGAGATTGAAAACATTTTTATCGGCATGGGTTTTTGTATCGCCGAGGGGCCGGAAGTCGAGCTTGATTACTATAATTTCGAGGCGCTGAATCTCCCGCCGGACCATCCGGCGAGAGATACCCAAGATACATTTTATATTAGCGACAAGGTAGTTTTACGCACACAGACCTCTCCCGTTCAGGTTCGCGTTATGGAAAAACAAAAACCGCCTATTAAAATAATCGCGCCAGGAAAAGTTTACAGGTCTGACGCCGTTGACGCCACCCACTCCCCTGTTTTTCATCAAATTGAGGGGCTTGTCGTTGACAAGGGAATCACAATGAGCGATCTTAAAGGAACGCTTGAGGTCTTTGCAAAATCGCTTTACGGCAAAAATGTGAACGTCCGCTTCCGTCCGCACCACTTCCCGTTTACCGAGCCGAGCGCGGAAATGGATATCCAGTGCTTTGAATGCGGCGGTAAGGGCTGCCGCCTATGCAAAGGCGAAGGATATATTGAAATTTTAGGCGCGGGCATGGTGCATCCGAAAGTGTTGAGAAATTGCGGCATCGACCCGGAAGTTTACAGCGGATTTGCTTTCGGTATCGGACTTGAGAGAGTAACAATGCGCCGTTTTGATATAAAAGACTTGCGCCTCTTTACCGAAAACGACATTAACTTTTTAAATCAATTTTAGGAGAAAAAGATGAATTTATCGCTAAATTGGCTTTCCGATTTTATAGATCTTTGCAATATCACGCCGCATGACTTTGCCTCCGCCATGACCCTTTCAGGCAGCAAAGTTGAAAAGCATGAAAACACCGCGGGATTACTGCAAAATATTGTCGTCGGAAAGATTTTAAAAATAGAAAAACACCCTGACGCGGACAAACTTTTAGTCTGCGAAATAGATATTGGCTCAGGGAAAAGGCAAATAGTCACAGGCGCAAACAATGTAAAAGCCGGAGATATCGTTCCCGTTTGCCTTGACGGCGCTGTTACCGCGGACGGCAGCAAAATAAAAACCGGTAAACTCCGCGGAGTTTTAAGCGAAGGAATGCTATGCTCTATCGAAGAACTCGGGCTTACCGAAAACGATTATCCCGGCGCGGACAATAACGGTATTTTGATTTTGGATGACAGCTTTCCTCTCGGCAAAGATATAAAAGATGCACTGCTTCTTAACGATGTCGCCGTGGAGTTTGAAATAACATCAAATCGCCCAGATTGCCTTAGTGTTATCGGGCTTGCCATTGAGGCGGGCGCAACTTTCGGCAAAGAAGTTAAAATCACCGCGCCGCAGGTAAAAGGCGGCGGCGGAAACGATAAAATCAAGGTTTCCGTTGCAGAGCCGTCGCTTTGCCCGCGCTATGCCGCGAAAATCATCAAGAATATCATAATCGGCCCTTCCCCGCTTTGGCTTCGAATGAGACTTCGCGCCGCGGGAGTCCGACCGATTAATAATATTGTCGATATTACAAATTATGTCATGATTGAATATGGCCAGCCGATGCACGCCTTTGACCGTTCTTATATTTCGGGCGACGAAATTATCGTAAGACGTGCGACAGAGGGTGAGAAAATCACTACTCTCGATGAAAAAGAACATACCCTCTCTTCCGAAAATCTTATGATTTGCGACGCTGACAAACCTATTGCCGTTGCCGGCGTTATGGGCGGACAAAACAGCGAAATAAACGAAAACACAAAAGAAGTAGTTTTTGAATGCGCGAATTTCGCGCCGACAAATGTACGGAAAACTGCTAAAAAACTCGGCATTCGAACCGAATCCTCAGCAAGATTTGAAAAAGGTCTTGATCCCGGAATGGTAATTGATGCGCTCGACCGCGCTTGCGAGCTTGTAGAGCTTTTGGGGTGCGGAGTTGTATCCGATATTACAACCGATATCGATAACAGCCCTAAACTGCCGAAAACAGTCTCCTACTCCCCCGAATATGTCAACGCATTTTTGGGAACAGATATTGATATAAAAACAATGGAGAATATTCTTGCCTCTTTGAAATTCGAGGTTTCGGGTAATACCGTTACGGTTCCCGGGTTTCGCATCGACGTCGAGGATAAAGCTGATATTGCGGAAGAAATTGCGCGCATTTATGGTTACGATAAAATCCCGACAACCGTTTTTAAAAGCACCGCAAATACAGGCGGTCTAAACGCAAAGCAAAGATTTGAAAAAAATATTGCAAGTAGCCTTATTTCTTGCGGATTAAGCGAAATTTACACACTCACTTTTGCAAGCAATTTGGAATATGACAAAATTAATATGCCGAAGGAGCATACGCTTCGAAACAGTGTTCGTATCTTAAATCCGTTCGGCGAAGAAACAAGCCTAATGCGAACAACGCCGATTCCCGCTATGCTTGATATTCTCGGCGGAAACTACGCAAAAAGGACAAAATCAGCCGGATTTTTTGAAATTGCAAAAGTTTTTCTTCCGGTTCCTGGACAGGCCCTTCCAAACGAAAAGAAAACCGTTATTATCGGACTTTACGGCACGGGAGATTACTATTATCTCAAAGGGATTGTCGAAAAACTTTTTTGTGATATGGGTTATTCTCTTCCCGAATTTGCAAGGCTTACCGATCATTTTGCATATCATCCCGGTAAAAGCGCGAAAATAACAATTGACGGCAAAAATGTCGGTCATCTCGGCGAACTTCATCCGGGAATTAGTAAAAACTATGATATAAAGTTGCCTGTCTATATTGCAGAGCTTGATTTTGACGCCCTTTTCTCAGCGCGTACGACAGAGCGCAAATTTGTTGAGCTTCCGAAATATCCCGCCACAACCCGTGATCTCGCCCTGCTTTGCGATGAATCGGTGCTTGTTGCTGATATCGAAAAGATATTTAAAAAATGCGGCGGCGCAAATCTCGCTTCATATAAATTGTTTGATATTTATCGAAGCGAGCAAATCGGCGAAAATAAAAAGAGCGTTGCATATTCCCTTTCGCTTCGCGCGCTTGACCGCACTCTCACCGACGCCGAAGTCGACAAAATCATTTCAAAAATTATTGTTACCCTTGAAAAAGATTTATCTGTAACACAACGGTAATTAAAAAATATTGAAAAATTCTTCATGTTACTGTATAATTATTACAATTAATGTTAAGGAGGATTATATGGCCGATAATAATACAATTACCTTTTCAATTTCGCAAGATCCGCAAGAACAGATGAGGCGTGTGTTGATGCAGGTTTATGACGCGCTTGTCGAAAAAGGCTATAATCCCGTTAACCAAATTGTCGGTTATATTCTTTCTGAAGATCCGACCTATATCACCAATCACAACAACGCAAGAAGCCTTATTTGCAAGATAGACAGAGACGAGCTTCTTCAAATGCTTGTTCGAAATTATCTTATTAAATAACAAGAGCGCCGTAGCTTTACGGCGCTTTTTCTTTACAATAATATAATTATATGGTATGATTGTATTTAGTTTTTATGAAAGGACACGCGTTTATGGCAAAAAAGAAGGAACACTTGACGTATAAAGGCAAGCCACTTGTCCGAAACGGCAACACAATTTTTTACGGTGATTTAAGCGAAAAATATATGATTTGCATTCAAATTATCGACACCCGCAAAATCGGCGATGTCGAGGTTGCAAATAATGTTTTAGTTTCTTTGCAATATACCGATCCCGAAATAAAAACTAAAGACAAGGTTATAAAGAAAAGTGAAAAGGTCGGGCTTTATAATGCTATGGATATCGCTTCTATTTGGCTTGACCGAGCTTTAAAAGAAAAACTATAATCCACCGGTTGTGGCTGATTTGACTTAAATGTCTATATATGCTACAATCTTAAAAGGTTTAGTTTTTTTCTAAAGGAGGTTTTATGGGAATAAGAAAGAAATTATTATTGACTCTTGTTTTTATAGCACTATTTACAGCAGTGCTTTGTGTTTCGGCTCTCGGGCTTATGGTAGGTACAGTAACAGGCTCGACGGTCAATATCAGAACCGGTCCGGGCACCGAATATGACGTTATAGCATCTCTCAGCTACGGCGAGCAAATCGAAGTTATCGAGCTGGGTAAATGGCATAAAGTTGTTTTCGGCGATAAAACCGGCTATATCATCTCAGATTATCTCGCGGTTGAAAATTCTAAAATTGCGGGCTATGTTTCAGGAAGCAATGTTCGTCTTCGCACCGGCCCTTCTACTGATTATGATATTATCGCCACAATGGCAAAAGGCACCGAGGTTGAAATCCTCGAAGAGAAAAACGGATGGTTTTATCTCAATACCCCTTACGGCACAGGTTATGCAAGCTGCGATTATATTTCGCGCGGTATAAACCCCGCCACAAGCAGGGGCGATGTTTCCCGCGATACAAGCCTTGCCGATGAAATTATAAATTACGCAGAGCAGTTTATCGGAACAAAATATAAATACGGCGGCGCTTCCCCAAGCGGATTTGATTGCTCCGGTCTTGTATATTATGTTTTAAATCATTTTGATATTAATCTTCCCCGCGGCGCAACCGGTCAATACAACGCAACTACTCACATCAGCAGAAGCTCCCTTCGCAAAGGCGATCTTGTATTTTTCAGAGGCCCGGGAAACAGCAAAATACAGCATGTCGGCATTTATGTCGGCGGCGGTGAAATGATACATTCCCCTTCTGCCGGTAAAAGAGTCAGAATCGAAAGTATCGAATCGGGCTATTACAACACATATTATTACGGCGCATCACGTTATTTAGATTAAATTAAAAGCCTTGCTTGAAAATTCAAGCAAGGCTTTTTTGTTATAACAATAGTTTTTGCAAATCTTCTTTTGTGATATTTGAAATGTAGCTTTCGCAGTCGGTTTTTTCAAGAAACTCTGCGAGAGCTTCTTTTTCATGTTTTAGCCCTATCATTTTTTCTTCGAGCCCTTCTATCCCCTTTTCGCCGAAAAAATCGCCCATAAAGCGGATATTTGTTATCTTTCCGTCGTTTGACTCGATATAAACTTCAACCGATCCTACCCCCGGAAAATACTCTTTATTTTCATATGTGTATTTTGGAGAATAGCCGAAATTCCATTCATATGTCCCGTATTTTTCGCGCACAAGGTTTTCCACATTTTTTTGGTCGTCTTCGGTAAGACTGTACGGCGTCGCGTCAACTTCGGTCATTACACAATCTATAAGCTGCTTCGGCGAAATTTTATTTTGCAAATATTCGTTAATATTAGTCACGCGGCCGGCAACCGATTTTATTCCCTTGCTTTCAATTTTCGATTTCGAAACATTTAGCGATGCCGAAATGTCTGAAAGGCTCGCGTTTAAAAGCAAAGTTCCGTGATGAAGCATCCTGTCTTTATATTTATACTGGGCGTTTCCGGAAATTTTCTTGCCGTCAATCAAAATGTCGTTTCTGCCTGAAAGCTCGGCCGTTATTCCCATTTTTTTAAGCGCGTTTATTATCGGCAAACAGAATTTTTCATAATTGCTGAAATCATCGTCATCCGCCTTTTTAACAAAGGTGAAATTGACATTTCCCAAGTCGTGAAATACCGCGCCGCCGCCCGACATTCGCCGGACGACCGGAATCTTGTTTTTTGTTACATAATCAATATTTATTTCACCGAGCGCGTTTTGATTGCGCCCGATAATTACAGAAGGGCTGTTTTGCCACAGACGAAAAACATCCTCGCTAAATCCCGTAACAAGATATTCTTCAAGGGCAAGATTATAAATCGGATCGGTCGAGCTGTTCTCTATATAAATCATAATACCTTTCTTAAAACAAAGGGCGGGCAATTTGCCCGCCCTCTCGCATTTTATACGCCTTTGTTTGCTTTTCTGATGGTTTCAAGCGTTGTATAGTTCTTTGTGGAAACGTGTCCCGGAAGCGGAATAAGTTTTTCATTTATAGCATCTAATATCCATTCCGGCTGCGGGAAGAAGTATTTATCATATTCGAAAGCCGGTGTTATCCAGTTTTCCGCGCCGACAATGAAAGGCGGTGCGTCAAGGTGATCAAAAGCCATCTGGGTAACATTGGAGGCGATATCGCAAAGAATATTTCCTCTTGTAACAGCGTCGGATGCAAGCAGTAGTTTTCCGGTTTTCTTTACCGAAGCAAGAAGTGTTTCGTAGTCAAACGGAACAAGGCTGCGCGCGTCTATAACCTCTGCCGAGATATTATATTTTTCTTCAAGGATTTTAACAGCGTCCAAAACTCTGTAAAGAGTTGCGCCGACAGTTAGAATTGTAAGATCCTTGCCTTCTTTTTTGATGTCCGCTTTGCCGAACGGAATCTCATAATAATCTGCCGGAACGCCCTCTTTGTGGAACATTTCGCCGAGGTCGTAAATTCTCTGAGATTCAAAGAATATAACAGGATCGCTGCCCATAAGAGCTGTGTTCATCATACCTTTTGAATCATACGGAGTTACCGGGAAAACAACCTTAAGTCCGGGAATATGCGCGCAAAGCGCTGTCCAGTCCTGGGAATGCTGCGCGCCGTATTTTGAGCCGCACGAAACGCGAAGAACAACCGGCATTTTGAGTCCTGCGGCACTCATTGACTGCCATTTTGCAAGCTGGTTGAAGATTTCATCACCGGCGCAACCGATAAAGTCTGCATACATAAGCTCTACAAGAGCGCGGCCGCCCGCCATGCCGTATCCAACCGCAGTACCGACAATCGCCGATTCCGAAATCGGAGCATTGAAAAGTCTGTGATACGGAATCGCCTCTGTAAGGCCTCTGTATACCGCAAAAGCGCCGTTCCAGTCTCTTTCGTCTTCGCCGTATGCTACAAGTGTAGGATCGGTATAGAATTTATCAAAAATTGCCTCAAACAAAGCATCGCGAATGCTGTAAACTTTTGTTTTTGGAACTGGTTTGCCGTTTTCGTCATAAGCGTATCTGATTCTTGTCTCAAGCTGTTTTGCTCTCGGATTCTCGCTTTTCGGCATAAGGACGTCCGGTTTTCTGTCGTCCATTTTTTCGATTCTCTCGTCCGAGAACATCATATCTTCGATAAAATGCGGATTTTTTTCAAAATCAACGTACGGAGAAATTTCAAGGCTTGAAGAAAGCTCGAACATCGCTTTATTCCTTGCGATAACTTCTTCTTTTACTTTTTCAAGCTCTTTTTTAGTCGCTACGCCGGCTTTGATAAGGTCAGCAGGGAAAGTTGTAAGCGGATCCTGCTTTGCCCACTCTTCGGTCTCCTCTTTTGTTCTGTATGAGATAACGTCCGAAGTTGAGTGCCCTGAAAGCCTGTATGTGAGAACGTCGAGAAGAACAGGGCCTCTGCCCTCTTCGATATCTTTGCGTTTTCTCTTATAGCATTCGATAACGGCAAGCGGATTCCAGCCGTTGATTCGCTCGGCATTCATCTGGTTTTTGTTTATGCAGCCGAGCCTTGCAAGCTCGCCAAATCCCATTGTTTCGCCGCTGGTTTGGCCGCCCATACCGTAATGGTTATTATTAAAATTAAATATTATCGGAAGCCCGCCGGTAAATCCTTTTTCCCAGAGGTCGTTGAACTGATCCATTCCGGCAAAGTTCATCGACTCATATACTGGACCGCGTCCGGAAGCGCCGTCGCCGGCGTTTGCAACGACAATACCCTTTTTCTTGTTGACCTTTTTATATAGGGCAACGCCTGCGCCGATAGGAGCGGAACCGCCAACTATAGCATTGTTCGGGAAAATTCCGAAAGGAAGGAAAAATGCGTGCATCGAGCCGCCAAGGCCTCTTGAAAGGCCGTTATCTTTTGCGAAAAGCTCTGCCTGCAATCCGTAGATAAAGAAATCTTTTGCGAGGTCCTTAACGTTTTTCGCATTGCTGTATTTTTTAACGAGCTCATAGTTTTTGCCCTCGTTAAATCCCTGCATGATTTCGGTAAGTTTCTTGTCCGAAAGTTTTTTGATTGCCGACATGCCTTTTGCGATAACTTCATGATGGCTTCTATGTGTGCCGAAGATAAAATCGTCGCAGTCAAGCTCATATGCCTGGCCGACGGCGGTAGCTTCTTCGCCTATCGCAAGATGCGACGGGCCCGGATATGTAAATTCTTTATTGTTGTAATTTCCGGTGAGCTTAATTGTCTGAAGCATCTCTTCAAACTCGCGGATTGCAACCATATCCGCATATATGCCGATAAGATCCGCTTTTGTAAAGTTTTTGCTGTCAAGCTCCTGTTTGATAGTTTTTTTGTATTGATTTACAGGGATATCCTTGAAAACAATTTTGCCGGCTTTAACTACGTCACTATATTTTACGTATTGACTTTTAGGCATTTTCTTTCTTCCTCTCTATATTTCAAAAATAGCTTCTCTAATAATTTCCGCGACGCTCGGATGCGGGAAAACGAGCTTTTTAATTCGCTCGATATCCATTTCGGTATCAATCATAATACCTGCGCCATAGATAATCTCGGATGCGTAATTTGCAATAATATGAACCCCTATCAAGGTGTTGTTTGCCGTATCTACAACGAGCTTGCAAATTCCGTCGCCGTCGTTAGTCTCTGCAAGATACCTTCCCGAATATGACATCGGAAGTTTTACAACCTTGACTGCTATGCCTTTTGCTTTTGCTGTTTCCTCGGTTTCGCCGATTGTGGCGACTTCCGGGTTAGTGTAAATAAC
>JAVBPR010000027.1:0-3533 GCA_031549485.1 Eubacteriales bacterium | reverse complement strand
ATTATTTCAGCAGTTATTTAGAGCTTTGTAAAAAAGGCGAAATAAATTTCGGCGAAAAGATTAATTTTGCTGTTCCCACCGGAAATTTCGGAAATATTTTGGCCGGGTTTTATGCAAAACAAATGGGGCTTCCGATAGGAAAGCTTATTTGCGCTTCGAATGAAAACAACGTGCTTACCGATTTTATCGAAACAGGAATTTATAATCGCAACAGAGATTTTTATCTCACCACTTCGCCGTCTATGGATATTCTCATCAGCAGCAATCTCGAGCGGCTTCTTTACCATCTTTCGGGCAGCGCGGAGGAAACGGCAAGTTATATGAAACAACTTGCAGATACGGGGAAATATCAAGTTTCATCCGAAATCTTGGCAAAGATAAAAGAAAACTTTATTGCCGGATTTTGCGACAGTGAAGAGGGCGAGAAAACTATCGGTGAGATTTATAAAAACCATAAATATGTAGCGGATACGCATACCGCGGTTGCTTTAAATGTGGCGTTGGATACGGCTGAAAAAGCAGTTATAACGGTAGTGCTCAGCACCGCGAACCCGCATAAATTTTCGAAAGCGGTTCTTGCCGGTCTCGGTTGCAAGGAAAATCTTTCGGAATTCCGTCAGCTTCAAAAACTTGCGGAATACGGTGTTCCGATTCCGCCGTCGCTTGCCAGCCTTGAAACAAAAACGGCAAGATTTTCCGATTTATTTGACGACGACAAGATGAAAAGCGCGGTTACCGGATTTTTAAAATAAAAAAACGAGGGCATGTCCCTCGTTTTAATCTGTTGATGTGAAAGTTCCGCAACAGGTGTCGGCGACGTTGGTTGCCGAATTTGGTCCCGTTACATCGATTGTCTCTGCGTTACAGCCGTTATTTTGGTCGTTATACACACAATTTTTGACATTACATTGAACTACCGAAGATTTGCTGCTAAATACGTCCATGATAAAAATCCTCCTCTCTTTACACATTATTTTGTCAAAAAAATTTGAAATTATTCAGCGAGGGCATATGTCTGTTTATGTAATTGCCGATACTCATCTTTCGTTTTCGGTAGAAAAGCCGATGGATATTTTTGGAAAAGCCTGGGATAATCATGCCGAAATTTTAAAGGAAAATTGGGAAAAGAATATTACGGCAGAGGATACAATTTTTATTGCCGGCGATATTTCCTGGGGAATGACTCCTGCGGAAGCGCTTGCGGATTTGAAATTCTTAAACGAGCTTCCCGGAACAAAATTTCTAATGCGCGGAAATCATGACTACTGGTGGCAAACCGAAAAAAAACTCGGCGAATTTTTTACGGAAAACGGGCTTGATACATTAAAGATTCTTAACAATTCCGCCGTTTCGATTGACGGGAATGTTTTTTGCGGCGGCAAGGGGTATTTTCCGGAGAATAAAACAAGCAAAGAGCAAAATGAAAAACTTCTTGCAAGAGAGCTTATAAGGCTCGAACTTTCGCTTCAAAAGGCGAAAGAGCTCGGGGCGGAAAGCCCTATAGTTCTCCTGCATTATCCGCCTATGCTCAAAGGCGCGCCGACCGAGGCGGTTGATTTGATGGTGAAATACGACGTTTTGGAATGTTATTTCGGGCATCTGCATGACTTGGGTATTAAAAGCGCGCAAAGCGGATATTGCAAAGGAATTGATTTTACCCTTGTTTCGGGCGATCATCTGAAATTTAACCCTTTATTAATAAAATAAATATTTAATTATTTTAAGATTCATGTTAAAATATAAAAATTATAATAATTTGTTGGAGGAATTGTTGTGGGTATAATCAGCAATACGAAGAATGAAAAAAATCAGGTCGTGCTTGAAATCGAGGTAGCAAAAGATGTTTTTGCCCCTGCGGTTAAAAAGGCGATTGAAAAACAAGTGAAAAAAATGACGGTGCCGGGATTTAGAAAAGGCAAGGCTCCGGCTAATATAGTTGTCAAATATTGCGGCGGCGAAGCGGCTTTTTACGAGGACGCCGTTAACGACCTTTACCCGTCTGAGTATTCAAACGCGATTACCGAAGCCGGAATCGAACCGGTTGACCGCGCCGATGTCGAAATAATTTCGGTCGACGAAAACGGTTTTAAATTTAAAGCGATTGTCACGGTTAAGCCCGATGTTACCCTCGGAAAATATAAAGGCTTGAAAGCGGAAAAGAAAATCCTTCCGGTTTCCAAAGAGCGCGTAGATTCAGAAATCGAAAAACTTAGAAATCAGGTCGCAAGACAGATTTCGGTAACCGATCGCCCGGCAAAAATAGGTGATACGGTAAATATCGACTACGAAGGATTTATCGGTGACGCTCCGTTTGCCGGCGGCAAAGCGGAAAAGCAGGACCTTTCGCTCGGTTCGGGTTCCTTTATTCCGGGATTCGAGGAGAAGGTTGTCGGCCATAGCGCCGGCGATGAATTTGAAATAGGCGTTAAATTCCCGGAAGAGTACCATTCGGACGAAGTCGCGGGAAAAGACGCAACCTTCAAAATTAAGCTTCATGAAATTAAATTTACAGAGCTACCGAAAGTCGACGACGAATTTGCGAAAGATGTCAGCGAATTTGACACTATAAAAGATTTGAAAGCCGATTTGGAAGCGAAAATAAAAGATGCAAACGACAAAATTGCCGAAAACGAGCTTGAGGAAACCCTTATAGATTTGATTGTCGCCGATATGAAAACCGATTTGCCGGAGCCGATGATTGAATCATCTCTTGACGGCATTGTTCAGGATTTTGAATACCGCCTTTCCTCGCAGGGCATGGATCTGAAAACCTATCTTTCGCTTACCGGCATGGAAATGGACGGCTTCCGCAAAAACTTTAGAGACCAGGCGGAGAAAAAGGCGAAAATCCGCCTTGCTCTTGAAGAAATCGCGAAGCTCGAAAAAATCGAAGTAGGCGAAAAAGAACTCGAAGAAGAATTTGAAAAAATTGCAAGCGCTTATCAAATGAAGCTCGAGGATGTAAAAAAATACATACCGGTATATGACCTTAAAAGAGATTTGGCGGTCGGAAAAGCGGTTGAAATTGTTAAATCTTCGGCAAAAGTCACCGAAGTAGAAGCAAAACCGGAAGAAGCGCCGAAAAAGCCGGCAGCAAAGAAACCGGCCGAAAAAACTGCCGATAAAAAACCTGCGGAGAAAAAAGAAACGGCTAAAAAACCTGCGGCGAAAACAGCGGCGGCAGGCGCAAAAAAAGAAACCGCCCCGAAAGCCGCGGCTGAAAAGAAACCGGCAGCTAAAAAACCGGCGGCAAAGAAAACCGACAAATAAGGTATATTTTTCCCGGAAATTGACTATAACAATTTATAACGACAAAAAGTTGCGTTTGAAAACGGAGGAGAAACAATGAGCTTAGTCCCGATGGTAGTAGAACAAACAAGCAGGGGAGAGCGTTCTTACGATATTTTTTCAAGACTTCTGAACGACAGGATTGTTTTTCTCTCCGAAGAAGTCAACGACACCACCGCAAGCCTTGTCGTGGCTCAGCTTCTCTACCTTGAAGCGCAGGACCCCGACAAAGATATCCAGTTTTA
>JAVBPR010000033.1:0-27216 GCA_031549485.1 Eubacteriales bacterium | reverse complement strand
CTTGCAATGCCCAAATCGTCCTCGTCGGTCTCACCGGGCAAACCTATCATAAAGTAAAGTTTTAAGCTCGTATAACCGTTTTTGAAAGCGACGGCGCATGTTTCATACAGTTGCTGCTCGGTCACGTTCTTATTGATAATATCGCGTAGCCTTTGAGTTCCTGCTTCGGGCGCGAAAGTAAGCCCGCCTTTGCGAACCTTTTGAACTTTGCTAAGCAGTTCTACCGAGAAATTATCAACCCGAAGCGAAGGAAGCGAAAGGCTAACCCCCTGCCCCTCGCACCAGAGCAGCAGATTGTCGGTAAGCTCGTGCAGATGAGTATAATCGGATGTCGAAAGAGAGAGCAGTGAAATTTCGTCATAGCCCGTTGAATCTACTAATGCTTTTGCTTGTTTTTCAAGAGTTTCAGGCGATTTTTCGCGAATCGGTCTGTAGATAAAACCCGCCTGGCAAAAGCGGCAGCCACGCCCGCAACCGCGAAAAACCTCAATCATCAGCCTGTTATGAACAATATCGCAAAAGGGCACGATAAATTTTTCCGGATACGTCGCCTTATCGAGATCGGCAACAATGCGCTTTTGAATCACCTTTTCGGTGCCGAAAGCCGGAACATATATTCCCGTAATTTCCGCGGCCGCTTTTAAAAGCTCTTCTTTCGCTCCGCCGCCTTTCTTAAATTTCGCGACAAGCTCCATAAGCTCGATATTGACCTCTTCGCCCTCGCCGATAATAAACAAATCGATAAAATCCGCCATCGGTTCAGGATTATAGGCGCAGCTACCGCCAGCGACAACAAGCGGGAAAAGCGAAGCTCGATTTTTTGAAAGAAGCGGAATCCCCGAAAGATCAAGCATATGCAAAATGCTCGTATATGAAAGCTCTGTCTGAAGGGTGAATCCCACAATATCAAATTCTTTTAGCGGAGTTTTAGTTTCAAGGCTAAAGAGCGGAATGTTGTGCTTTTTCATCTGCTCTTCCATATCCTCCCACGGCGCGTAAACACGCTCACAGCAAAGGTGAGCGTGTTCGTTTACGGCATGGTAAAGTATTTTCATCCCAAGATTGCTCATCCCGATTTCATATGTATCGGGAAAACAAAAAGCAAAGGTGGTAATATCTTTATTATGTTTTTTAACAATGCTGTTAATTTCGCCGCCGATATATCTCGCCGGTTTTTGCACGTTATATAACAGCTTTTCAATATCCTGCAATTTAATATGTCCTTTCGCTTGATAAAAAGATTTTATCCTATGCGGCTCTTAAATTCAAGCCGGCATATATCCCCTATTCTTTGTTTTCACAAAAATCAAAAGCAATAAATAGAATAGAATTAGAACAAGCGAAATGTTAAATCCGCTGTAAAACAGCGCGAAAATCGATAAAACCGCAAGCGGAAAAAGAAAGGCAAGCGAGACAAGCTCGCAAATTCGTTCGGCGCGAAACGGATCATATTTTTTTGACACCAGGCATTTAAAAGCGCGTCCGCCGTCTAAGTTCATTATCGGCAATAGATTGACAGCAGCGAGCGAAATATTGGCAAGAAGGAAAAATCCGGCGCCGTTAAAATATCCGAAAATTCTGATTTGAAAATAGACACCCAGGGCGATTAAGATATTCATCACAGGCCCCGCAATCGCTATAAAAAACTCCGAATTATAGGACGCTTTTTCAAAGCCTTTAAAAACAATTTTTATGCCATATGCCATAAATTTTATTTTCTCAAGTTTCAGCCCGCAAAAATATCCGGCAAGCAGATGCGCAGCTTCGTGTGACAGCGCGGCGGCAAGAAGTATCGCTGTGTATTTTATATTGTCAACAATCGAAAAAAACGCGATAACAGCAATAAATACCGGGCTTATTTCGATTTTCCAAAACCTAATCGACATTAAAAAAGTTTTTGGGATTAAGCCGCACGCCTTTATACTTGAATTCAAGGTGCAGATGGCTTCCGGTTGTTATTCCCGTATTCCCTACCTCCGCTATTTTTTGACCTATGGAGACTGTATCTCCGACCTTGGCGGTCACGACCTTGCAATGCCCGTAAAAAGCGCTCAAATTGTCGTTATATTTCACCCTTACATAATTGCCGTAATAAAGATGTCCGCTCCCAACTTCGGTAACGGTGCCCGGGAATGCGCTGTTTATCGCGGTACCCTCTTTGGCGGCAATATCAATGCCGTAGTGAAATGTCGTTTTCTCCCCCGTTACCGGATGCGTTCTGTATCCGAAGGGTGAGGTTATTTTACCCGCTACAGGCATAATGATTTTTATTCCGAGATTGATTTTTTGAAAGGTTGCATCGTCCGGAATCCCGGCTTCTTTTCTTATTTCAGGAATTTCCGGCAACGGATTTTGCTCTGCAAGCGGCGGTTTTTCAAAATCATTGTCCTCGGGCGGGGCGTCCCGCAAAAATTCAGCGCTGTAGGCTTCGAAATAGTTTGTCGCCATATAGCTTCCCGGAACGTCTGTTATTTCTTCTTCCTCATAGTCACCTTTAAAAAATACCGGCTCATAGCAGGGTTGCAGCGCAGAATTATCTTCTGCGCTGCTTTGCGGTTCGGGCGATGTATCGGGCGTTGTCTGATTAGCAGGCTCTTCCTCTACCTTTTGCCCGAAAGACTTAAAAACTTCGTCAATTTTTTCCGACAAATCTTCAAAACCCGATTTTGATATTTCGTTTTTCACGGTGCTTTTAAATACGGCGAGCTCGCCGGTCTCGATATTTTTTATTGCAAATGCCGAAAAAATAAGTATAAAGCAAATAATAAACTGTGTCAGGAAAACGCCGCCCGATTTTCCGCTTTTGCGCGTTTTTTTGCTTGTTTTCGGCAGATTATCGCGATAGATTTCTCTTATTTCATTTCTGTCCATGGCAAATTACAAGATTATGCAGATAAGTCCGCCGCTACCGTCGTTGATAATCCGCTGCAAGGTTTCCTGTATCTTCAGGCGCGCATCCTCGGGCATATGCGTGAGTTTATTTAGCAGCCCTTCGTTTACAAGCTCATGCAAAGATTTTCCGAAAATATTGCTCTCCCAAATCATTTCGGGGTTTTCCTCGAATTCTTCCAAGAGATATTTCACAAGGTCTTCCGACTGTTTTTCGCTGCCGACAACCGGAGAAACTTCGGTTTCGATATCCGCGCGGATAAGGTGAATCGAGGGCGCACTCGCCTTGAGTTTTACTCCGTATTTGCCGCCCTGCTTTACAATCTCGGGCTTTTCAAGAGTAAGCTCTCCGATATTCGGGGTGACAATTCCGTAGCCGCAGTCATAAGCATTTTGTATAGCTTCTTCCATGCGGTCGTATTTCTTGCGCTTTTCAACAAGCTCGCTCATCAAATCGATAAGGGTTTCCTCGCCCTCGATTTCCATACCAAGTTCGTCGCTCAAGATTTTATAGAACAGCCCCTCGAAGACTTTGACTTCGATGACCGCTTTTCCGCAGCTGAGATCGATTTCGCTTAGCATAGCACATTCGAGATTGTCGTTTGCCGCAACCTTCTCGGCCGCCGCTGCGATTTCGCTTAATTTGCTGATATTTCTACAGGACTCAATTATGCTGCCTTGAATCGAAGTTTTGAGCCAGTTTTCGTCCGAAAGTCTGTCAATCCAAGCGGGAATTTTAATATCGACTTCGGAAACAGGAAATTCGTAAAGCAGGTTTTTGATAATCTCTTTTATATCTTCCATGCATAGTCTGCTGCAGTCTATCGGAAGCGCGGGAACTCCGTAAACATTTTTCATCTGTTTTGCGAGATTGTGCGTATTTTCGCCCGCGGGATCAGCGCTGTTGATAACCAGCACAAAAGGCTTTCTAATCTGCTTTAATTCCTCGACAACGCGTTTTTCAGCGTCTATGTAATCATCTCTCGGAATATCGCCGAAAGTACCGTCGGTCGTGATTACAATACCAATTGTCGAATGCTCTGTTATAACTTTTTTGGTGCCGATTTCGGCGGCGTCGTTAAAAGGCATCGGCGTTTCCTGCCACGGTGTTTGCACCATTCTCGGCATACTTTGCTCAATATAACCGAGCGCGCTCGGAACGATGTAACCGACGCAGTCGATAAGCCGAACCTTCATTTTTGTGTCGTCAATGGAAATTTCAACCGCTTCATTAGGGATAAACTTCGGCTCGGTTGTCATAATTGTTTTGCCCGAGGAACTTTGCGGCAATTCGTCATTTGCCCTGTCGCGCTTCATCGGATTTTCAATCCCCGGAATTACAAGCTGTTCCATAAAATTCTTAATAAATGTTGATTTTCCGGTTCTTACAGGGCCTACAACCCCGATATAAATATCGCCGTCTGTTCTTGCCGAAATATCGTTATAAATGTTTTCGTTCATTTTATCCTCCTATACCCTTGAACGCGGGATAATAAGCATTTTGCCGTCCGCGCAGTCGTCGACAAGATTATTTGCCGCCTGAATTTTTGAAACGGTGGATTTGTATTTCTTTGCAATGTCCCAAATCGGCTCGCCATCAGCGGGATAATACAGAACCATATACGGATTGTATTTTGCAGGTGCCGCTTCGTCGGTTATTATTTCTTCTATATGTTCAACACTTTCCATACATAAAACAGAGCCGTTTAATATGATTGTTCCGCGGACTTCAAGAAGTTCTTCGCCCGATATTATAACGCTCGAATTTTCAAGCGCCGCTTCGACGTTGCAGGAAACTCTGCTCGACTCGCAAATATAAGGCATTTCTTCGTTGAATTTTTCGTTTGCGTCATAGCTTTCGATAGCGCCGTCGGCGTATTTTATGATAAATGAAATCTCTATTTCGCCTTCTACAAAAATTTTGCCGCCGCTTATTTGTGCCGATTTCACAAACGGAGTAACCGAGGAGCTTATAACGCTCTCAACAGGATGCGGAAGCGTTATATTCGATTTGAGCGGCATCGTTGCCTTTACATCGCCGTTCATTCTTGAAATATCGTCGGTGCGATATTTGATTTCACAATTTTTTGTCGGGCTGTACGCGTCTGTCAAGAGGCTGATATCTCTGCATTCGTACGCGGTGCAGGTTAGGCAAAAATCCGCCGTCACCGAGATGATTCTGTTTTCCCCGTCTCTGTTCTCATAAAGAGCGTATTCGCAGTTTTTAAGGCGGATTTTCGGATAGCATTTGCTGTTTTCGGTCGCGCCGTCAACATCCACAATCTGATTAAAAGGAATATTTGAAATAAGGGTTTCCATAGTGCCCGACTCGAAATCGGTTATATATATTGTTTTCACTCTTGCTTCGCCCGATACCGCAACCTTGTCGGCAAGCGGTTTGTAATCAAGAATAACCGGTTCGATATTTTGGCAGACAATGGTCATGGCGCAGGCGTTTTGATCCGGAATCTCTATGTCTTCTTCAAGGCGGAAATTTTTTTCGCCGCTGCCGGCATAAGAACAGCAATTTTTTGTTATCGCTTTACTCTCTACATCCGAGTTCTGCAAAAGCTCATCTTTTACATTTTTTATTTTCTTTTCGCATTCGACCGTGAATCCGAAAAATAGTCCGGCAACCGCCGAAATTCTCCTCGCGCTGCTTGGTTTGCAGTTGATAAAGCTTACTTTTTCGTTTGAATAAACTCTGCTTAGATCGGTCGCGCCCTTTACCTCAGAATTGCACTCAAACGGGGCTTTAGCTTTTATCGAGCGAAGTGACAGCGAGTTTTCCGGTTGATAAATAATTGTAAATACCACTTCTCCAAAAGCCTTTACCAAATCTTTTTCGCAGAAGATATCGCCCATTAATATCGTGGCATCGGTCTTTACTATCCTCATAATGTCCGGCAAGTAATCCGGCAGCGTTATTTCTGCTTCAGCCTGTGTTTTCATCTCTGCAGGGCTGATTACTGCGTTTACTAAGATGTCGTTTTTATCCATTGCAGTCATTTTTTTCGCTCCTTTAAAAACTATTTCTGCTAAAGTATATTAGCCACGCCGCGAAAATATGAACAAGCTTGTAAGATAAAAAGAAAAAAGCCGCATATTGCGGCTTTTTATAATGAAAAACCCCCGAAAATTTCGGGGGTTTTAATAGTTTTTTAGTTTTCTGCAGGAACAGCGCTGACGCTCATGATATTTACCGTAACCTTGCGGACTTTAAGTGAGGTCATTGTTTCAACAGCGTGAAAAACGCCCTCTTGAACAGCCGTCGCGACTTCGGGAAGTTTTACCCCGTATTTTACCGAGATATCAAGCGAAATATCAACCGTATCGTCTGCAAGAGCAATGGTAATGCCTTTTGTTGACGGTTTATTTATCTTAATGCCTTTTTTGCCAAGCTCAACAGGCATTCTCGCATAAAGGTCAGAAACGCCGTCTACTTCTTTAGCGGCCACCGAAACGATGGTAGCAATAACATCTTCAGATATGCTGATGCCGCCGTCCTCGGTTGCAATATAATTATTATCCATAACCGCACCTCCTGTTTTTAATATTATAACATAAAGGCCGCAAAAATAACAATTATTTTATTTCAATTATTTTAATCGCGGGACCTGAAAATCCCGTTTCATTAATTATAATTTCCTTGATTTGCGCGAGTTCCGGCATTGAAAGACCGGTTGTCTCTATCATAACGCTTATACTGCTTTCGCCCATTACCGCAAGTGAATTTGCAAATCCTTTTGCCGAAATAAGCGATTCGATTTTCCCTTCTTTTTCAACGGCAGCCGCAACTTCGGCAAGATCGCTTGCCGCTTTTTTCCTTACTTCTTCCGAATTATTTTTATCAGAGGCAATCGATTTTAAAAGCTCTGTCGCTTCGTCTCTCGTCGTCTGCCTGTTCATACGCGCTTCGGTAAAGTAGTCTTTTTTTATCGAGGCGGCGGTTTCAACATCGCCGTTTGCCGATACAAACATAGCTTCCCCGAGAACTTTTCCGTCAGGATATTGGGCGTCCGAGTCAGCTTCTCCCGAAACCGCGCTTGTTTCGTTTGCCTGCTGGAACGAATAGTTCATATAAACCGCGGCACATACGATAGCTACCATAGCAAGGACAATTAGACTTCTTTTTAAACTCATAAAATTAATTCCTCCGTAATTTGTTTACATTTATTTTATTTGATGGCAGCGAAAAAGCCGCTCTTAGCGCGTTTGTTATTTCTTCTTTTATTGCCGTGTTCCCTCCGCCTTCGCAAGCGACGACAATGCCTGAAATTTTCGGATATTTAACTTTGAGCAACACCGGAGATTCATTCCCCGCATCGCTTCTGATTGTTAGGTAATCATATTCGTATTCGCTGCTGTTTTCTTTTTTTGCCGAATCCCCGCTTTTATCATCCAAATCGCTGGAGCTTTGGCTGTTTTTCTCCGCATAAACCGTTTCAAATCCGGATTCAAATGAAATGTATACTTCGGTTTTCCCGGCACCGTCTATTTTCGAAATGAATTCGGTTATTTCGGTTTTTAATTCGCTTATATACTTGTTTTCATCGGGCAAATAGTTCAAAGCGCTGCTCTTTTTTGTTCCCTGCGGCAAAAGCTCTGAAAAAAGAATCAGCAAAACAAGTATCGAAATACCCACAATTATAAATGTCTTGTTTTTTTTGTTAAAAATGCCGGCAAAATCAATTTTCATTTTCAAGTTTTAAAATCAGCTCTTCGCCGAATTTTTCCTTTAATTTATTTCGCAGCAGACCGATATTTGCCGCTGTGTTATCCTCGTTTAATAATATTATTTGACTAACAAAAATATTCCCGTCTTTGTCCGATTTAATTTCAAGGCTCTTTATTTTTGCGTCAACTCCGTTTTCCGCGGCGGTTTTGACTATCTCCTCTTTTATTCCCTTCTCTATCTCGGCGATTATTTCTTTTGAATAGGTGACGTTTTCCGAAATTTCAATTTTTTCTATTTCTTCGATTTCGGGAACATCCTGCAAAGCTGAAAGTTTTGTAAGCGGCGATATCAAAACAATTACCATAAATAAAGCGGATATGAACTTTGCGCTTTTTCCTATTCCGCCGCTTCCGATAAAAGTTTCGACAAGCGCAATCATTACTCCCGAAGCGGCAATAACAAAGATGTAATCTTTTATACCCTGCATTCTAACCTCCCGCTGAAATCAGCACAGCTACCGAGAATATAAAAACAATCCCCTCGCAAATTGTGACTGCGAAAATTATCCCCCACAGGTCAGAAATTCCGATAAAAAATCCGGATGCTTTTTTGTCTATCAGCATTTCGGAAACAGATGCCGCAAAGCGAAAAAGCAGATTATACACGGCAAGCCGCGTAATTATCGGAATAATCGCATAGATAACAGCCGCAATAGCAAAAGCTCCGCTTACCGACGAAATCATTTTCACGCTTCCGGCGACGGTATCAAAGGCGTCCTTTACTATGGTTCCGACAATCGGAACCATGCCGCCGACGGCGAATTTCGCCGTTTTCGTCGCCAAATTGTCGGTGACTCCGGTGACAAGTTTTTGGATGCTCAGCACGCTTACAAGTACAGTGCAAAGCGCGGTGACGCTCCAGATAGCGACATTTCGAACGAGCTTTGCAAATCCGGTTGTTTCCACCTTGTCCGAAACAGCGCCGGCAAGGCAAAGCGCGAGATAAATATTAATAATCGGCAAAAAAACTTTTGCCATGAGATCCGAAATAATATTAGTGCCGATTAGGGTGGTCGCCGGCAAAACAAGCGCCGACGAAAACGCTCCTTTCGCCGTTATGCTTGCCGAAAACGCGGGCAGAAGCGCCTTAATATATATGGTAATTTCATTAATTGCCCCCTGCGCGTCATTTATTACGCTGCCCGAAATTCTATAAACTAAAATCGACAAAGTAAGCGCGGCAGTTATATTAAAAATGTTTTTTATATTATTTCTTTTCATGCTCTGCCCGAGATACTTAACCGCGGCAAGAAGCAAAATCGCGCCGATAATAAGCGCAAAATCCTTAACCGAATTCTTTAATATTTTATAGGTTCCGTTTGTCAGCAGATTTATGATATTCGAAACCGAGAAAATTTCGATTACCCCGTTTTGGTCGTTTTTATCGGTTATTTCGGAAGCGCTTTTCGGAAGGCTTTCATTTGCCTGCGAAAATCCGTAGTCCTCTTCATCTGCCGCCGCTCCGTTAGAAAAAGTTACACAAAAGAGGAGTAGCAGGCAAAAAAAGAGCCTTAAAAATTTTTTCATTTTAACAGTCCTGATATTATTCTTAAAAATTCATTCGCAAGCGGAAGCGAAATAATGATTATCGCGATTTTTCCCGCAAGCTCTATTTTTTTTGCCATTGCAGCTTCTCCGCAGTCATAACAAATGTCATATGAAAGTTCCGCGACAAAAGCAGTCCCGAGCGCTTTTATAAGAGGTTTTACCGCTCCGTTTTCTTCAACAACCGCGGAAATTTTCTTAATGAAGAAAAATATTTCATCGACAAAAGGCATGATCACAAGCAGCGCGCCCGCAGTTACACAAAGCGTAATCATCACCGACATTTCGGGCTTGTACTGTTTTATTATTATCGCAATAATCGCGGCGCAGATAATAGCGGCGCAGATGCCGAAAATATTCATAGCCCAAAGGTCTGCTTGATGGTATCAAACAGAAAATCGAGCTCTTTAATCACCATCAAAACAACTATAATAAGCCCCGCAATACTTGCCATCATCGCCTGGTCTTCCCTGCCGGAGCGTATAAGAACCTGGCTTAAAACCGCAACTAATACCCCTATTGCGCCTATTTTGAAAATCAAATCCACATCCATTTGGAAAACTCCTAAAATAATAAAATTATCCCGAGCGCGCCGCCGAGAAAACCGAAATTCAAATACATTTTTGCCTTTTTTCTGCTATCTTCATTTTCGGTGGTGTATATTCGCGAAAACTCCGCAGAAAGCATACGACAGGATTCTGTTTCTTCTTTGAGAAGCCTGTTTTTTCCGAAATTATCCGCAAATTCGTAAAGCATTGTTTTTTCTTCGGCATCTAACACCGAAGCTGATATTCTTTTATTTAATTCTTTTCTGGAATATTCATCTTTTTCTCTAAATAGCGGAAAAAGCTGTTCTTCCAAAAGCTTGTCTGCGCTCGGTATTTTGGATTCAAGGCTGTACGCCATTTTAAGAAGAGCCGCCGAGATTTTTTTTATCAGCTTAATTCGCCGCAATGTTTTCGCATAAAAATACGCGCCTGTCAGAATCGCGCAGAGAAATACCGGCGGCATCAGAAGATTTTTTAAGCTCATAATTTTTTACCGTCTCCGTATCAATAAAGTTTTTAATTTTATATCGGCTGTCCAAAACGATTATTTTTGAAAATGCGCCGCTGTCAAGCAGTTTTTTCATCCCGCTTCGCTTTCGCAGTTCCGAGATATTTGCCGCGTGTGCGGTTGCGATAACAGGAACGCCGCAGTTAACAGCGCCCAAAATTCCCTCGGCTTCCTTGTCGCCTCCGATTTCATCGCAAATTATAACTTCCGGCGCCATTGTTCGAAGTGCGCGCATTATCCCCTCAGGCTTTGAAACGCAGTCATAAACATCGGTAAGCGGACCGACATCAAGAGTCGGAACGCCATCTTTAACCGAGGCGATTTCGCTGCGCTCATCTATTACGCAAACTCTTTTTCCCTTGCTTGAAATCAGCCTTGCAATATCGCGGAGCATGGTGGTTTTTCCGTATTTCGGCGGCGATATTATCAAGGTGCCGTGAATCTTTTCGTTGTCGCAAATAGAGCGAAACGCCTCTTCCCCACAGTCTTTTACTTCTCTTGCAACGCGGATATTTATAGTCGAAATATTTGTTATACCTGTTATTTCGTTATTTTCATTTGTGACAATACTTCCGCATATTCCGGCGCGGTGTCCGCCCTCGAGGGTAATGAAGCCGCTCGCCAAATCTTTTTGATATGAATAAACCGAATTCCTGCATAGTTTCAGATACACTTCCTCAAGCTCAATTCCGGAAAGAACAAGAGCATCATTTGAAAAAATGCTCAAATCGCCGTTTACCGAAAGAAACAGGTTTTTCCCTTTGCAGCAGATACTTACCGCTCTTTCCCTGCGAAGACGTATTTCCTCAAGCTCATAAAATACCGAAGAATCAAAGCCGAGTATCAGCTTTGCGAGTTCTTCCGGAAACAGTTTACATATTTCTCTTATCTGATTTTTAATTTCCATTTTTTTAACCCTCCTTGTCCAAAATATATGTAAACCAAGTTGAGGATAGAACAAAAAAACAGCACGTCTTTTTTTGAAAAAGACGTGCTGCAATATTTTTTATTATTAGGAAAGTTTTTTTATGAGAAGTTCGTTAATAATCTGTGGATTACCCTTGCCCTTTGAAGCGCGCATACACTGTCCCATAAGAAAAGCAAGCGCATTTGTTTTTCCGTTTTTATAGTCGATAACCGATTTTTCGTTTGCGGCGATAATCTCGTCGACCAGCCCCTCAAGCTCGGAGGAATCGGAAACCTGGGCAAGTCCCTCGTCAGCGACGATTTTATCAACGTCGCTTTCGCCTTCCAAAATCTTGTCGACCACCTTTTTTGCCGCTGTATTTGAAATAGTGTTTTTATCAATAAGCTCAATTACGCGAACAAGCTGAGAGGGCTTAATTGAAAGACTGTCGAACTCTTCGCCCGTTTCGTTAAGCCGCCGCGACAAATCACCTAAAATCCAGTTGCAGACAGATTTCGCGCTGACCTTATCAAGCGCAGTGCAATCATCAAAAAATGCCGCTTTTTTAAGATTTGAAACAAGCTGGCCGCATTCCCATTCCGAAAGTTTATATGTTTCAAGATATCTGTTTAGCCGCTGTTCCGGAAGCTCCGGAATAGAGCTTTTTATCTTTTCGATCCAGGCGTCGTCGACTTCGATAACGGCAAGGTCGGGATCGGGGAAATAACGATAATCCTGGGCGTCTTCTTTGCTTCGCATAGAGGTCGACGTTCCCGCAATATCATCCCACCTGCGGGTTTCCTGAACAACTTCGCCGCCCTCGTTTAATATTTCGGTCTGCCTTGCTATTTCAAAATTTATTCCTCTAAACGCCGCCGAAAAAGAGTTTACGTTTTTCATTTCCGCTCTTGTGCCGAATTTATCGGCGCCTTCGGGCATGAGCGAAACATTGACATCGCATCTTATAGAGCCTTCCTGCATTCTGCAGTCCGAAATATCAAGATACATAAGGATAAGTTTAATTTGCTCTAAAAACGCTTTTGCCTCTTCCGCGCTTCTCATATCCGGCTCGCTGACTATTTCGATAAGCGGAACGCCGCATCTGTTGTAATCCACAAGCGAACCGGCAAAAGCATCATCATGCAAAAGTTTGCCCGCGTCCTCTTCGATATGAATTCTCGTAAGCCTTATTTTTTTAGGCTGTCCGTCGATATAAATGGTTACATATCCGTTTTCGCAAATCGGAATGTCATATTGGGAAATTTGGTATGCCTTTGGAAGATCGGGGTAAAAATAGTTTTTACGGTCGCTTTTCGAAAGCGTGTTGATTGTGCAGTTGGTCGCAAGCCCCATTTTCACCGCGTATTCGATAACTTTTTTATTGAGTTTCGGCAATGTGCCCGGCATTCCGGAGCAAATTTCGCAAACTTTTGTGTTCACTTCTCCGCCGAATTTGTTCTCGCATCCGCAAAAAATCTTTGTCGCCGTCGAAAGCTCTGCGTGAACTTCAAGGCCGATAACAGGTACATATTTCATCTTTGTGCCCTCCATTATAGCTTAGGAATTTCGAAACCGGTTCCGGTTTGTTCATAGGCATAGCCGATGTCAAACAAGGTGCGGTCCGAAAATCTGTTTCCAATAAGCTGAAGCCCTATCGGCATATTATTTTTGTCTTTTCCGCAAGGAAGAACAAGCGCGGGCAATCCCGCAATATTTATCGAAACGGTGTAAATATCCGAAAGATACATCTTAAGCGGATCGTTGATGTTTTCGCCGATTTTGAAAGCGGTGTTCGGCGTTGTAGGTCCGACAATAGCGTCAACCGATTTAAAAGCCTCTTCAAAATCGCTTTTTATAAGCCTTTGAACTTTCTGCGCGCGCTTATAATATGCGTCGTAATACCCGGAGGAAAGAACGAAAGTTCCGAGCATTATACGGCGCTTAACCTCCGCCCCGAAGCCCTCGCTTCTCGTTTTTTTATAAAGATCAATTAGCCCGTCAAAGTTCTCGGCGCGGAAACCATACTTAATTCCGTCAAATCGGGCAAGATTAGAGCTTGCCTCGGCAGAGGAAATTATGTAATAGGTTTCAAGGCCGTATTTGATAAGCGGAAGCGAAATTTCTTTTACTTTCGCGCCTTTTGCTTCCAAAGTTTTTACCGCTTCCATGACCGAATTTTTAACGTCATCGTCTATTCCCTCGCCAAAAAATTCTTTCGGAACGCCCAAAGTTTTTCCCGAAACATCGCCTGTAAGGCTATCTGCGGTATTGAGATAATCGCCGGTAAGGCTTGTCGAATCCATCTCATCCTTGCCGCTTATCGCGTCAAAGAGCATCGTGGCGTCTTTAATGCATCTTGCAAAAGGCCCGATTTGGTCAAGCGACGACGCAAACGCGATAAGACCGTATCTCGAAACCGCTCCGTAAGTAGGCTTGAATCCGACAATTCCGCAATGCGAGGCGGGTTGCCTGATAGAACCGCCGGTATCACTTCCAAGTGATAAAATCGCCTCTCCGGCCGCGACCGCGGCGGCAGAACCGCCCGAAGAACCACCCGGAATTCTTTCGAGGTCAAAAGGATTATGGGTTCTTTTAAAATATGATGTCTCGCTCGACGAGCCCATCGCAAATTCGTCCATATTAAGTTTTCCGACCGGAACAAGGCCGGCCGCTTCAAGTTTTTTTACAACCGTTGCGCTGTACGGCGGCACAAAATTATTAAGCATTTTGGAGGCACAGGTTGTCAAAACGCCTTCGGTGCAAATATTGTCTTTTATGCCTATCGGAATTCCGGCAAGCGGCGCAAGGTTTTCTCCCGCAGCTCTTTTATTATCGATTTCAACCGATTTTTTTATCGCCGCTTCCTTGCAAAGTGTGATGTATGCGCCGACTTTATCCTCGACCTCGTCAATTCTTTGAAAAACCGACTCGGTGATTTCTTTTGAGCTGATTTTCTTAGTTTCGAGCATTTCTTTAAGCTCATGCGCGTTCATATAATTAAGATTCATAAAATGCTCTCCTATTCAACTATTTTCGGGACCGAGAAACAGCCCGCTTCTTTTGTCGGCGCGTTCGCGATGACCTTTTCTCTGTCGAGAGACTTTGCAATTTCATCTTCGCGCAAAACATTTCGCTCACCGAGAAGCGCAAGATCGACATTCGATAAATCAAGATCCTGAAGCTTTGAAATCATATTTACCATGTTGTCCATGTCTTTTGCCAGCTTGTCCATTTCCTCGGGTTTAACCTCGAGCCGCGCCAAATTCGCGACGTGTTTTATATCCTCTTTGCTAATCCCCATGACCGTCTCCTAATCTATAGTAAATTATTAAATTCAGACTCGTTTATAACTTTTACACCAAGTGAATTTGCCTTTGCAAGTTTGCTTCCGCTGTCTTCCCCCGCAAGGAGAAAATCGGTTTTCTTTGAAACGCTGCCCGAAACCTTTCCGCCGCGCTTAATAATTTCCTCGGAAGCCTGATCTCTCGTGTAATTTTCAAGTGTTCCGGTTAAAACAAACGTTTTGCCTTCAAAAACATTTGAAAGCGCAACAAACTTGTTTTCCATATTAACATTATAAGACTTTAACCTATTTATTATATCAACTGAATTCGTGTCTGAAAAGTAGTTTAATATACTTTTCGCCATTATTTTTCCCACATCCGCAATATCGGTGAGTTCTTCCTCGGTCGCTGCCATAAGTTTATCGAGACTGCCGAAATGTTTTGCAAGGCTATCCGCCGATTTTTTCCCGATGTTTTTTATGCCGAGTCCGAAAATCAATCTTCCCAAATCATTCTCACGGCTTTTATTAATTGAAGAAAGAAGATTTTCAGCGCTTTTTTCGGCAAATCCTTCAAGCACGAGAAGCTGCTCTTTTGTTACTCCGTAAATATCAGCGATATTTTTTATAATATTGTTATCGATAAGCGCGCGTACGATAGCTTCGCCGAGCCCCTCGATATCCATTGCATCTCTGCTCGCAAAATGCGTAATATTTCGGTAAAGCTGCGCCATGCATTCGGGATTTTGGCAGCATATCGCGCTTTCCCCTTCGATTTGCGAAACGGCATGTCCGCAGGACGGACAAATGCTCGGGAAAGCAAATGGCAAAGCGCTGCTTTCCCGCTTATTAAAATCAACACCGATAACTTCCGGTATTATCTCTCCCGCTTTTCGAACGATAACCGTGTCGCCTATTCGCAAGTCTTTGGTTTTTATAAAATCATAATTATGCAATGTCGCCGCGCAAACGGTGGTTCCCGAAAGCCGTACCGGCTCGAGAACCGCTTGCGGAGTGAGAACCCCGGTTCTTCCTACGTTTACCGTGATATCAAGAAGTTTTGTGGTTTTCTCCTCGGGCGGATATTTATATGCTATCGCCCATTTCGGATTTTTCGATGTGCTGCCTATTCTTTTTCGAAGCGCAAAATCATCGACTTTAATAACCGCGCCGTCGATATCAAATTCAAACTTATCGCGGTTTTCTCCTATTTGATTGATGATTTTAATAATACCATCGCTGTCTGCCGCTTTTTCCCTTATCGGGACGACGGGAAGCGAAAGCCCGCTTAAAAAATCAAGCGAATCGGAATGGGTTGAAATATTTACGCCCTCTACGCGCTGAAGATTAAAAAACAAGATATCAAGATCGCGTTCTTTGGTAATATTGCTGTCAAGCTGACGCATAGAACCCGCCGCGGCATTACGCGGATTTGCAAAAAGCGGCAGTCCTTTTTCCTCGCGTTCTTTGTTGATTCTCTCAAAAGTTTTTTTAGACATATAGACCTCTCCCCGAACTTCGAGCAGCGGTATCTCTTTATTTAGCTTTTGCGGCAGGCTTTTGACCGTTTTCAGATTTTCTGTAATATCCTCGCCTGTTGCACCGTCGCCGCGCGTTGCGCCCCTTGTAAAAACGCCGTTGATATAAAGCGCGGCAACAGAAAGCCCGTCGATTTTCGTTTCAACGATAAATTCCGCACCGGCATCTGATTTTTTTATTCTTTTTTCAAATTCGACAACCTCGTCGTTTGAAAAACAGTCCTGCAAACTTTCAAGCGGAACTTCATGCTTTACCGCGCTGAATTTCGAAGATGCCGCGCCGCCGACTCTTAAGGTCGGCGAATCGCTTTCCGCAAACTCCGGATGCTCTTTTTCAAGCTCCGCGAGCTGCCGAAGCAGCATATCATATTCATAATCGCTGATTTCATTTCTGTTTTCGTTATAATAAAGATTGCTGTGGTAGCGCAATTCTTCGCGAAGTTTTTTTATTTTTTCTTCCGTCTTCATTTCTCAAGCTTCCTTAAAAAACAGTTTTATTTATTATACCACAAAACAAGTCTATCTTTCAGCATTCGGAACAGCTTTATAATCATTTATAAGCCCGTTTAGCCCGTTGCCCTCAAATTCGTTAACCTCTGTGAAATTCTCCGGAACTTTTCCTACTATTACGTTCTCGGAAATACATACTGCGGTATTAACTTCGGCGCTGACCGAAGCGCCCGAAAGCAGAATCGAAACCTTCGTTTTAACCCTCAAAAATGTTCTGTGCCGAGTTTGATTTATTCCCGCAGCCGTAAAAGAGCTCTCGATATTTGTTGAAACGGTGTCATAATGCGCAAGCCGGAATTTTATCATCGGGCCGCGCCCCATAAAAAGCTCCCCGTTTATAAAATTGCCGAGCGGGATTTTTATTTCGTTGGCGCTTTCCGCAAATTTCTCCAAAACTTTTTCGCTGATATTTGCGTTTAAAACGTTGATTTTTACAACGTCGCTCGACAGCGCATTGATTTCCCCGTTCTCATTTTTGTGTATTATTACAAGGTCTTTATAATATTCTCCGTTCGCCTTCATCTCGTCGTTAATTGCGGCGCTTATAGCTTTTATTGAAAGGCTTTGCGCTTTGGCAATTCCCACCGCGCTTATTACAGGCTTCAAGAAAATTCCTGATAAAATCATTAATATAATATAGAGAAGCAAAATTATTATAAAAAAATATATCGCGTTTAAAATCAGTTTCCGTTTTTTAACTGGCACTCTTTTTCCCTCTTCTCAATTTATAATAAATTATATGAAAAAAAAAGAAAAACGTGCGTTTATGCACGTTTTTCTTGCAAAATTCATTATAAAAAGATTATTCAGCGGTTTCTTCGGTTTTCTTTGCTGCCGCTTTTCTTTTTGGCTTTTCTTCTGTTTCCTCTGCCGGAGCTTCAGCTTTCTTTGTGCGTTTTGCTTTCGGTTTTTCTTCCGCCGCTTCCGCAATTTCTGAAACGGCTTCGGTAACTTCGGCAATTTCCGCCGGTTCTGTAACTGTTTCCGCTACCGGAGCTTCCGCTTTTATTTCAGGCGCCGCTTCTTCTGCAGGCACGGTTTCTACCGAAGACGGATCAAGCAAAGCGCGGATCGAGAGGCTGATTTTGTTTTTCTCAAAATCAATTTCTTTAATAAGTGCGTCAACTTCCTGGCCGAGCGAAAGAGCGTCCTGCGGCTTATCGATTCTTCTGTCCGCAATCTGCGAAATATGGATAAGGCCGGAAACACCGGGAACAACTTCGGCAAATGCGCCAAAAGGCATGAATTTCGCAATTTTAACCTTAACCGTATCGCCGACTTTGAAATCTTTTTTGATTTTTTCCCAGGGGTTGTCCTCTGTGTTTTTATAGCCGAGAGAAATTCTGTTTTTCTCTTTGTCGAGCTCTTTGATATATACGTTAACAATGTCGCCGATGTTCACAATTTCGGAAGGATGCTTGATTCTGCCCCAAGAAAGCTCGGAAACATGAACAAGCCCGTCAATTCCGCCGATGTCGACAAACGCTCCGAAAGAGGTGAGGCTTTTAACAACGCCGGAATATTTTCTTCCGACTTCGGCATCCGCCCAAAATTTCTCTTCCGCCGCTTTGCGAAATTCTTTTGTAACCGCTTTTATAGAGCCGACTGCTCTGCGGCGTCTATCGTTAACTTCGATAATTCTGAATTTAACTTCGTCTTTGAGAAGTGAATTATGGTCCATATCTTTTCCGCCGGGAACCTGCGATGCGGGAATAAATACTTTGCTGCCGTTTGAGACAACAATAATTCCGCCCTTAATTACTTCGGAAACAATACCGCTCAAAACCTCATCGGTGCCTTCGGATGCTTTAATCTTGTCCCATCCTTTTTCGGAATCGATTTTCCTTTTTGAAAGCATTATTGTTCCTTCAACATCGTTGACACGAACAACAAAAAGCTCAACCTCGTCGCCTACTTTAACAATGTCTTCCGGATTTGCGTTCGGATTTGCCGAAAGCTCCGAAACAGGAATGAATCCCGATTGTTTTGTGCCGAGATCAACCTCTACTTCTGTTGGATTTATGCGTGTGATAAGTCCTACTACCCTATCGCCTGTGCCAAGAGTTTTGAGCGTAGCTTCGATAGCTTCCTCAAAATTCATTTCGTCGTTGAAAACCAATTTACTTCACCTCAAGAATTTTTTTGCAGACCGAATCGATTATTTGCTTTGGTGTCGAAGCGCCTGCCGTAACTCCGACAATCGAATTTTCCGAAAATGCGCCAAGCGGCACATCATCGGCATCTTCTATCAAAAACGTTGCAGGACAATAGGTTTTTGCGACCTCAAATAACCTTGTTGTATTTGAGCTGTTTTTACCGCCGATAACGACCATAAAATCGCACTGTTTCGCCAGTTTTTCCGCCTCTTCCTGCCTTTCGATAGTAGCATTACATATTGTATCAGATATGAATAGGTTTGTATATATTTTTTTTGCGTAATCGACGCAGCTGTTAAAATCATTTTGATTCATCGTTGTCTGCGAAACAATATGTAACTTTTCGTCTTTTGGAAGAGCGATTTTTTTAAACGAATCAAGGCTGTCAAAAACATACGCATTTCTGCAGTGGCTGACGATTCCGGCAACCTCGGGATGTTCGGCATGTCCGAAAATTAGGATTGTCGCGCCGTTCTTTTCCGCTTCTTCGGCTTTTTTCTGTATCTTGCTGACAAACGGACAGGTTAGGTCGATTATTTTTATATCTTTTTTCTTTAGTTTGTCATAATTATCTTTGGTTATCCCGTGGGTTCGAATTATAAGCGTCGCTCCGTCTTTTGCCTCTTCGGGAGTGTCGATTACCTCCACTCCCGCCTCTTTGATTTTTCGGTTTATGTAGGGATTATGGATAAGTTCACCCATTATCATGATGTTTTTTTCGCCGCTTTCGATAAGTTTGAAAACCTCGCTTACCGCGCGGTTTACCCCAAAGCAAAACCCGGCGGACTCAGCGAGTTTTAGCTTCATAATTTTCCTCCGATAAGTCGTGAATTATTTCCATAAGTTTTTCGGTCGCGAGGATAAATTCTTCTTTTGTACCCTCTTTTACCCCGAGATCTTGCGGGCTGACCGGCGCGCCGAATCTCACATAAGTTTTGCGAAACGGTTTAAAAGTATAATCTTTCATATAAAATCCGAAAGGGACTATTTTTGCTTTGGCTTTATATGCGATAGTTACTGCGCCGGGCTTGCCCTCGAGTTTTTCTGCAAACGGACGGCGTTCCCCCTCGGGAAAAAGACCCATAACTTCGCCGTTTTTCAAAATTGTCATCGCCATTTTGAGCGCGGCAAGATCGCCTGTTCCTCTCGTTACCGAAAAGCTGCCTACGTTTTTAAGGAAAATCTTCATAAAGCGCGACCGAAAAATTTCAACTTTTGACATGAAATTGATCTGACGCGGAAAAATCACATAAACAACCGGTCCGTCCAAAAGCGAAAGATGCTTTCCGCAGACAAGGAGCGCGCCTTCTTTCGGGATTTTCTCTTCATATGTAACGGTTATTCTAAAAAACGGGATTAATACTTTGCCGATAGTTCTGATAAAATTTTTCATTTAAAGTCTTTCTTCGATGATTTTTTTTATTATTTCTATTGACTGCGAAAGCGTGTTGCCCGTGGTATCCACCAAAATCGCATCTTCCGCCTGTTTTAGCGGGGCTACCGCTCTGTTTGCGTCGTTATAATCTCTTTCCTTAACATCCGAAAGCAGCCTCTCAAAATCAACCGTTTCGCCGCGAAGTTTTAATTCCTCATACCGCCTCTCTGCCCTGTCTTCGGCTGTTGCTGTAAGGAAAATTTTGATATTTGCATCGGGCAGAATAACCGTGCCGATATCTCTGCCGTCCATTATCACATTATTGGTTTTTGCGATTCCTCGCTGAAGCTCGAGCAAAAACGCCCTTACTGCGGGAATTGCCGAGCAGTCCGAAGCCGCTTTCGAAACATTATGAACGCGAATTTCGTCCGAAACATCCTCGCCGTTTAAAAAAACGCGCTGGATAGAATTTATATGCCGAAATTCCACCGAAATATTCGGAAGTATTTTGCAGACATCCTCGGCGGACCGGGGGTCAATATCATTTCTAAGGAGATAAAGTCCGATAGCCCTGTAAAGCGCGCCGGTGTCAATATATGTAAGATTAAAAGTTTTTGCCATCTCTTTTGCAATGGTGCTTTTCCCCGCGCCGGAAGGTCCGTCAAGCGCAATGTTTATCATAAATATTTCTCCTTTAAATAACTCTGTGTCCGAGGCCTATCGCGACCTCATTAAGATGAAGCAGTCCGATTCCGAAAAAAATGCCGACCGCAATATGGTCATCAACTCTTGCTATGCCGATTTTTCCGCCGACATTGAGCCCGAGCGCTTTGTTCATAATCTGCGTTACGGCTTCGCGGGCGGCGCCCGCCACCGAGCCTTGCTCTGCATGAGAATCGGCAATAATACCCTCGCGCTTTGCGGCGACAACAGCCCTTTCGATAATTTTGTTTATCGAAGAAATAAAGTCGCCGCCGAAATCAACAGCAGCAGATTTTATTCCGCTTTTTTGAAATTCTGCTTTTAATTTATCCTCTGCTTGATGGTCTTTTGACAGCGCTATTTCAATTGCCGCTGCGGCGGCGAGCTTGCTTCCATTTTCGGTCATATTAAATTTCCTCTCCTGCCGCGCTCTCGCCGGCAACGCAGCCTGTCGAAAACGCTATCTGCAAATTAAAACCGCCTGTGTAGGCGTCTAAATCAAGCACTTCCCCGGCAAAATACAGCTTATCGCATAATTTTGATTTCATCGTTTTTGCGTCTATTTCTTTGCAGCTTATTCCGCCGCCTGTAACGACCGCTTCTTCGATAGGTCGCTTTCCCAGAACTTTTAAATTAAAATTTTTGAGCGTGTTTATTAAATTTGCGCGCTCTTTTTTTGTTATTTCATTTACCTTCTTTTCGCCACTAATTTCGGCTTTTGCAAGGCAAACTGGAATAAGCGCCGACGGCAAAAGTTTAATAAGCGCGTTTGAAATCTGTTTGTTCTGCATTTCCTCAAAATCGCGCAAAATCCGTTTATCCAGCTGTTCGCTGCTGAGCGCCGGTTTTAAATCTATCGACAGCTCACATCCGCAAAAATCCTTTTTAATATGCGCGGAGGCTGATAAAACGGTAGGTCCCGACACCCCGAAATGCGTAAACAAAAGCTCGCCAAAGTCGCTGTAAAACGGTTTTTTCTCGCCAAAATATGTATACTTGACCGAAATATTTTTAAGGGCAAGCCCCATCAGTTCCTCGCAAAAACTTTCCTCGCATTCAAGCGGCACAAGCGATGCATAAAGCGGCGTAACCGAATGGCCAAGCTCTTTTGCAAATTTATATCCGTCGCCGGTAGAACCCGTGCCTGAATAAGATTTTCCGCCAGTTGCTATTATCACGGCATCAAATTCAGCTATAACTTTTTTTATATCTTTTATCTCAGAATTTACGACCTTTACGCCTTTTCCGAGCACCGCTTTTGCAAGTGCATCAGCAACCTCTTTTGCGCTGTCCGAAACAGGAAATACCCTCTTGCCCCTCTCGGTTTTAAGCTTTACGCCCAAACCCTCAAAAAAAGCTATTGTATCGGTGGGAGAAAATCGGGAAAGTGCGCTATATAAGAACTTCCCGCTGCTTCGCACATTTTCGATAAATTCGTTTATATCACAGTTGTTTGTAAGATTACATCTGCCTTTGCCGGTAATTCTCAGCTTTTTCCCAAGCATTTTATTCTTTTCAAACAATATGACTTCCGCGCCGCTTTCCGCGGCAAAAAAAGCCGCCATAAGCCCCGCAGGTCCGCCGCCTATGACAGCAATTTTTCTATTATTAAAACCGTTCATATACTTCAAATTCTTCCCATATTCTTTCGAGCTCGCGGAAAGAGGACTCAACTTCTTCTTTTTTTCTTATGCCGACCGCGACAATAAGCGCGTTGACAAGGCTCAGCGGAGCTGTCAGCGAATCGATAAAGGATATAATTCCGCTTTGCGCTGTAAGCGTGTACTTTGCGTGTTCGGCAAGCGGAGAATTAAGGTCATCGGTAATCGCAATCGCCGTCGCTCCCCTGTCGCTTGCAAATTTCATCGCCTTAACGGTCCGCGTGGAATAGCGCGGAAAACTAATTCCGATAACCGTATCTTTATTCGAAACATGGACGATTTGATCGAACATCTCGCCTATTGTGGCGCTTTGCACGGCGTGAACATTTTTAAAAAACAATTTTAAGTAAAAAGCTAAAAAATCAGCAACGGCGATACTGCTTCTGCTGCTTAATATATAAATATTTTCGGCGTTTACGATGCTTTCAACCGCTTTTTCAAAATCGATAGCCGAAAGATTATCCCGCGTGCGTTTTATTTTTTCAATATCATAGTTGAAGACCTCGGCAGCAAGCGCGCCCATATCGCTTTTTTCGCTGCTGATTCCCATTCGCTGAATAGAAGTGAGCTTCGGACGCGCGTATTTTTCGAGCTCTTTGATAAATTCGGGATATCCCTTAAATCCGAGCTCTGTGGCAAACCGCACAACGGTGGATTCGCTTATTCCGACGCTCTCGCCGAGGCGCGCCGCAGTCATGGTGCTCGCCTTATCAAAATTATCGATTATAAATCCGCCGATTTTTTTCTGCCCTTTTGACATTTTCGGCATCGTATCATTTATTTTTTTAATAAGATCTTCCATCTTTGCACCTTTCCGTCTCGAAAACTTTCGCCAAATCTTTTTCGGAAACCTCCGCAAAGGTAAATCCGCTTTTTATTTTTTCAGATAAAAATGCCGCTTTTTTCGCACCTGCATTCAGCGCCGAATTCATCGCGGCGCGGCAAAGCGCGTCTGTTATATCAAGATCGCTTTCGCCGAAAACATCTATATCAATAAGAAAAAGTGTTTCCGCTTCGATTTTATAATATAGAATCGCGACGAGGATATCATCTTCAAGCAGATAATATGTCTGCGGAAAGCAGGCGAACCTTTCAAAGCTCGGCGCTTTGTCGATGTATTTATCAAGCCCAGTGTTTTTTATAACAAACATTTTAAACCTTTTTGAGATAATTTATTTCCTGCGGCGTCAGCTCTCGCCATTTTCCGGGTTTTACTTCAGAAAGCTTGATTTTGCCGACAGCGTAGCGCTTCAGGCGCAGAATTTTAAGGCCTACATCTTCGCACATCTTACGAATTTGCCGATTTCTGCCCTCAAAAAGCTCGATGCGGAGAACCGCTCTGTCCGGCATCCTTTTCAGCGCCTCTACCTTAGCGGGAACGGTTGTATATCCGTCGATTTCAAAAGGCAGATTCAGCGTTTCGACCGCCTGATCGCTTAGTTTTCCCGCAACCGTGACAAGATAAAATTTCGATATGCTGTGCTTCGGGTGAGTCAGCTTATAAATCATTTCGCCGTCGTTGGTCATGAGCAATAGCCCCTCGGAATCCTTATCAAGTCTTCCTACAGGCAAAATCCTGCTCGGAATATCCGCGACCAAATCCTTTATACAGCGCCTTGACCGCTCGTCCTCCATTGTTGTGATAAATCCGCGCGGCTTGTTAAGCATTATATAAACTTTTTCTTCCGAAATTTGTTTTACGGCGCGCCCGTCAAAAACAACCTTGTCATTTTCGGGATTTACCTTGTCCCCGATTGCAGCAACCTCGCCGTTGACCTTTACTTTTCCGGCGGCTATATATTCCTCGGCTTTTCGACGCGAGCATATTCCGCTTTCCGCAATAAATTTTTGCAGTCTTATTTTTTCCAAAATATAGTTACCTCAAGTTTTGTTTAGTAAATTTCCTCTGAAATTTCGTCATTTCCCTTTTTCTTGTTCAAAAGACCGTTTACCTTATCTATAAGCTCGGGAACAAGCTCAATCATTCTGTCGATAGATGAAATATGCCTGTCAATGGGCATGAGTTTCACGTTATTTGCGGTGCATACCAGGAAAGCTATCGGAACGATTGAAACGCCCGCGCCGCCGCCGCCGCCGAAAGGCATCTGCGCCGATGTCGTATTCGGATAATCGGAACCGCCCGAGCCAAACCCCATAAACACCTGCGAAACCGGGATTATGCTTGTCCCGTCCGGCGTGATTATCGGCTCTCCGATAATCGTATTAACGTCGACCATTTCCTTGATATTAGTGAGAATTGTTTGTAAAACAGCATCAATCTGGTTTGCCATTTGTTATCTCCTTTATCTTGTTTATTTGTTCTTTTAATAAATCGCGGTTTTTAAAATATAAAATTACAACACTTATCAGGAATCTAAATAAAAACAAGATGCGAATATATATTTTCTTTTAAAGTTCCGCCGTTGTTTCATAAACATATTCCGGCATAATATTTACATCAAATTTTTTTACAGTTACATATTTTTGCAATATCCCGTAAATTCCAAAAACCGCGGTTGAAACCGCCGCATATCCCATCGCGGTTCTATCCGCCCGTCCGGCGTTAAACCAGAAATAAAAATGCCCTTTTTCAATAATGATATGCTTTAGCAGTTTTTTTGGAAAAAGCGAAAAAAGATCTTTTAAAATTTCTCTTAATTTTTTGATTATGTCAATTATCGCTTTAAAATCCGGTCGCTTTTTCTCTAATTTTTCCGCTTTTTTCTTCGGAACTTTTTTCTTTTTTGTATTAATCGTAAAAAACAGTATTTTTAGCTTTGTTTCAAATTTTCCGTTTTTATATTCAACGATAAAAACAATTTTTATAAGCGATAATAAAAACAAAAAAAGCAAAACCGCCAAAATTATAATTATCGTTTTCATATAAACTCTAACTGTTCTTCTCTTTTTTCGCTTATGTCCGGCAGATCGGTCAGCGAAGAAAGCCCGAATGAACGCATGAAATCCGGGGTTGTCCCAAAAAGTTTCGGATGCCCGGGAACATCGAGCCGGCCGCGCTCCTCTATAAGCCCTTTTTCCGCCAATGTCGCCATAACGCCGCTGCTGTCGACTCCGCGAACCTGCTCGACATACGCTCTTGTTATCGGCTGTTTATATGCAATTATGGCAAGCACCTCAAGTGCCGCGCCGGAAATCACGGTATCCTTTCGCTTGTCGAGAAGTTTTTTAATATAATCAGAAAATTCGGCTCTTGTCGCCATTTGATAATTATCGCCGAGCTTTAATATTGTAATGCCTCTCCGCTCGTAATTATATCTGTCCGAAAGTTCGGTCAGTATTTTTTCGGTGTTAAGCCTATCAAGCCCGATTATCTCGGAAAGTTTTGAAATCTGAACCGGCTCCCCCGAGGAAAAAAGCAGCGCTTCTAAAATAGCTTCATATTCTTTAATATCCACTATTTATCGCCGCCTTTCATTTCTGTTTTAGGAAGAATTATTTCGGTTTCGTCGCCTTCGCCGGAGCCGATTAAAACCTTGTTTTCCTTCGAGAGTTCCAGCACAGCAAGAAATGTTGCTACAATTTCAGAGCGGCTTTTCACCCCTTCGAACAGTTTTCCGAATTTAAGAATTTTTTCGTTTAAAAGCCATTTGAAAATCGATTTTATCTTGCTTCCAACCGAAATAATAACGGTTGAAACATATGGCGTAAACACTTCCGCGGGCGGAGGAAGTTTTCCTTGCAGTTTTTGCAAAAGCTGGTTATATGCCTCTTTCAGGATTTCCGGCGCATGCTCTTTGTCATATGTTTTGTCAAAATCGATTTTAAGCGGAGTTCTTGTGAAAACATCGTTGTAAAGCCCGCTCCGCTCCTCCAAAAAACCCGCCGCTTCTTTGTATTTGATATATTCAGAAAGCATGTCGACAAGCATAGCTCGCGGATCTTCTTCGTCTTCCGCTTTAGGAAGCAGCATTTTTGATTTTATAAGAAGCAGCGTCGATGCCATAAGGGCAAAATCGCTGATAATTTCCGGGTTTGTTATCTTGTAGCTTTCGACATAGTTGATATATTGCGTAAGCACAAGCGCAATCGGGATATCGCATATATCAATTTTATTGATTTTTATGAGATGAATCAAAAGGTCAAGAGGACCTTCGAAAATCTCGAACTTATACGATATCTTTTCCATATTTTTTCCTTTTATCAGTGGATATAAAGCGAAACAAGCTTATAAAAGCCGTCAAATATTCCCTCACGGGCAGCATAAAGGAAATTAAAAACATCATATTGCGGCGCGATATTGCCGATCAAAATAAGCCCGATAAGGATATACATTCCGTATTTTTCAACTTCAAGCATTTTGTAATATGCTCTCTCCGGCAAAAAGGCGTACAGAACCTTGCTTCCGTCGAGCGGCGATATCGGAATAAGATTAAATATTCCAAGCCCTATATTGACAATAATTAGAATATATAGAAAGAACGAAACATAATACGCCCACGCCGCCTCGACATTCTGCAGCGGCACATACAAATTCATTGCCACAAAAGCGAGAATCAAATTTGAAAGCGGCCCCGCAAGCGCGATACAAGCCGAATCGATTTTAGGGTTTTTTAAATAATTCGGATTAAAAGGAACGGCTTTTGCCCAGCCGAACCCAAAAAGCAAAAGCGAACCGAAACCGATGATATCGATATGCCGAAACGGATTTAAAGATATTCTCCCCATGTTTTTTGCCGTCGGATCGCCAAGTTTGTATCCGACGAGGGCATGGCTCATTTCATGAATTGAAAAAGCAATTATAATAGCCGGAAGCGATAAAAGCAGCGAGATAATTATTTCCGAAAAACTTCCGCCGCCCAAAAGAGAAAAAAGCATAATAAATTTCCTTACTTAAAA
>JAVBPR010000011.1:0-36813 GCA_031549485.1 Eubacteriales bacterium | reverse complement strand
TATAAATTCGCCTATAAGAAGTTTATTTATTTGTGATATAATTGTAGAAAATATATATTAGGTGTGGGAGGATTATGGTATGAAAAAAGTTTTAATATTTTCCTTTGTATTGTTTTTTATCTTAGCAGTTTTTACTGGATGCGATAACGTTGACATCAAAAACTATACCTTACCACCGACCACCTCAGAATCAGTAATAGAAATGCCTACAACAACGCTATTAGAACCTGAAAATTTGCCGAATAACAATATAGCCGCTCTTATAAAATATAATTTAGAAGCTCTCACCCAAAATGATCCTATTAAAATTCTTGATGAAACAGGCTTTTTGGATATTGAGCTATTCAACGAAATCGTAGCATTAGGCGAAGATGCACTACCGTATCTTCTAATGCTTACAGACAAATCATACGAGGAAATCAGCTGGTTTTCCAATATCGAATTTGAACATCGAATATGGGCGGTTCATGCTATATATGCAATAAAGCCAGAAACATATGATCTTTTCTTCCCCTCGCCTGATAATAAATATACCGCGAGAGTAATTGTTGATTCGTTTAGATCGTTTTTTAATCACGGCCGCTCTTTCAACGACATTTATATTATTGAAAACTCTACAAATAAAATCGTTTACAAAACAGATATGAAAAATGATTTTACTGTAGGAGTTTTTTACCCCGATGTAAGTTGGTCAGCAGACAACAGATTTGCGGTTATTAATTGTTGCGGACGGCGTTCGGGGAATACAATGGCAATTGATATGAAGTCAAAGTACAATATATATTTACCTGGAGCAAAGGAAATGATAAATCATGTTTTTCCGGGCGAGGATGCTGATGACCTTCTTATTACTCCGCGAACTTGGATTTCTCCCGAAAGCTGGGAAACTGAAAAAATAATAAAAATCGAATTTATTATTATGGTTATCAAAGATGGTAAAGATTTTTCTGGATGGTATACGTACGATTTAACTCAAAAGAAAATATTAAAAATAGAATTTTCATTTGATGACCGATAAGAAGAGAAACACTATCGCTTACATTATAAGCATTCTCTATATTAATAATTGGAGTTGATTTCAATTCAGCTTTCTAATAAATCTAAATTTTTAACCGCCCTTATATGGGCGGTTTTCTTTATCCCCATACTTTGGCTTTTTCTTCTTGCCGCCTCTATCTATTCATCTGGGCAATCTCTTTTTTCGCTGCTAAATTTGTTAATTGATAAACTAAATAACCCTTTAATTTTTTCTCTAAACAATCATTCATTACGTTTTTCCCTAATTGCCGCTATTGTTTATGGATTTGTTATTTCTTCGTATTATACTTTACGCGGCAATTATCGCTATGGAGAGGAACACGGCAGCGCCTATTGGGGCAATGTGAAAGAGGTTTGCAAAAGATACGAAGATAAAAAAAATCCTCAAAAAAATTTAATACTAACACAAAATTTTAAAATGAGTACAGATACGCGAAAACATCAACGCTGCCTTAATATTTTATGTGTTGGAGGTTCAGGATCGGGAAAAAGCCGCTATTTTGCACGGCCTAATATTCTTCAATGTGGCCATTCTTCATTTTTTATCGCTGATCCAAAAGGAGAAGCCCTTAGAACAACAGGCAATTTGCTAAAAGCCAAAGGATATGAAATCAAAGTATTAAATTTAATTGATATGTCAAAATCTGATTGTTATAATCCTTTCGCGTATATTCAGACCGACGAGGACGTTTTTAAATTAATAACAAATCTTATCCGAAATACAACGCCTCACAAAGCAAATGCGAATGATCCTTTTTGGGAAAAATCAGAAACCGCTCTGCTATCGGCCCTTTGCCTTTTTCTTTACCACGAGGCCGATTTCTCAGAACAAAACTTTAGTACAGTTATGTTTTTGATAGAAAACGGCGGCGCAAGCGAAGAAGACGAAGGCTTTTTAAGCCCTCTTGACTTGCTTTTTTCAGACTTAGAAGAAGCGCACCCTGAACATATAGCAGTTAAAGAGTACAAAGTTTTTAAACAAGCCGCGGGTAAAACCGCAAAAAGCATTTTGGTTTCTGCAGCCGTGCGTTTAGCTGTGTTCAATTTACCAAAACTGCAAGCAATAACAGATACAGACAATCTTGATATTGGCAGTTTAGGCGAAAAAAAGAAAGCTATTTTTGCCGTATTACCCGATAATGATGATACTTTCGGTTTTATTATCGGAACTTTATATACTTCTGCAATTCAAACACTTTATCGAAAGGCAGATTTTGAATATGGTGGTAGCTTACCAGTTCCCGTTCATATAATCATGGATGAGTTTTCAAATGTAGCAAACCTTTCGCCTGATGATTTTTTGCGCGCTCTAAATACCATGAGAAGCAGGCAAATTTCCGTTTCAATTATCACACAAGCCCTCGGATTACTGAAAAAACAGTTCGGTAACGATGTATGGGAAAGCGTACTAGGTGGGTGCGATTTGATTTTATACTTGAATGGAAACGAGGCCGGATCGCATGAATACTTTTCAAAAATGCTCGGAAAGTCTACCATTGATACAAAAACGCACGGTCAAACTAAAGGGCGGCAAGGGAGCAGTAGCCAAAACTTTCAGAACACGGGCCGTGAACTTTTAACTCCTGACGAAATCCGCCGAATGGATAATAAAAACGCTTTGCTTTTTATACGTGGTGAGCCGCCCATAATTGACCGAAAGTATGACTTAATGAAACACCCATATATTAAGTTAACTGAAGACGGCGGAGCACCGCCATATGTTCATCAAACAGCCGCTACCGAAATTACGGAAGCGGCTGTTCTTTTTGACTTATCACGCATAGATACTTACCAATTTATTTAAAGGAGTGACAATTATAAAAAAATCTACGAAACGAATAGCGGTAATTGCTATTTCAATAATGCTAATTTCAATTTTTGCTGCCGTTGCACTAGCGGCAGATGACCCATTACAGACTATCAATAATTTTTCTGATTTTATCTTTTCAGCTATAAAAGCTATCGGCCTTATTCTGCTTGGATTCGGAATTGTACAGGTGGGATTATCGCTCAAAGGACACGATCCTAGTCAGCGCGCTTCGGGCTTCCTCTCCCTCTTCGGCGGCATTGTTATATTTTTCGCCAAAGAAATACTTAACCTGATTACAGGTGGTTAAAATTCAAAGCAAAGTAAGGAGGTGATCATATTTCCGACAACTGGATAGTAAATAATATTCTCAACGCTTTTGAAACTTGGAACGGCAAGCTTGCCGAGATATGGCAGCTTGTAAGCCAGTCCCCGGAAACATTCAAGGGCGGCGCAATTTGGGAAATCATCTTAGGAATCAACGGAGCACTTAAAGCTATAAGCTATGCTCTGTTGATTCTTTTTTGTGCGGCTTCAATTTTCGGCGGCACAATGGATTTTAAAAGCCTGCGAAACTGGCAAAGCGCCTTTCGCTTATTCTTGCGGTTTCTTACCGCTAAAATCGCCGTTACTTACGGTATGGATATAATGCTAGGCCTTTTTAATATGTGCAGCGGCGTAGTGACCAATATTACAAGCAAAATGGGTGACATATCCGCTGCCGCTGTTTCACTTCCTAGCGAAATACAAACTGCTATTGAAGGCGTAGGTTTTCTGCAAAGCATACCTCTGTGGCTGGTAACGATTATAGGCAGCTTGGTAATTTGGGTTTTATCAATATTAATGATAATGACTGTCTATGGGCGGTTTTTCAGATTATATCTCTATACTGCCATTGCCCCGCTGCCGCTCTCCACTTTTGCCGGTGAGGGCTCTAGCTCAACTGGCAAAGCATTTTTAAAAAGCTATACCGGAGTTTGCCTTGAAGGCGCTATCATTGTTATTTGCTGTATTATCTTCGGCGCTTATGTCAATTCATCAACTCCGGGCATAGCAAACGGCGATCTGCCGCCATTCAATTTAATATGGAATTACCTCGCAGAAGCTATTTTTAATATGCTTGTGCTTGTTGGCCTCGTTAAGGGCAGTGACCGGGTTGTTAAAGAAATGCTAGGACTTTAAGGAGGGCTATATTTGGAAATAAAAATAAATAAGGAAATCCGCACATACAAGGAATCCATATTTTTCGGATTAAACTTTCGGCAGTTCCTATGTTCAATAATTGCCGTTGGTATTGCCGTAAGTGTATATTTCTTGGCAAAAAAACCGCTCGGTGATGAGGTTGTGTCTTGGCTTTGCATATTTGCCGCGGCGCCTGTCGCCGCAATGGGGTTTTTCAAGTTTCAAGGATTACCGCTTGAAAGGTTTGTTATTGCATGGCTTAAAAGCGAATTTCTCTATGCCGGACAGCGTAAATTTCAACCTGTAAACTGGCTATATCAAATAATCAAAAATAAATAAACCGTATGAACGGGGCCGAGCGCCCCGTTCGCATGGGGCAACGGCCTCGCTCTTGAAAGGAGCTTGCCGTTGTTTAAACCTATCGAACTATTAAAAGAGCTTATTCCCCTGCCCAAAGAAGGCTTTAAAATCCCAAAAACAGCACAAGACGCAATTCCGATCCGCCGGGTCTATCCCGACGGTATTTTTTATTCTGACGGTCAGTATTCGCAATCTTGGAAATTTAAAGATATAAACTACTCCGTTAGCTCACCCGAGGCGCAAATGGATATGTTTATGGACTACTGCGCGATAATAAACGCTTTGGATTCTGAGGCTACAACTAAAATCACAATTAACAACCACAGGCTCGATAAAAGCGAACTTGAACGCACTACCTATATGTCGATGCGGAATGATGGCCTTGATAACTACCGCAAGGAATATAACGAGATAATCTATCAAAATACAGCCGGTACTCATAGCACGGCACAGGAAAAATATATTACCGTTACGGTTGCCCGAAAGAACATCGAAGAAGCCCGTAACTTTTTTCGGCGAATAGGTACTGAACTTACGCAGGGCTTCGGTCGCCTTTCCTCCGGCACCGCATTACTTTCTTTACAGGATCGCTTTGAAATAATACATAACTTTTTCCGTAACAGCGCTGAACCGCTTGCATTTGACCTAAAATCCTCAATGAGCAAAGGGCATGATTTTAAAGACGCTATCTGCCCCGAAAATATAGAATTTAAAGGTAGCTACTTTCAAGTTGGCGAACAGTTTGGCTGCGTTCTCTTTCTTTCCGATTACGCCACTTATATAAAAGATTCTATGATAACCGACCTTTGCGATTTTGACCGTAACCTTATGCTTTCTGTAGACATCTTACCAGTCCAAACCGTAGAGGCCGTAAAGCTTGTGCAAAAACAAATACTTGCGGTTGAAACAGACCGTGCGCGGTATACCAACCGGCAAAACCGTAACGGCAACTTTACCGCTAATATTCCTTACGAAATGGATCAAGCTCTTTCCGAAACAAAGGAACTGCTTGATGATATCACCACAAGGGATCAGCGAATGATGTTTGTATATGTTACCATTGTTCACCTTGCCGACAGCTTAGAAAAACTGGACAGCGATACCGAACAGATCACGGCTATTGCGCGGCAAAAGTTATGCCAGTTTCAAACTATGAAATTTAGGCAGGAGATAGGACTAAATACCGTTCTTCCTTACGGACCGTTAAAAATAAGCAAATCCGAAATGCGGACGCTTACTACCGAATCTACCGCCGTACTTTTGCCATTTAAAGCACAGGAAATTATCGACCGCGGCGGCGTTTATTGCGGTAAAAACAGCGTTTCACAAAATATCATAGTTTGCGACCGTTCTCGCCTTCTCAATCCCCACTCCTGGACGCTCGGCGTGTCCGGCAGCGGAAAATCCATGATAAATAAGAGCTTTATTAGCTATTACATTCTAAACACTGACGACGATGTGGTAATTCTTGATGTTCAAAATGAATATTCACCGCTCGTCAATTCTTTGGGCGGCTCACGAATCGAGATATCTGCTACATCTAAAACTCATATAAACGCTTTTGATATCAACAGCCATTATGGCGGTGATGAAGAAACCCCGATTGCCGCAAAGAGTGAATTTATATTGTCTTTATGCGAACAAATTTTTGACGGCGAACACTTAGGCGCAAAGCAAAAAAGTATAATCGATCGCTGTACTGAATTAACCTTGCGAAATTATGTGAAAAACGGATATAAAGGCACTCCGCCTACGCTAACAGATTTTGCGGTCATTTTGAAAGCTCAGCCGGAAGCGGAGGCGCACGAAATAGCGCTTGCTTTAGAGCTTTTCATTTCCGGCAGCTTAAATATTTTCAGCCACCAAACTAATGTTGATATTTCAAACCGCGTTGTTTGTTATGACTTATCAAAACTCGGAAAGCAGCTCCGCAAGGTCGGATCGCTTATAACTCTTGATGCGCTGTTAAATCGCGTCACGGCAAACAGAGAAGCCGGTCGGCGCACTCATATCTTTTGCGATGAGGCCCACATTTACTTTGGTGACGAATATACAGCTAATTTTTTCTCTAGTGCGTTTCGCACTTTCCGTAAATTCAACGCATATTTAAACGCAATGACGCAAAATATTTCAGAGTGCCTTTCCTCGGAAACGGCTCGCATAATGATAGCCAACAGCGAATTTTTGGTGTTACTCAATCAATCTGCTACTGACCGAGAAAAGCTCGCCGAAATGCTCAATCTCTCCGAAACACAGCTATCTCATATTACTAACTCGCCGCAAGGGTGCGGCTTGCTTAAAGTCGGCAGCGATCTTGTCCCCTTTGAAAATATAATACCAAACAATTTAGAATTGTACCGGCTTATGTCTACTAAACCGGGCGAAAAATAAGATAAAATCGCACCTTGCTTAACGCAAGGTGCGATTTTTATATTACTTATTTAATAAGGCCAATGCAATAAATATACCGTATAACTTCCTTCGTTAGCTCGCCCGTGTGAGCAACTGCTGCGATATCCGGCGCAATTGATTTCATTATCCCACCTTGCATTTGTTCCTGTCGCGTGTATTATGCCTTTTGAGTCTATTTCTGTAATGATTACTGCGTGTTTGTAGTTTTTATTTGTGCAGGCATTGCAGTAGTATATTATTACATCACCAACTTTAGCCTTTGAGTTGTTTCCCTCTGATATGTAATAATAGTTTCCGTTTGGCGTGAGAGAATATGATTCAAACCCCTCATCTTTCAGCGTCCAATATAAATCACTTACTACTCGATTCATTATATTAAAACCGCCTGCGGTTAAGCTTTTTGATACAAAACCTGCACACTTTTCACTACTAGTTGAATAATTATTTTTTGCGAAACTGACCGCCGATGATGCGTTATAATTTTTCACATTGATTGGTTTTTTATCTGTTAAATTCTCGCTGTAAATATATTTTCCGTCTTGCGTTAGATACCACAGGTTGCCTACAGAATTTACTAAAGATTTTGTTATGTATACAGATTCGTCCGCTTTCATTTGCTTTACCACTGTTCCGCTTTTGGAATATGGCGAAGACCAAACCGGCACGTTTGCTTTAATCGCATAAAATGTTTTATTTACATCTTTCATCTCCGGCGTAAACTCATATCCGCAGACTGTGCATTTGTTCCCATTTGCACTTTTATATGTATGTCCGTTTTTGCAGCCTGCGCTAGTTGCACTTAAATCTTTACATTTGATTTTTATATTGTCAAGCTCTGTTGCATAGTAAAATTCAACAGTTTTGCCTTCAGTGACAGGAGTAATAATATATTTTTCTCCAGCATTTATAATGAACTCAGAAGTGGCGAGAGAAGACAATTTAGTTCCTTTTATTACTTCTCCAGTTATAGTATACCGAGTAAAATTATATGTCCCATAAATATCGCTGCAAGAAATTTTCATTTGTTTATTTGTTAAATTACTAAACTCTACCCCATTTGGATAAGTTGCCGTGAAATGAACATTTGCCTTATCAGTTATATTCACAGTCACTTTACTATTCGCACTTTGCAAATAAAATTTTACGGAACTGTTTTTGCTAGTGGAAGAAATAATATATCTCTGTCCTGCTTGCAAAGTAAAATAAGACATAGCTACAGAAGATGACTTTGTTCCTGATATTACTTCACCAGACGTATAATAACTTGCATACTCGTATGTACTATATAAATCATCACAATAAACTTTTACTTGTTCATTGGATAAATTAGCAAACTCTAGCCCAGATGAATATACCGCAGTAAAGTAAGTATCAGCAGCTTGGGCTTTTAAGAAAAAAGCCGAGAATAATGTGCATATAATAATTAGAACTATACTAAATGATAATACTCTTTTTTTCATGTATTAATTCTCCTTACTTTTAATATTCACCAACCAAATTAATCGATTTTCTTAAACTTTCATCTGCCATACGAGTTACAATAGCTGCAACTTCTGTTCTTGAAATAGTTTGTTGCGGATTAAATGATCCCTCCGTATCTGAGCCGGTTAATATTCCTGCCCTGTAAAGCAAATATACCGCTTCTCCATAGCTATCGCTTATAGCTACGTCCGGAATTGCATTGTCCTCAATCCAGTTAATTTCTTTAAGCGCATATGAAGGCAATGCCACTGATAAAATAGTGGCAAATTCCGCTCTTGTTGCCGTCGAATTGTAATTAGAATAGACTCCCTCATCAACCATGCCAAGTTCTACGGCATAATCAACGTAACATTGATACCATGGATCTCCTTGCACAAAATTTGTTGTCCCGGAACAGAAAATGCTATCTATACGAGTAGCAAGGGCAATTGTTTCAGCAATTGTAATATTTCCTGATACGCCAAAAGTATCGCTTGCGCTTCCTTTCATAAGACCAAGTTCATATGCTGTTGCAACATTTGGTGAATACCATGCTGCCGAATCAACATCAGTAAATAATCCAATTGTATATATATTTACCTTTTTAAAGTTATTCAATGTTGGCCTTGGCGGCTCAGCTTCATCTGCCAAAGCAAAAAAACTAAAACTGTTCAATAATAAAGTAATAATTATCGCAAAAAACATTAAACTTCTAATTCTATTTTTTAACATCTAAAAATCTACCTTTCTTTTTACAAAATGCAATTTCATCATTGCTCAAATTTAATAGGGCCAATGCAACAAATATACTGTAAAGTTTCCACCATTGGCTTTTCCATGTCCGCAACTTGTGTAATATGTTGCACAATTTATTTCATTGTTCCACCGGCTATTAGTACCTGTCGCGTGTATTATGCCTTTTGAATCTATTTCTGTAATGATTACTGCATGCTTGTAGTTTTTACCTGTGCAGGCATTGCAGTAATATATTATTACATCGCCAACTTTAGCCTTTGAATTGTTTTCCTCTGATATGTAATAATAATTACCATTTGGCGTTAGTGCATATGATTCAAAACCCTGATCTTTCAAAGTCCAGTATAAATCACTTGCTACTCGGTTCATTATATTAAAACCGCCTGCAGCTAAACATTTTGATACAAAACCTGCACACTTCTCACTACTGGTAGAATAATTATTTTTCGCATAGCTGAGCGCTGATGATATATTGTAACTTTTCGCATTAGCAGGTTTTTTATCAGTTAAATTTTCGCTGTATATATATTTTCCGTCTTGCGTTAGATACCAAAGGTTACCTACGGAATTTATCATAGATTTTGTGATATATATAGATTCGTCTGCTTTCATCTGCCTAACTACTGTTCCGCTTTTGGAATAGGGCGAAGACCATACCGGTACGTTTGCTTTAACTGCGTAAAATGTTTTATTAACATCTTTCAGCTCCGGCGTAAATTCATATCCGCAGACTGTGCATTTGTTTCCATTTGCACTTTTATATGTATGCCCGTTCTTGCAACCTGTGCTGGTAGCATTTGTTGTAATATTTCTTAATATTGGATAGGGATAATTTGATTCTCCCATTTTCCAAATCGCATTAAAATCAAAACCAACAAATGATGATTGCTGCTGCGTTTGTGAGGCCGATAACCCTTTTGCGGTATAATCATTACGATTTTCAGCTTCAACATCATGAGATGTTACGTTTATATAATAGCAATTATTAATGCCAATATTTCTTTCATTATTTAATATTGCAATAATATTGCCCGAAAATCCTGCAATTTTCGAGGCAGTTTTATTCTTTGTTGTTGAAATAGCGCTCGACTTAATTTCTCCGAAATTATAACAGTTTTCAGCAATAACAACATTGTCAACCACACCACCATAAATTCCAATAATGCCACCAGAGAATGCCGCGATTGTAGTGGCACTATAATCAGCCCCCGAACTCGTTTCTGCAATAATAGTCCCTATATTATAGCAATTTGTAACAGGAGCTATTGTATCGGCAACAATTCCGCCTGCATGCGTTGTGCTTGTGTAATACTGTTGTTTTGACTCCGCTATTGCATTAACAGTTCCTTGATTAAAACATTGACTAATTGTGCAATTAGTGAACGTTCCACCTGCAATTCCACCAGCATTTGCTGTTGTAAAATAAACATTTACTTCAGCAATAATTTCTCCTGCGTTAGAACAATTACTAATTGGAGAAAATGTAAATCCTGCAATTCCGCCTGCCCATGCACGATCACTCACATCCGAATTGCATATGCTATAGACAGAACTTGAATTATGACAATTTTCAATTACACAATTAGATGAAACTTTTCCAATTAAGCCACCTGCATTAGAATCACCCCAGGACGATGTGACAGATATAGTTGAGTTATTTGAATAGCAGTTACGAATTGTGGTGAAATCACATGCACCTATTAACGAACCTACACACGCTCCACTTCTAATTACTTCAACTTTTGCATTAAAAATTCCTACATTTTCAATCGTTGCACTAATGGAATATCCAAATAAGCCTGCTAAAGATCCTTCGTCAATAAGTTGGACAGTTAAATTTTTTATAACATAACCGTTGCCATTAAAAGTACCATTGAACGGCGACTTACCATTCCCAATCGGCTCCCAATTTCCCCATGATGATAAATCTATATCATTCATAAGAATATAATTGCCGCTTAAATTTCTATCAATGCTTCTTAAGTCTTGCGCTGTGTAAATTTCAATAAATCCCTCTGGTGCTGGAACATGAACTCCCGAATGATCGGCTGCAACCGCTGTTAGAAGTTGTGCCCCAAAACCTCCTAGCAAAGATAAAAGAAAAATTAGCGATAAAACAAATGCAATGTTTTTCTTCATACCTACTCCCCCAATAAATATTTATTTATATCAATGATATATGAAATGACGAAAATTGTAAAATTATAAGGTATAAAGTTTGTTTATAAAAATAAAGAATGCAGACTAGCTTGACTTTTCTTAGGCAAGCCTTGACAATAAGATTATTATGTATAACTATTTTAAAAATTGGGGGAAAGAGTAAATGGACTTGCAACTAGCAAAATGCACACAATGCGGTGCTACGATAAAAGTTGATAATACCCAAGAAGCCGCTATCTGCGAACATTGCGGCTCAGCATATATTGTCAAGAAAGCTATTGAAAACTATTCCATTGTTAATAATATTAATACCGATGTAGTAAATATATATAGTGGGGAATCAGCTCAACTTTATCACATACGTGCTGAACAACTAATTGAAGAAGAAAAATATCAACAAGCTTTAGATATTTATCAAAAAATTATTGATGAGATTAACCCCGAAGACTATCTTGCATGGAAAGCGTTGATGACTCTTTCTTTAAAAGGCATTCATAAATTTTGCCAACTCAAAATATATACCGATTCTAGTGGTAAAGAAATTGAATATTATTATTCCTTTAGCTCTGGCGGAGAATATTCTGGTAATTCTGAAAAATATTATATAGGAGCATGTTATTTTTCTGTTGACTATGGTTATCATGGTTATATAGACTATGTAATTAATAAAATTACTCAATGCAAAGATGTTCGTCTATATGCAGAATATGCTTTAGAACTTGCTCCTGCAAGCGAAAAAGAAGACATAAACAATTTTATCCATGTCAATTTTGTCGAATCAAAAAAATCTCTGGAAATATTACTAGAACATATGCAGCAAAAACGAGATGAAACAATAAAATACAATGAGCAAAGAATTAAAAAAGCAAACTCCGGCTGTTATATTGCCACTGCGGTTTATGGATCATACGATTGTCCGGAAGTATGGACACTACGAAGATTCAGAGATCAAATATTAAAAACAACATTTTTAGGGCGAAGTTTTATAAAATTTTATTATTCAGTAAGCCCTTTTCTTGTTAAGATTTTCGGTAATAAAAACTGGTTCAAATCTTTTTGGAAGTATTCTCTTGATAAGTTTGTATTAAGGCTTAATAATAAAGGAATCAATAACATTTTTTATGAAGATTAAGTTGAAAAATTATTATGCAAATAGTCCTCGCTGCAATTAACGTAGCGAGGATTATTTTATCCCCTAAACCCCACCGGGTAAACTGTATGCTCTGCAATGGGGTCAAACTGTGATAAGTCTGTATCGGTCAACATTATGCCGCGCGATATTGCAAAGTGCCCGAAGCGGTGGCGAATCGTGTCGATAGTATTTTCTATCTGCTCGGTCTGCTGCCGCTTTTGTAATTCAGGCATAAATGTAAGCTGCCGGAAACCGTCATCGGGAATCAGATTACTCACTTTAACCCCTATACTGCGTATGCCTTTTTCCCATGTATAGTTTTGTTTAAAAAGCGCCATTGCCTTATCTGCAATGACGGCGGCGAGATTCGTGCTATCATTTAACGTGCCTTGACGTTCAAAACTGAATAATTCTTTATCACGCACCCATATTTGCACTGTTCGGCAATGAATGCCGAGGGTGCGTAATTGTTCGGCAACGCTTTCAGCAAGAACATATACAGCGATTTTTACATCATTATTTGTAAGTAAATCTCATGGAAAAGTTCGGCTATTGCTTATGCTTTTTTCAGGATCAGGTATATCTCGTACCGGGGAAGTATCAAAGCCGTTAGCAAATCCCCATATCATCGCCCCGGGCTTATTAAAAATGACTGAATATAATTCATATCTTCCCTAGCGAGGTCGCCTATTGTGTTTAAACTTCGCATTTGCAAGGCTTTGCGTGTTGCCGGGCCGACCATGAGCAGATCGCCAACCGGCAAAGGCCAAACTTTCTCTTTAAAGTTTTCTCGTGAAATTACCGTTGTGGCGTCCGGCTTTCGCATATCGCTGCCGAGCTTTGCAAAAATCTTATTATAACTGACGCCTATAGAACAAGTAACGCCAAGCTCTATTTTAATGCGCTCTCTTATCCTATCGGCCACAGCCTTGCCCCCGCCGAACAGGTGGGCACTGCCGGTGCAGTCAAGCCAGCATTCATCTATTCCAAAAGCTTCAACTTTATCGGAATAATCGTAATAAATATCGCGCGCAACATTTGAAAAATGCTTATATAACCTCATGTTTGTAGGCACGACAACGAGACCCGGACATTTCTGCCGGGCTTCGTTTAATGTATCGCCTGTTTTTATCTCATATTTCTTTGCAATATAGTTTTTTGCCAAAACTATACTGTGCCGCTGCTCCTCATCGCCGCCCACGGCTACCGCTTTACCCCGTATCTCCGGGCGGTAAAGGCATTCAGCGGACGCATAAAAGTTGTTTAAGTCCGAATGTAATATTACCCGTTCCATATTTTATTTTCCCCTACACCGACAGTATAGACGTGGCAGCTCTAAAAAACAAGAACATTTGTTCGGTAAAATATGCCAATCATTCTACTTTCTCGACAAACCACCGGTTATCATACTCGATAAAAAGATAAACAAACGTTTGCGTATCTTTGATTTTGCACTTATAACGCATACCCTGCCCGCCGGATTTTAAGGAAGCAGCGCGAGTAACTTCTTTACATTCAACTTCATAAGTTTTGCCGCTTTGAGCTATAAACGCAACCGGTTTATAATTGCCGTCAAGATCATACCTGACGACTACTTCTACAAAAGTTTTTGCCATAAAAAATCCTCTCCCCACTGCTCATAGGCTATGCAGAAAAGAGAAGATAAATACAATGAACGACAGTCCGTTTTATGATATAATGTAAATAATTTACATTATCGAGGGTAGGAGAGATACATAATGGACATATATGAAATTATAGTCAAAGTCGTTGCGGCTTTCGGTGGAGCAGGCGTTATAATAGTTGGAATATCAACATTTATCGCTAAGTTTTGGGCTAACAGAATTGCAGAAAAATTATCTGCAAAATATGAATTGAAACTCAACAAGGAACTTGAAAATTATAAGAATAGCCTAAACAAAACAAATCATGTCAGCAAGGCTCGTTTTGATACCGAATTTGAGATTTTTAAACAACTACACGAAGCATTTACAAATTTAGTCAGAGATGCGTATTTCATTGCCCCTGAATTTGCTGCCGTTCCTGTCGATGAGGAAGCCAGAAAAAAATATGAAAACGAATCATACAATAAGGCGAATGCTTCATTGATAGTGGCACAAGATGTATTAAGAAAAAACGCACCTTTTATTCAAGAAGATATTTATGATAAATTTAATGAGATATTTGGCCTATGTATGAAGCAAACAAATGCTTTTGAACGACGTTGGAATGTTGGTATTATGGCAAGCCAAGCAGAAAAAGAACGCATGCCACTTGATGCTTACCAAAGAACAACTGAAATAAAAGAAAAACAAGCACAATTGATAAAAGATATTCGTCACTATCTTCAATCACTCGAATTAATTATATAGGATGATAGTACATAGAATAATACAAAATAAAAACCTCATCTTATTTTAATAAGATGAGGTTTCTTTTATGCCAAAAGAATATATTTAACTTGAATATACACTAAAAAAGCTGTTTCCTTCAAAATCTGCTTTTGAAAGTTTTAGTTTTTCAATACTTACTATATCTTTTGGCAAGACTCCAATTCCTTTTCCATTATAGGTCATATTAGAATCAGACGAAAATTTTTCATTTTTTATGCGGTGGTATAAATAACAAAGAGCTATGCCTAAGTAATGAGAGCATTTCGCTAAGGACACAGGAGTGTTAAATTTTACTATGACTGATTCTGTTGAATTAATGTAATCGTCATATAAATCTAAATCGTACTTTTTCTTTATACCAATTATAATTTCTCTTACTATCTCTGGCATTTCAAGATAATTATAGTTTCCTATTTCTTTATTATTAAATGCAGCTTCTCTGACTAACATTGCAAACGGACCGAAATGTTCTTTATCTGCTGTTTTAAACTTATAAAGCCATTCATTATGGCCGCTTATATTGCTGCTATGTTTCATTTGCAAAATATCATCTATCGCAATTCTGCCATTAATGAGCGTAATTATTTGGTTCCAAATAGATTCTAGCGCTTCATTCAAAGGTAAAATCCCTTTTGTTAATATATCTTTGCTATCATTAACTCTTGCAAGATGGAACCAACACAAATTATCGTATTCTATTTCAACGCTGAATTTCTTTGCGAAATCGTATACTAAAATATCGCTAAACCAACCAAAATTATTCTTATATTTTTTATACAGCTTATTATCGTTTATACTCGATAAGTATTCTGTCACGTTAGAATTGCTAATACCGCAAATATTGCTAATCGAGAATAAAGTACTTTCAAAAGACTCACAATCAAGTATTTTCATATATGCTCCAACTTTATAGTAGCGTAATTATGTTATTGCTATTATATACGAATTACCTATTTTTCCCAACTATGATATAATTAATTATTATAGAATTTATAGAGGGAAATTGTAATGGATGTTAACGCAAAAATAAAAAGTTTTATTAATAAAGCAGAAGTAATTTTAGAAATTTATAGCAAAAATCTTAAAGAATTATCAGATAATGGAATTAATGATTTTTCTGAAGATATGCCAGTAGAATTTAATCAGTGGGTAAACGAAATTAAGATTTTCAATGAACGTACTTTAAAAAATCATCCTTTGTATCAAGATGTCAAAAAAGCTTGCTTTTTAGTCATGGCACATATGATGATTTCAAAAAATTATCCGGCTTAATAAATGCTCTTAACGAGGATAGTGAAATAGAAATTAACCCAATTAGGCAACAAGAACAAGCAATTACCGTAATATCATCAAAAGATAATATATGGAACTATGTGCATTCAATCATTATTAATGTTGCAAAGAAAAAATTTATAGATGGTCATTATGCAGATGCAGTTGAATCAGCATTTAAAGAAATAAATAGCCGATTAAAAGAAATATATCGGCAAGAGCGAAAAGAAGAAAAAGACGGTGCTGATTTAATGCGAAAAGCCTTCACCCCAAACGATCCACTACTGATCTTTGAAGACATGAACTGTCAAAACGGTAAAGATACGCAACAAGGATATATGGATATATTTGCTGGTGCAATGACTGGCATAAGAAATCCTAAGGCACATGAAAATCTATATATAACCGAAAATGACGCCGCTAAAAAATTAATATTTGCAAGTTTACTAATGGACAAGATAGACCAAGCTGTTAAGTTTTCTAAAATAAAAGAGCCTAAAAAAACGCAAATAAAAAATTAAATGCAAGGGGCTATACAAATAGTCTATATTTTTGAATTTGAATATTGTTGAGGTAAAAAAATGCAATTAATTAAAAACGAAAGCATTGCAACAGGGATGTATAAGCCAAAAACAACGGCACTGTTTTTCGATAAATTATGGATTCCTAAAATATCTGATTATTTTAATGATATACCTAACGAAATATTAGTGGATGCTCCTAGTAAAAATTCATGGATTGATTATTCAGAGTGGTATTGGCGAGGAATGAAAAATAATATAAGATGGGATATATTAGAAAAGAAGATTATAACGGAAATATCTAACGAAACAAAAAATCCTCCTGAATTTTTATTTTCATCAAGTAGAAATGCTGCAATGCTTGAAATAGTTGAAAATATGAGGAAAAACTTTGACATTGAAATTGTTCCGATTTTTATAGAAAAGACTTCTTTTGAACGCAGCTTAAGCTGGTTAAATTACACCCCTATAGAAGTATATGAAAAGGTTTTTGAACCTAATAAAACTTTTGAATATATAGAAAAACAAGTTAATTTATATAATAGCAGACAGAGTAGTGCCTTAGAAGTCTGTATAACAAATATTCCAAATGCACTTGAAGAAAATCTTAGTTGGAAACAAATTTTAGAAATAAGGAAAGATAAGAATAGCCACAACAGTATAAAAAGATTAAGAAGATGGTTAAATACGGAGTTTACTAATAAATCCGAAAACGAGATAATAGAAACTATAGAAAAAAATTTAGAAGATTATTCTTTTGCCTTAAAAAAACATGGGGTTCTTACCAGCATAGGTAGTTTGACAACAATTATTACCTCTTCAGCTTCTATAATAAACACATTAAAAAATAGTCCTTTAGAATTAGTATCGACGAGCTTTATTTTGAGTGCAAGCATATTTACTTTTACAGCTCAGCACATCGCAGAATATATAGAGAAAAAGAGAGAACCAATAGCTTTTTTATATGATATTAATAAGCGAATTGAAAAATCAAAATAATATCTACTACTGCAAAATAACCTCATCTTGCTTTTAAACAAGGTGAGGTTATTTTTGTGCTTTTATTACTAAATCTATAATATGTAATACTTTTTCTTTCTCATCTTCCGGAAACCCTTTAGGCAATACAATTACATTTTTTCTATCAAGTTCTATTTCTTCATCAGTGATACCAAAAAGATAATCTAGTGAAACATTATAATATTCAGCTAATTTTACAACTACATCAAAACTTGGCTCATTAAGCCCTCTCTCGTAATTACCAAGCGCTTGAACTTCAACACCTAAAATAGGCGCTAAATCTTTTTGTTGTACTCGTCTATCTTTTCTTAATTCTGATATGCGCTCACTAAAAATCATAATTATATCACCACCTAACTTACTAAAATTATAAAATATTTTTCGTTTCAATTGCGAAAATCGTTATTATTTAATGTTTGAATCGTATTTTGCGATTGATAAACATTAAATTATAATGTATAATCAAATTGCCCTCAATATTTATTGAGGGCAATGAGCATTAATTTGTACTTTTACTAATCAGCTTTGATTTCCTTAACGCTTGGACGCGCAAACAAGTTTTTAGACATTTTAGGCTGATAAAGCCATGTTCTGCAAAGCGTTGAAATGTAGGACCGTTCGGCTACATTTTTAATAACGGACGAGCTTTTTTTTAGCGCTACTCTATGAAGTTCTTTCATTCTATTTCACCCCCTTTGATTGGAATTATCAACGAAACCGCTGCCGATATGCTTCCGAAAGAAGCACACAGGGCAAATACGGCAAGCTGATCAAAAAATAAAAGGGTACAGATTACTACTAACTGAACAATAACTATTTTAATAGCCCTCTCCCGAAATTCTTTCAACTTCTCCCTCGGCTGCTCCGGCGCGTTCGGGTGCATTACCGGGGCTTTCCAAACAATAAGTGCTCTCGCTAAATCAGATAAGGCGATAGGCAAAAACAAAGAGTAAGTTCCTGCCGGAATCCACTTGCCTATTAGCGCAAAAGCAAGCGCCATAAATGTAAACCCCCATAAACAGGCCCAGTGCTTTGCCGCGTGTGCGCCGCCGATATTCTGTTTAAGCGTACAAAAAAACAGCGAGTAAATAGCTATGTGAGGGAGTGCAGAACAAAGCAGGCCTGCAACGAGCAGCAAAATAATATGCAGCGCGCTTGATGTTATATGAAATAGCCCATATTCCACTAACTCTCTGTCGTTTTCTTCAATAATTTTATGATTAAACAAAATCCAGCTAATTTTGTTTGCCAGCTTTTCAATCATTCTGTCACCCCCTAGTTCAGAAGTTAACACTATTTTCTGAATTAAAACCGGTGACCTCGCGAATGATCGCTTTAAAGCTTACGAATGAAAAAAGAGAGGGAGAAAAATATGATTATTGCAGTATGTGACGACAAAAACGGAGAACTTGTAAACACCCGTAATATCTTACGAAAAATCAATCCAAAAGACCGCGTAATTACATTTGATAAGGGCTTTGACCTTATTGATTACCTTGCTAAGGCGAACAGTGTTGACTGCGTGATCCTCGATATGCTTATGCCTACGCTTAACGGACTGGCAACCGCAAAGGAACTGCGACTAATACGGCCCAATTTAGCGATTATCGTTTTGACCGACCACGCTAATTACGCTTTGCCTTGTTATGAATTTTTCCCGGTAAATTTCTTGTTAAAGCCAATAAAAATTGAACAGCTAAAGGCAAATCTTGACCGGGTGCGTTTACGGTCAAGCGAAGAAAACCTGTTTATCCAAACGGAGAGAACGGCTGTATATGTTCAGCTATCCCACATTATTAATATCGAGCGGCAAGGGATACCTATTATTGTTCACTTGGTGGACGGCACGCAGTACGTTACTTATCAATCTTTAAATGAGTATGAAAAAATCCTTACCGGCAAAGGCTTTTATCGCATTAACCGCAAGGATATCATCAATCTTCAATATGTCCGCTATGTTAATAAAAATTCGTTAATCTTTGAAAATGATTTACAGCTTCCAGTTTCACAGCGCCGAAAATCTGAACTGGAAGATGAACTTTCGTGCTGGCGCCTGCAATATGCTTGAAACAATGTTTATCGGTATTTTTTATCTTTTTGAATCCTTTGTGTTTGTTTATATGCTCAGGCGCTTGTTACCGAGGCGATGGAATACCCACTTTTTATTTTTAGTATTAATTACTTTTGCCGCACAGCTTGCAAAGTACCTGATAACCGATAATTTGATATTCCGGTTTTTTCTAAACTTTATAGCTGACCTCACGGTAATGGCAGTTTTTTATAAAGGCACTTTTGCGGAAAAGTTTATTTATTCTTTAGTTTTTTACGACTTCCTGTTTCTATGTGATAGTTTAACCATTTCGCTTTTTGATGTTCTCGGCTGGTGGGAACTGCAAACGGTTACTTTGACCGCACCTATCGAAATTATCATGTCGATAGTTTCACATCTTTTCTTAGTTATTTTTATTTTTTGCTTTATTAAATTGTGGCCGGCAGATCTCAATAAACAAATGAAGCTGTTCCCTATCCCTGTGGCAATATTTCTTATTTTATTTCTGTTTACACCATTTAAAGAAGAATCACCCTACTATAATCACCCGGAGTGGCTTTTTATAACAATGGCGGTATTTCTCGCGGTGGCGATGTGGTGTTTTCTCGCCGCAGAGCGGAATCGGTACAACAAGGAATCAATCGAAATTTTATACCACGAACGCGAGAAGTATTTTGATGAAATGCAGAAGCATTACGAATATATAGCTCCTTTAGTCCATGACACTAAGCACGTGTTAAATATTATGGAAGCTTTAGGGTATACAGACGATACAACGCTTTCTCTAAAAGAAAAAATCAGCACCGCAAATTTTGGCTTTACGGGCAATACGGTTATTGATGCCGTGATACATAATAAAAAACTGAATAGTGCGCCCGATATTGTTTTCGACTTTAGCGGCAGGCTTCCGAAAGTTATTCCGTGGATAGCTTTTCTCGACCTTTGCTCTCTTTGGGGAAACGCACTTGAAAACGCAATCGAGGCTACCGAGAAAGCAAGCATCAAAATAATAAAAGCCGAATTTTCCTATAGAGAAAACTGGCTACTGATACATATTCAAAATCCGGTAAGTAAAGCGCCTAAGCAGGATAAAGCCGGAAACTTGATAAGCGACAAAGGCACAGGCCACGGTTTCGGCTTTCAAAGCATGGTAGACATTATTAATAAATATAACGGTTTTAAAACCGTGAATATTACTGACAGCTTTGAACTATCAATAACGCTACAAAATTTGGGAGGAAATAAGAAGTGATAAATGAAGCATTGACCTGTGCGTTTACAGGTTGTCGCTCGGAAAAATTACCTTGGGGCTTTAACGAACGGGCTGATAACTGTATAAGATTAAAGAATGACCTTGCACAAAAAGTTAAATATTTAATTACCAAAAAAAACGTAAAATGTTTCTTATCCGGCATGGCGCAAGGCATTGATACATACGCGGCAGAATGTGTTATATCTTTAAAAACTTTATATCCTGATATTAAACTGATTGCTGCTGTTCCTTTTCCGCAGCAGGCAAAAACGTGGCAGCTTGCTGACAAAGAGCGATATAACTCTATATTAAGCCGTTGTGATGAAGTGGTAATGGTTTCGCCACGTCGAGTTGAAGGCGTTTATCATATTCGCAATAGATATATGGTTGATAACGCGGATTACCTTATTGCAGTATATAGCCCTAAAATTAATGGAGGCTCTAAATATACTGTGGAATACGCCAAAGGCAAATCAATAGAAATAATAAAATTTGATTTGAGCGAGTACAACAAATGAAAAAAATAAATTTAAAAAGTATCAACTTTCTAATACTTATATTTTTAATCGTTTATTAATTTCTACGACTGCCTTTGTATCTGTTAAGCGAGGACAACTAATAAGTTTTTATACTGCCGAGGATATAGCTTCTCCTCTTGCAAAAGATAATTGCTATATTTGTAGTGATAACCCGGATTATACAATATCTAAGCGTTGGGGAAAGCCTAAGGTTGGTATACTTAATTTAAACACTTTCAGCTATACCGATATTTCTCTCGGCAATAGTGATGACAACCCAGAGTTTATGTGTTTTATTCCTGATAAGAGCCCCTCATATCATATTACTTTTTGTTTAGATTCTTTCTCAAAATTTGATACGCCTACTAAGAAAATAACAGGCTTATCAATAGAAAAAATGAAAGAATCAATGTGCACTAGCTGCATACGGTCATACTTAAAAAAATGCAAAACAAACGGCATCAGATTAGATTTTTCACTTGTGGATTTTCAAAACAGAAAGCTAATCCCCTTTAATTCAAGCAATGTCATATTCATTATTAGTGATTATACAATAGCAGCAAAATATACAAATGATGAAATAGAAGAAATAAAACTTGGAATATCTTATTATGAGCCGTCTTAATAAGGCGGCTTTTTTATGATATAATTGTAAATAAATAGAAATTTAATGAAAGGAGCCATTATGAAAAAAAAGCAGAAAGAATTATTTTATAGTGTAGAAATGTCTATAAATTGTTGCGGCGTTAATTTAAAAGAACTCTTCTCTACATTAGAAAAATATCCGATAGATAATATGAAGAAATATAACGATAAAGATAAAGAGAAGATTTATAGCCTGTTAACCGTTGAATTTTTAAACTTCATATCTTCAATCGATAGAGTGGTTGATATATTAACTCATTCTAACGATAAAACGTTAATATCATATGCAGATCAAATAAGAAAAATGGACTTTTGGGATAAGTTAGTTATATCAAGAAATAAAACTACACATCAAAAAATTCCTCGCATTTTGTTTCTAATGAACCTTGAAGATTATCAGAAAATGCCATTAGAACTTCAATCTAAATTTCATAATATTTTTTGGGGTTGGAGTTTTAATACGAAAGAAACTTACTCATTTATGTTATTTAATGATATTCTTAAATTTATTTTAAATGAATTACCAGACAAGATTGAAAGTTACAAAACAACAATTTGATTTATACCGCCCTTTATGGGCGGTTTTTTATTGGAGGAATTAGAAATTGAACACACCTAAAACAAAAAACACAAAATTCATCCCTAAGGTTTTAAGTAAAAGTGCCGCGTTGCCACGTGAAGCGAAAAAAACGGCAATAGAGCGTTATCGCGCCGCACAAAAAAATTTCGATTCGGGCAACAAAGATAATGCCGGAAATCAAGGCACGCAATACGCAGAAGCAAAAATAACAAAAGCTGCGGAAACTTCTACGCGACAAGGACAACAAGCAGCAGGCAAAATGTTTAAAAAAAGACCTGAGAAATACACAGAAAATCGAAAACGGCCTAGCGAAAATGCTAGGCCGTTTTCGCATTCCTCACCAAAAAACGAAACGGTAAACATACAAAGAAAAAAAGAGCTAGAGAAATTAAGACCGGGAAAATCACATGACATCGTGAAAAAATTTCAATCTGGGCGAAATGTAAACTCGCCTAGATCATCACACCCTCAAAGAACTAAATCGTCAATGAAGTTTAATTCAAATAGGGGTTACGCTAAAAAAACTATATCAAAAGTTAAAAAACTGCAATCTGCCGCGCAGAAAGCAAACAAAACAAAGAAAAGAATACGGGCAGCAAAAACAGCGGCAAAGCGATCAGTGCAAGCTGCGAAGCAGGCAGCAAAAAACACAAAAAGAGTTGCTGTAGCTATTGCGCGTGTGGCAAAAGCAGCGATACAAGGGTTAATATCGATAGCAATTGGCGCAGGCGGTGTGCTTATTCCCATTCTATTAATTGTTGCCATAATAGGGGCTGTAGTAGCCTCTCCTTTCGGAGTATTTTTCTCTGCAAGCGAAACCGGCGAAAATATAAAAACGCTTTCACAAATTATCAATGAAACAAACACGGAACTTGCCGACAAAATAGAAACGGTAAAAACAACTACGCAACATGACGAATATAAATTGATTTTTGATGGCAGCGAAACAAATTCTGCAATTAATAATTGGACTGATGTTATAGCCGTATTCTCCGTAAAAACGACCATGGCTGACGAAGCCAATACCGATGTTATAACGCTCGACGCTGACCGTGAAGCGCGCTTAAAAACCGTTTTTTGGGATATGACACCCTTTGAAACATCTATTAAAGAAGAAACGCGAAGCTCTACTGTTACTGATGATGAAGGAAACACAACAACAGAAAGTTACATCTATCGTATTTTAACTATTATTATAGATAGCCTTTCATATAAAGATGGGGCGCAACTTTACCACTTTAACGCAGATCAAAACGAGGCGCTAAATGAATTAATGTCACCGGAAAATTATTTGCTTATGCTGGACATCTTATGTTCTTCTCTTTCAACTCTAACGCCTGCGGAAGTAGCCGCACTTATGAAGTCACTTGAAGGGCTTGATTTAAGCCGACAAAGCGTTGTTACTGCCGCTCTTTCATTAGAGGGCAAAGTAGCGTACTTTTGGGGTGGGAAGAGCGAAGTTTCGGGTTGGGATAGCCGTTGGGGCACGTTAACCGAAGTAACCGCCGCAGGTAGCCGCACTTCCGGCACTGTTCGCCCCTTTGGGCTTGACTGTTCAGGTTATCTCGGTTGGTGCTTTGCTCAAATCGGCGTTAAAGGTTGGAGCAGTGCTTCTTACGCTTGGTCATATTCTATTGCTACGAAATGGGAGCTCGCCGAGCCCGGTGATATTGTCTACTTCGCACAGCCCGGTACTATGAAAAGTAACGAAAATCATTTAGGTATTATTGTGGGCTTTGATAATAGCGGTAGCCCACTTGTCGCCCATTGTAACGCTGGCAAAAACAACGTAAGCATTACAGAAGCCTTCTCGACCGGTTTTAAAATTATTAGAAAACCTGTTTTTTTCGTAAATCAATAGATTCTTATTTAACAGCTAAACCATTATTCCCCATAAATCGACATAAAACTGCAATTATAATTCTTCTACGACACTTTGCAGGGGTGTTAAAGGGGAAAAGTTTGATAGGTCAGCAAAATATTGCCGGGTGTGATTAACTGATACAAAAATCACACCTAAGCGCCACGCATTAAAACGTTGGTTTTACTATTATATTAGGTACCCATAGCCCCCGGTTATTCACTTGTGTTGAATGACCGGGGGCTGGTTCGTTTTATGTCAAAACGAGCCTAGCCTCCAATTTTTATTGGAGGTTTTTATGTTTTTTAATTATAAAAAAGAATTATCAGATATATGGAAACGGCATATCGAAGAAGCTGAAATTTTAAGAAATGCAGGAATTAGCGAAGCAGATATAAAAGAACTGTTAGCTTTTGAAGTAAGCCAACTTTACCGTGATCGTTGTTTTTATGGTTTACTGGAACGCTATATTGACGCTGACTTTGATTCGCTTGTAGCCGTTCCCTTTTCATCTAGGTTTGATATAATGGACGAAATCGACGATCCGAAGCTTTATTATGCTTTATCACAATTAACAGCTTTAGAAAGAAGAATCGTTTTATTACATGTTACAGAAAGTTTTTCATTACGCGAAGTAGCTGCGGAATTAGGGTTTACATACGACAGCATAAAGAAAAAATACTTTCGCGCTATACAAAAAATAAAAAATTTTATGAAAAACTGTCCCCGATGACCCACTTTTTTTACAGTTATAAGTAGAGGCCCAAAACCTCTGTCACAACTAAATAGAAAGCAGTATAGTTACAATTTTATGCGGCGAGCGGCTATCAGCCTTGCGTTGGCAGCGCCGAGGGTTTATTCCCTCAAAGGCATCATGAGCAATAATGAGGTTTGGCAACCTCGCGCGAAGACCCGCATAAATTACAATGATACTTCCGCCCGGCTATCTTCACAGAGAGGGGCGGCTCCCCATAAGCATGGGGGGAGGTGAAATTCCTATGAGGCCTTTTCGCGGCAGTGGGACAAGCTTGCCGCTGCGAAGCCAAAGGCTGGCTATCCTGTTGTTAATTTGAATAAACGGGGGGTATGGTCGCGCCTAGGCATACATTAAAAATCTGTTTATGTGATTATCAAATTATGTTTGCCGTGGCGCGGCCCCGTCCCAAAGAGCTCAATTTCTTTGTGTTTTTTGGAACGGGGCCATTATTTATTTATGAAAGGAGATACAAATGGAAACCTGCGAAGTTAAATTCTACACAGTTGATGATTTGCAACGACTAATGGGTATCGGCAGAAACAGCGCATACAAGTTAGTGCGAAGTAAAGGGTTTCCAACTATCCTTGTGGGAAACAGGATCATCATTCCCGCCGATCTGTTTCAGAAATGGATAGAAAAAGCAGCACAAAAAGGAGGTTAATTAGTGGCCGAAGATTTGCGCCGTGATAAAGGAAGCGGATCAATTAAAGAACTAGCGCCAAATAAATATATAGTGAGATACAAGGGCTTTTCAATTTCTAAGGGCCTTAATACAAAAGCAAAAGCTGTTACAGCCTTAAAGCAGTTAGTAAACGATGTTGATAATGGAATACTTACAAAGGAAGAAATAAAAGAATCTCAGAAGGATTTTGAAGGCCTCACCGTCGGCGAATGGCTTGATTTATGGTTAAGAGATTATGCTGCATTAACTTTAGATGATTCTTCGTACGACAACTATGAGCGAAATATTAGAATACATTTAAAACCTAGAATTGGATCAATTTTGTTGACAGAACTTACAGCCGTAGATATACAAAACTTATATAGCCATTTGCATAATGCTTTAGGTCTTGAAGGTTCAACCATTTTAAAAATCAAACACCCGCTAAGTGGCGCAATTAAACAAGCTCTTTTGCTGCCACAATTCAAAGAGATAATGAAATCTGACCCTTTCATCGGAACAAAAGTACCTAAAACAAAACCGCCCGAAATCCGGGTTATGTCTATTGAAGAACAATCTTTATTCATGGACGCGTGCAAAGGTCACAGACTGGAAGCATTTTTTCTCTTTGCACTTGCAACAGGAATGCGAAAAGGAGAGTTGCTTGCTTTAGAATGGAAAGATATTGACTTTGAAAAAATGCAAGTTAATATAAGTAAATCGGTAAGCAGAAAGAAAGGGGCAAAAGATGTAAAGAGCAGTTTAAAAGTTGGAAATCCTAAAACATATAAGTCAAAAAGAAATATCCCCTTACTATCAACAATCGTTCCCATTTTAGAAGATCATCGAAAGCGACAGGAAAAGGAAATATCTATTGCCGGGTCCGCATGGAATCAAAAACAAATCGTCTTTTGTTCAACAGTCGGATCATATATAGAACCACGAAGATTAAAAGATCATATTGAGAATGTTACTGAGGCTGCCGGAATTGAACATATCACAGTTCACGCTTTACGACATACTTTTGTATGTCGCTGCCTCGAAAAGAATGTATCAATTAAAGCAATTTCAGAAATTTTAGGACACAAAGATGTTGAAACTACGCTTAAATACTACGCACATTTAATTGGCACAACACAGCAAGATCAAATATCAAGAATATCGGATATTTTCGAGCAAAAAGATGTCATTGCAGAAGAAACAAAATATAGGCAAATTTTCCATCCCAAAAACCACCGAAAAAGAGTCGAAATGCCTACAAGATGAAAATAAAAAAACAGCCCTAAACATTGGTTTAAGGCTGTTTTATTGGAGCTGTTGATCGGGATTGAACCGACGACCTCATCCTTACCAAGGATGTACTCTACCGACTGAGCTACAACAGCATAGATGAAAAAATAGTGTAATTTATAGTGTAATTTTACAAAAACGAAAATTTCTAAATGCTGTAATCCCTTGTGCGTCTAGCTTTAGCATTTAGTAGACCACATCCTTACCAAGGAAGTGCTCTGCCGACTGAGCTAGGACAGCACTTGCCTATGAATTATAACATAGGCTATTTGCAAAAGTCAAAACATTTTAAGCGGAAACAGATGAGCCTTTTTGCCGTAATATCACTTTGTCAGATACGCAGTTCGTGTCGCTTCCGCCCAAGATACATTATAGGACAGCAGTTCTGCCAAAAAGCGGAGCGGCACCATTGTTTTTTCTTCGACGAGCCTTGCCTGCGCTGTCATTTCGATGGTTTTTCCGTTTACCTTGCAGTTTTTGTCTCCGATTTTGAAAACGATTGTTTTATCGTCTTTATTTACTGTAATCAAACCGTTGTCCCACGCCACCGCCGCGCCGAGTTTTTCAAAGAAAAACCTTATCGGAACGAGCGTGCTTCCGTCAATTACAACAGGAACAGCGTCAAAACCGAGATATGTCCCGTTAAAATTTATCAGCGCGGAAAACGCAAGTTTTTCCTCGATATTTTGCAGAGAAAAAGTATAGGTGTCGCTCCTGCAATCGACCGTGATTTCCTTCTCTCCCGCGGTCACGCCGTCAACCGTTACAAGCCTGTCGGGAAGCGAATAATCAAAAAAGTATACGCCGTCTTTTGAAACCGAAAGAATATTTTTTGTTTCTATATCGCGATTATCTTTTTTCAGCGATTTGAAATAGTAATAGTAGCGACCGCTTTTTTTGATTTGCCTTTGCTCACTACTCTCAAAGGCGGTGTTTTCAGGATTGCCTAAAGGAAACGGCAAAACGGATTCCTGCCAATTTTCAAAATCGGCGGAAATATAAACTTTTCCCTTAGTTTTAGCATAATAATTACCCTGCGAAAATCCAAAAGCATAAACATATTCTTTAAAATCTTTTTCCGCCGTTATCTGCAGATTTTCATCGGTAAGATAGATTTTTCCCGCAAAGGCGTTTTTGTCATATATCGGCGGCTCGAAACCTAAATCATACACATTATACCGAAAGGCGTATTGGTTCTGCCCCGCCCTGTTTATTTCGAAAGACGTTATAACATCACGAATTTCGGCGTTTTTCTCAAAATCCGTTATTATTTTTTCCCACTCTTTTGTGTCTTTTGAGCGCCAAAACGCGCCGGTTTCAAATTTTATAAACTCGTCGCCGACCGCTTGATAACTAACTCTTTCGCTTTTGCCAAAGCGCGGTGTTTCGGTAAAACCCGGATACTGCGGAATTTCGCTTGAAATCTGCGCGCTGCAAAGAATTCCGCCGTAATTATTTGTCGGCAAAATAACCTCAACCGTAAAATTTTTTGTCTCCCCTTTTTTCAGCGGTACCGCCGCCACCCGCTCGTTCTTGCTCTCATACCAGGTATATGGCTTGTCGAGATAAAACCCGCCGTCCGTTTCCATCGTAAATGGATTTAAAAGAACGCCGTTTTCGTCATATATCCCAACAAGAACATCGGCGCCGGTTTTAAGATAAAACTCGAATGTCCTCTGCGTTTCCGCCGTGTTTTTCGCTGTGATATTATACCTTTCCGAAACGAGATAATTCCCTAAAATACACGGGCTTTCGATGCTCTTGGCATCTTTATCAACCGTAAAATTCGGCTTAAAATTCTTTATATCAAAAGGCATTCCCGCCTTATATGCAGTCGCATCGCTGTGCTTCGTATCAAAAACCCAAAGGTCGTCTTTTTCGCTTTCGGGCACGGCACTGCCATAAAGTTTCAGTTTTTCGCTGTCTTTGTATGTAAAACAAAGCATATCCGATTCGCACAAAATCGCTTTCGAATAGTCGTCCGCCAAGGGGTTTAGGTGGGTTGCGAATTTATCGTTTACCCGCCCGTCCGGATAATACTGATTAAAAATGCGGAAAGGGATATTTTCACCGAGCGCGGTATTTTCGGTGATATCAAAATTTAAATTTGTTTCGACCGCCGGAAGCGAACTCGCAATCCCTTTTATCTGATGGTCCTGCGATACATATTTCCCGTCCGCCGCGTTTTCCGAATGATTCGACCTGTCGCCGAGCGTTCCGCTGAATTTCAGCGCGGCGACGTTCACCTCAACTTCGCCCGAGATGATTTTAAAATCTGTCATAAGGCTGGCGCACTGCAAATAGTGGAGCTCTTTGAAATTATAAAGGAATTCGGATATCCATCGGCTGTCGCCGTCAAGCTCGATTCGAACCGGCGCAAACTTATTCGGAACATATTCGCGAAGTCCGTCAAGCTGCTTTATCGGCGCCTGGCGGTAATCGGCAAGGCTGTTTAGGCATGTCCACGCCGTGTCGTTATTGTGCGCGACCTCAAATCCGGCCGCGCTTATTTCGATTACCGCTTTCCCCTTCGCCTTGAACTGCACATCGACTTCGATATCATAATCGGTCACGTTCGAGTGCGAAAAAAAGAGAGTATAGTTATCTTCGCGCAGCCCTTTATTTGTCATCAAATACATCGGCGCGCTGTTTTCGATTGATGAGAGATGGGCATTTCCGATCATTTCGGGATTATTGCAGTATATGAATTTCCCACCCGAAACCGGCTCGAAAACGATATTATTTATCGGTTCTTCCGCCGCTTTTGCCGAAAAATTCACGGCCGCGGCAAAAATAATCATCGCCAAAATAAGCGCAAAAGCCCTTTTCATCTTCCTTCTCCTCTATTTAAAGCTGACCGAATGTCGCAAGCGTTATGCCTTGCTCTTTTATGAATTTTTTTATTTCATCGCTTTCGAGAATTTGCCGCTCGGTCGCCCGAAAATCGCAGTAGGAGCTTGACGCCCTAAGCGCGTCATCGGGAAAAGCGGGATGGCACATGAGCTCGAGCGACTCCGCGCCGCTATGTTTTAAGAGTATCTGCTTGAGATTTTCTGTTGTCGCGCCGCGTTCGTAAAACGATTCTTCGAAAACTTGCGGCGCAATTATTCCCGGCTCTTTTTCGTACATTCTCGCAGGAAGGTTGTACTCTCTGCACATTTTGATAAATACCGCATATGCCGCGGGCAGCCTGTGTGTGTGATGATGGCTGTCAAGATGATCGGGCTTTATTCCCGCGCTTATAACCTTTTCGATTTGCGCGCGGTATTCTTTCTCGATTTCCTGCGGATCGGCATCTGTTTCTTTCAGTTTTCCAAGTTTTAAGAAACACCCGTTTTCATCGGTTATCGTTTTATAAACTCCGCCCACGCTTTTGCCGCAGGTAAGGGTTAGATGAACACCGATGCCAAGCCCCGGATTTTCTTTGGCAAGAGCGAGCGCGGATAAAAATCCGTCCATTCCCGCCATTATCGTCGTAGAGCGCACGATTCCATTTTGATATGCGCTGATTATCCCCTTATTTATCCCGTCACTGTGCCCGAAATCGTCCGCGTTGACAATGAGCTTCATATCAGTGCATTCCTCCTATGATAAACGCTGTTTTCGCCGGGATTTTGAGCCCGCCGCCGAAATCGATTTTTGTGCTTGTAATCAGGTCGGTTCCGCAGCCGGCGTTTGCGTTAAAATGTATTGTCGCTTCGCTGTCATCAATATTCAAGGCGAAAAGTATTCTCTCGTCGCCGTACCTTCGCTCAAAAATAATCTGCCGGTTATTAAGATGGCACTGGAAATAGCTTCCTTTTCTAAGCGCCAAACTTTGCTCACGCGCGGCCGAAAGCGCCGCGAGATAATCGCAAAGCCCGGTCCAGAGCGGCGTTTCCACCTCAGGTCGAAGCGCGAAATCGCCGTCGCTTTTTTTGCCTTTTTCGCTCCATTCGCTGCCGTAATACACTGATGGTATACCAGGCATCGCAAATAGCAGCGCGTAAATCAGCGGCAAATCTTTTTCGCAATTTAAAATCGAAGCCACTCTTGACACATCATGGTTATCAACAAAGCCAAACAGGGGTTTTCCCTTGTAAAGCGTCCAAGTTTCCGGTCCGAACTGGCGGTTCAGCGAATATCCGATTTCAAACAAATTGCTCTCGTTTAAGCTGGAATAGAGCCCTTTATAGCACTCGTAATTCGTGACGCTTTCGAGCCGGTTTTCGCAGACAAATAAGTTGTAGTCGCCGTGCAACACTTCGCCGAGCATGAAAAAATCTTCTTTTTTCGCGCGGCAAAGTGCGCAAAGCTCGGTAATAAAATCAAGCGGCAGGCTGTAAGCGACATCAAGGCGCAGCCCGTCTATATCAAATTCTTCAATCCATCCGGCGACCGAATCGAATATATGCTGCCTTACCTCGGGATTATGAAGATTCAGCTTTACAAGTTCAAAATGCCCCTCCCAGCCGTCATACCAAAAGCCGTCGCCGTAATTGCTCTCGCCGCCAAAATTTATATAAAACCAATCTTTATACCGGCTGTCGTATCTTTTTTCCCTGACATCTTTGAATGCCCAAAAATCCCGTCCGACATGATTGAAAACCCCGTCGAGCACGATTTTCACGTCTTCTTTATGCGCCTTGCCTACAAACTTTGCAAAGCTCTCATTTGTTCCTATCCGGCGGTCGATTTTTGTGAAATCCGCCGTGTCGTATCCGTGCGAAGAGGATTCGAAAATCGGGCAAAAATATATTGCAGATGCCCCGAGCTTCTTTATATGCGGCAAAAACACATCGAGATTTTTTATCCGATTCTCGGGCGGATTTTCAAAGTTGTTTGTCTTTTCTGCGCCGAGCAGCCCCAAAGGATAAATCTGGTAAAAAACTCTTTCCGCCGCAAAACTCATCTTAATTCCTCTTTTTCATTTATTGTGATTTTTATGAAAAAACGCCGTCCATCAAGCACGGCGTTTTTACCCTAAACTGTCGCTTCTACAAGTGCAGATGCAGTAGCCCTTTTTTGATACGCTTTATGAATTAAATACATATATGGAAGCCCTAAATTCGTCTCGAGCAGCGAATTTACAATAAGCGGCATAATCCCCTGCGGGCGAATTCCGGTGACAAGCAAGACAAATTCCCATGAGAATTGAACTAATACGCCGATGATAAGTATATCGAGAATCGGCGCGCGTTTTTCCTTGTCTTTTTCCGCAAGATTCTTGACAATAAGATAGGCATAGCCGACGAAAAGAATTATCGCCATGATTCCGTGATAACTGTCGGTGCCGCGCGCTATCGAAATAACCCCTGTATTTCCGCCGAAATTTTGCGATAAAAGCGCGGTTGTAAACCATCCGGCAATTATAAGAAGCGACCACTCAAGACGCTTTCCGTCTTTATTTAGCCACAGCCATATCCACGCGAAATTCGTAAATCCATAGCTCATTGAAAGCCAAAAGAGGAAAAGAAACGGGTTTGCGCCCTCGACCGTCCGAGTTCCCAAAAGCAGATAAAACCCGCCGTAATCAACCACAAAATATATCAGCCCTGCCAAAAGCCCGACCGTTATAGCTGTGTACTGTTTGTTTTTCCATAGCACAAACGCAAAAAAACAGAGAAACATTATATCAAGAATAATGTATAGCTCGTTTAGCGTTCTTGCCGCAATCACTTCTCCCATAAATAATACCTCCGATGTCGTTTATATATGATTATTTTGCTTTTGCGTAACCCTCGCCGTCGATAAGGCTTTGCCCTGCCGCCGACTGTATCCAGTCAAATAAAATACGCTCCGGGCTGCCCTCTTTCGCGTCCTTACGAATAACGGCGTAAAAATCATTCACAAATGGATAGCTTCCGTTTTCGATGCTCGCTTTTTCGGGAAGTATTCCGTTTACCGACAGCATCGAGATATTCGGATCGCTTTTCATTTTCGAAACGTAATAGTATACGTTATATCCGATAGCCGAAGCCGAATTTTCATACGCCGCAACATAATCGATAAGCTCGCCCATCTCTCCCGCCACCCATTCTTCTGGCGCTTTCATAAGCTCTTTGCCGTTCATAACAAGTTTTTTCATAAGTGTTTGGCTTCCCGAGGTCTCGTTTCGCTGAAACGCTTTTATAAGGCTTTTTGCTCCGCCGACATCTTTCCATGAGGTGATTTTGCCCTCGTATATCCCGACGATTTGCTCTGCCGAGAGGTTTTTTACCGAATTTTTCGAATTCACGAGAAAGACAAGCGCGTCTTTTCCGATAGCGGCAAATTCGAGCTCCACCCCTTTTTCGTCGATGTACTGCTGCGCGTCGCCCGGCTTTTCATACACGAAAAGGATATCGGCATTTTTATCGGCAAGCTCTTTATATGCCGAATTCGTTCCCGAAAATTCCACCATGCCGGCAGCTTCCGCCCTCGGAACACCGAGAAGCACCGAATAAACCGCCTCGGCAAGCGGGATTGTCGCAGTCGAGCCGTCTATCTTCGGCATATTTTCCTTTGTGAAACTGAATTTCACGCTATTGTCAGGCTCTTGCGGCTCCGACGGAGCGGTTTTTACGCAGCCCGACGGTAAAATCATGATTGCCGCAAGCAGTAATATTGCTGTAAATTTTTTCATAAAAATAGCCTCCTTTAGTCCTCCGCAAAGAATGGCAGCCTTATAATCCACGCGCCGGTTTCATCAACCGCGCCGACATACCTTTCTCCTCTTGCCGGGAAATAGCTAAAGCCCCTGTATAGCCAATCCAGGCGATCTTCATTTACCTTTTTGCCGGTGAAATCGCAAAGAAATCCGCCGCCTTTTCCATCCTCGGTCAAAATAAGCGAGCCATAACCGGTCGCATATTCGCAATCAAATTCCGCCATCAGACCTTTATTAAAATCTATAACTTGAAAAATATCATCCGCCGTTTCCGCTCCGGTCATCGGGTCTTCGGATAATGTTGTTTTCTTTACCAAAAAATGTTCATCGTCAAGAAGCTGGTAAACAATAGCGTTTTCAAGATATAATTCGCGGCCGTCTTTTTTGATTATCGTGTCTGTATTGTTTTTAGTTTCGTATTCGTATCCCGAATCGTCGGCGGCGCTCGGAAACACTTCCGCGCCGGTGCCGTCAATATATTTAAGCGTTCCTTTTTCATCGCTTACGTTTATTAAATTTTCACCGACAACATATAAATATTCAACTGAAAAATCGTATATTATATTTCCGCCGGCGCCGAGAACACCCTGCAATCCGTTCTTTTTCGCGACCGACATCCCGTAAATAAAAGGCTCTAAATAATCGTATTCCGCGGGAATAATTATCGCGCCTGTTTTATCAATCGCTCCGTATTTTCCGTTTTCACAAAAAACTGCGACGCCATTGTAAAACAGTTTATTAATAAACATATATTCGCTGTCGGCCTTATCGTCGAAAATAAAAGTTTTTTCGATGACTCCAAATCCTTTGTCATCTACGTAATAATAACTTTTTTTATCAGCGGATAATACTGCGCCGATTCCCTCATTGAAGAAAACTTTATACGGATACTTTGGTCTGATAATTTCCTTGCCGGTAAAATCAATTATGCCCCATTTTCCGTTTTTTGCGACGCAAATATAATCAGAGCTGCTGACATTTCCCGAAATCCCGTCAATATTGCTATTATAATCAAACATAACAGAATAATCGTCATAACCAAGCACTTTTTTTCCGTCTGTCGTGATTATATCGATTTCTTTCTTGTCTTCCCCAATTTGCTTCGTGGCGATATAAAGTTTTTCATCTTTGCGCTTCGCAACGGTGACGCTGCTGTAATACGGATCTGAAATAATTTTGCCGTTTTTGTCACAAAACCCGTATTTCGCATCATAAAAATCGTTTAAGTATCCGAGATAAGCGATAATTTCGCCGCCGTCATACTTGCCCGCTTTAAACTTCAGCTCGGTCGTCGGATAATATCTTTCCGGCGCGGATTCTCGCATAAATGCGCTGTCCGGGTTGTTTCCGCCGGGCAAAACAACCTCGTATGTTATTTCTTCTTCTATGTCCGGAATCGGCTCTTCGGGCGCAGGTTCTTCGGGCGGGAAAACACCAAATGTGCTGCCCGCCAAGACAAGCGCCGCCAAAAGCGCGAAAATTATTATGATTATGTGAAGAATTCTTTTCATCTTGTCCTCTATGTTTTAATCGAAACTTGCCTTGACATCAAAAAAAATCTTAGATATAATTAACTTCGTTGCAAATAGGGGTATAGCTCAGTTGGTAGAGCAGTGGTCTCCAAAACCACGTGCCGAGGGTTCAAATCCTTCTGCCCCTGCCAAATCCTCAAAGCCGCAAGGCTTTGGGGATTTTTTATTTGCTTTTTGATTTTATTTTTTATGTACAGCCTTAAAAGGCTGTATTATTTTTGCTCTGCTTTTGCTTCAAACCGGCCGACCTTTAAATAATTCGAATTTCCGGCTTTTCCAAGCGGAGTTCCCGCCGTATAGACAAAAAAGTCGCCTTCTTTCAGTATATTTAAGTCGCGGATGGATTCAATAGCCTTATCAAAAAGCTCATCCGAATTATTCATAAGCGGAAGCATTTTCGGAATACATCCCCACGAAAGCGCCATTTGATTATAAACTTTAAATTCCGGGGTAAAAGAAATTATAACCGCCTGCGGGCGATACCTTGAAACAAGGCGCGCGGTTTTCCCGGTCTTTGTAAGAGTTATAATCGCCGCCGCCGATAGATCTCGCGCAAGCGAGCAGGTTGCATGGGCGAGCGCTTCGGAAATATGCTTTGTATAATCCTGATTATATTCGACAAACCGCTTATTGTAGTTAATACTTTTCTCGGTTGTTTCTGCTATTTCATGCATGGTTTTAACGGTAAGCACCGGATAATTTCCGACAGCCGTTTCTCCCGAAAGCATAATAGCGCTTGTTCCGTCGTAAATCGCGTTAGCGACGTCGCTTATTTCCGCTCTTGTCGGCCGTGGATTTTTTATCATCGATTCAAGCATTTGGGTTGCCGTTATCGTCTTTTTGCCCTGCGCCTGTGCTTTTTTGATAAGCCGTTTTTGAATTGCGGGAAGCTCTTTAAATGGTAGTTCCACGCCCATATCGCCGCGCGCAATCATTATTGTATCGCAGATATCGAGAATTTCGTCGATATGCTCTATTCCCTCGCTGTTTTCGATTTTCGCGATTATTTTCATTGATTCAGCGCCGTTTTCCGAAAGAAGTTTTTTAATATCCTCAACATCTTCCTTGCTCCGCACGAATGAAGCGGCGATATAATCAAAATCATTTTCAATTGCAAAAAGAATATCTTCAACGTCCTTTTCGCGGACATACGGAATCTGAAGTTTTACGCCGGGGACGTTTACGCTTTTATTATTCGCAAGTATGCCTCCGTCAATTATAAGGCATTCTATCTCGCCGTCGGCTATATTCAAAACCTGTGTTTTTATAAGGCCGTCGTCCATCATTATTATATCGCCTTTTTTAACCTTTGCGGCCATTTCGGGATAGGTTATCGACGCAATCGAGTTGTCGCCCTCTATCTGCTTGCCGGTAAGGGTAAAATGGTCTCCGCCGCGAAGCTCTACAAAGTTGTTTTTAAAGCGCCCAACGCGAATATCAGGGCCTTTTGTGTCAATCATTATCGCAACAGGAAGCGACAGTTCCTTGCGCAGTTTTTTTACCATATCGGCGCGCATTTTGTGCT